>JAJCXQ010000417.1 GCA_029263355.1 Acidobacteriota bacterium | reverse complement strand
CTACATACCGGCCGGCGAATCGCATTTCTATGAAGTGACCGAGGCTCCCTTCGAGTTCCTCTGTATGGTGCCAAACGGTCCTGACCAGATCACGGTCCTCGACGCCAGCTGCTAGATGGCGCCTGACGGATGGTTCAGTTGACGGGAGAGCGGTGGGGCGTGGTCGGGGGCGGTGTCCTCGGCCTCACCCTCGCCCTGCGTTTGTCCCAACGCGGTCATCAGGTCACCGTTTTCGAGGCCGGGGATCGATTGGGTGGTGTCGCCGATGCTTGGCATTTAGGAGATGTTCGGTGGGATCGTCACTACCATGTCATCTGCTTGTCGGATTCGGTGTTGCGGAACGTCCTGAATGAGCTTGGCCTCGAGCATCAGATCGACTGGGTCGAGACCCGCACCGGCTTTTACTCGGACGGCAAACTGGTGTCCATTACCTCCAACGCCGACATTCTCCGCAACCTGCCCTTGAGTTTGTGGAACAAGGCTCGGTTGGGGCTCTCCATCAACTACATTTCGTCGATCCGCGATGGTAGACACCTGGAGAAGATTCCCGTCGTCGATTGGCTGACCAAGCTCTCGGGGCGTCGAGTCTTCGAACGTCTGTGGCTGCCGTTGCTCAAGGCCAAACTCGGTGACAACTATCGAGTGGCTTCCGCAGCTTTTATTTGGGCAGTAGCCCGCCGTCTCTCCAAGGCGCGGCGGATGGGGCTCGACAAGGAACGTTTCGGTTATGTGCCGGGGGGCTACGGCCGAGTGATCGATCAATTCGCCGCGGCGTTGGCAGACGAGGGGGTCGACGTCCGACTCGGTGCGCCGGTGCAACGGGTCGAAGCGACGCCAGAGGGAATCGAGGTCGAGGGCCGTAATGGCGAGATCTTTCTGCTCGATCAAGTGGCGGTGACGCTGCCGGGCAAGATCGCAGCTCAAGTCTGCAGAGGCCTGAACGCCGATGAGACGGAACGCCTGGAGGGCATTACCTATCAGGGTATCGTCTGTGCTTCGGTTCTGCTGAGTAAGCCCCTCGCCGACTACTACCTGACGTACATCACCGATCCCGATGTGCCGTTCAGCGCAGTGGTCGAGATGTCGGGGTTGGTTGACGCCGAGCGCCACCTCGCGGGCCAAAGCCTGGTTTATCTGCCCAAGTATGTGCGCTCGGACGACCCTTTGCTCGACGCGTCGAACGAGGAGATCGAGGCGAAGTTTCTTGCCGGCCTGGAGCGTATGTATCCTGATTTCGAGCGCTCCCATGTCCGTTGCTTCCGCATTTCTCGGGTTCGCCACCTGCTCGCCCTCTCGACCCTCGGCTACTCGGATCGTTTGCCGCCGATCACGACATCGGTGCGCGGTGTTCATGTGGTCAACTCTGCCCACATCGTCAACGGCACACTGAACGTCAACGAGACGATGCAGCTGGCGGAGACCGCCGCGGCGCGGCTCGGCGAGTTCCATCCGTCGACCGAGGCGATCGGATTCGAGACCGACACGGTTGTGATGGAGCCGCCCTTGTGACTCTCGCCAGCCTTTCGCTCGATCTCGACAATCAATGGACGTACCTGCGGACCCACGGCGACGAGGGATGGCAGAGCTATCCCTCCTACTTAGACGTTGTGGTGCCTCACGTCTTGCGCATCCTCGAGCAGCGCAACCTGAAGATCACCTTCTTCATCGTCGGCCAAGATGCCGCCATCGCGGGTAATCGTAATGCCTTGGCTGCTCTCGCCGCCGCCGGTCACGAGATCGGCAACCATTCCTTCCGTCACGAGCAGTGGCTCCACCTCTATGACGAAGCCGAGCTCGACGAAGAGTTGGCCAAGGCGGAGGAGGCCATTTGGGACATCACCGGCGTCAAGCCTGATGGCTTCCGAGGCCCGGGCTACAGCCTTTCGACGTCAACGCTGCGAGTCCTCGTTCGACGTGGCTACCGTTACGATGCCTCCACCTTCCCAACCTACCTCGGGCCCCTCGCCCGCGCCTACTACTTCCGCACCGCCAAGCTGTCTCCGGAAGAGAGTGAGCAGCGTCGTAAGCTGTTCGGAACCTTGCGGGACGGAACACGCCCGGTGAAGCCCTATCGTTGGCAGCTGGACGAAGGAACGATTCTCGAAATCCCTGTCACCACCTTGCCGATCTTCAAGATTCCCTTCCACTTGAGCTACTTGTTGTACCTCGGTGCTTACTCCCACTTGCTGGCCAAGCTCTACTTCCACAAGGCCTTGTGGCTGTGCCGTTTGACCGGTGTGCAACCGTCGCTGCTGCTCCATCCGCTCGACTTCCTCGGCGGTGATGATTGTGATGGTTTGGCGTTCTTCCCGGCGATGCAGATATCGGGGGAGGTCAAGCGTCGGCGGGCCTGTGAGCTCCTGGACATCTATCGTCGGTATTTCGAAGTGGTGCCGATGGGGCGCCACGTCGAGGCGATCGAGAGCGGGGGAGAGGTGGTGGTTCGGGAGCCTGATTTCAGAGATTTTTCGTAGCTCGGAATCCGTCCGTGGCCATGGCGCGGTCGAGAACGATCACCCCTGGCTATTAATGTTAGCTTCGCATGGCGCGTCTAGCCTGGGCTCAGGCCCAAGCAGAGCGACCGAAGGAGCGTTCCTTGATCTTGACAGGGTGATATTGTCTGACTCAAGTCAGGTAAGTGTGAATGGGAGTCACACGGTACCCAGCCTTGAATCTCGTCCGTTGTTCTGTCGAGCATCAGCATGACGACAAAATAACCCGGAGAAGTCAAAGATGAAGAACGTACTCTGCGTCGGAGTTGTCCTGCTATTGGCATCAGGGTGCAATGCGCTCACCGGGGGAGAAACACCTTCGCCATTGGAGGTCGTGAATCTGCGAATGCAGGCATACAACGAGCACAATCTGGACACTTTCTTGAGCACCTATTCTGAGGATGTAGAGGTCTTCACTTATCCGGCCAGATCACTGGGGAAAGGGAAGGAGCACATCAAGAAACTGTTCGAGGATTTATTCCGGGAAGGTTCCGTGCACGTCGACATACATCACCAAATCACAAAAGACAGCTACGTCATCAATCATGAAACTGTGGTGTCTGGAGACAAGGAGACCGAGTACGTCTCCATCTACGAAGTCAGGAATGGTCTGATCAGAAGCGTCAGATTCGTCCGGGACTGATTGCCCTGTCTGACGATTCCCTTCCGCTATTCTCGGTCTTTCTCGCGCCTGACGGCGTTATGCCTCCTCTAAAGAGCCCCACTATTCCTGCGTCGGCAAGCCTTGTCAGTCACAAGAGATCCTCGAGAATATTCGGAAGGTTCTA
>JAJCXQ010000416.1 GCA_029263355.1 Acidobacteriota bacterium | reverse complement strand
TGTCTACGCAACTGTTGTTTAAAATGTTCTTTAGTACTCTTAACATCTTTGAAAGCTTCTACCCGTTTTCTGGCACGTTCTTCATGGTATGCCTGAATCTTGGCAGCATTCTCCAAAGGTGTCTTCATAAGCACCATATCGTGTGTGCCACGTACAGAACCAGCGTGCATACCAGCTTCTTCTTTAGCGTCACCTTCCACCACAACGTACCCCATTCGTTTACGTCGTTCTACATCAGCTAGTTTTACGTACCGATAGTGCATATTTAACTGCTTGTTCCTGACATCTAATAAGTTAGGAGCCATATCTTTATGCGTCCATGTGTCAGTAACAATAGGTTTCTCCTCTACATGTTCAGTCGCTGTGACTGGTTTACTTTTCTTTTTCTTCTTTGGTGCTGGTGTTTCTGCACCAAATGTTTCTTCAAATTCGGACATTATCTTTCTCCTCTTTCTTTCTGAAGTGCCACGAGTTGTTCTGCATAGGACTCATAACTGATCCCTATATTGTCGGCAGCTTTCATTTGATCTTGAGTCAACTTGACTGTGATCTTACCGCTGCCATCTCCTTCTTGCTGCCTAGATGCGGGTGCTGTAGTAGACACCTGCTGGTTCTGCCGTTGAGTAGTTCCTTCTCTTATACGCTTGTTTTCCTCTGCCAAACGTGCATAGTCTTTAACTTTCCATGCATCTTCAAAGGTCATACCCGGCATCTTCTGCTGCATATCCAGTAAGACCGGAGTATCAGCATCGTAGTTAAAGCCATCATAATTCTCTTTGATCTTCTGTACTGCCATATCATGCTCACGAAGATACACAGTATTTTCCAGAGGAGTCATTCGTTGATCGACCATCTTCTCAGCTAACTCAGCTGCCTTAAGCTCAATAGCTTTGTTGATGTTCTCTGAAAAGTTCTCAGAGTATGGATCAAAGTTAAAAGAATCCTTCTGCTCAGGCTCTTGTTTTTGTTGCTGCTGTTGTTGCTCTTGTTGTTTCTGTAGCAACTGTTGTTGAGATAACTGCTCAGTTAATCCTTGTAACTGTTCAGTCAATGGATTGAAGTCGGGCATATCTGGCATCTTCTGCTCAGGTTCCTTCTTCTGTTCCGGTTCTTTCTTTTCAGGTACCTTGCCTTCTGGTGTAAGAGCTATCTCTTGACCAGCATCAGCAGGTGGTGTCTCTTGACCAGCTGCTCCAGCTTCCTGCATAAATTGTTTATTTTCTTGTTCTGTTGGCATCGTTCCTCCTCTGTTATGCCGGGGTAAACTCGTCGTTTTCCCCATCGTTTAATTCTTTATTACATGATTCTCTGTCGGCTAACAAACCTTTACGTGTACGAAGTAAAGCGTCTTCCCACTGAACCACACCTTTAAAAGCCATCATCATTCCTCTTGCTTCAAATAACTTATAAGGGTCAAGCTCTGCTTCTACTTTACTAGCAGCAGCTTTAAGGTTTCGTTTGATAAGATCCATCCATTTACCGAATGTCTCATCTGACTTAAGACTAAGGAGGTCGTCTATACTTTCTAGTTCGTGTTCGATCCCCTCCTTCCTAACTTGTAGGGATACCTTTTGTTTCTCCCTATCTTCTGCCATCCTCTCCTGTATGCTCATGCGTTAATACCTCCTGTCGGTACGCTTTGTTGGGCTGCCCCCAATTCATTAGCTAGTGCATCTATGTCACTCTGGACATCACCAGCTGGTTCTTGTTGAGCAGCAGGGGTTCCTCCTCCACTTGCTGCTTGTCTCTCAGCTTCAGCTGCTTCATCAAAAGCAGACTGAGCACCGGGCTGTACGATAACCAGATCCCTACCTTCACCAGTTTCAGGGTCAGTAATGAACAACTCGTCCTTCTCAAACTTAAAGAGATCCACCCATATCTTACGTAACAAGATGTTCATAAACGTTACGTTATCTTCAGCTGGCGGGATGGACTGCATCACTTGTAGCATTGTCAGTAAGTTCTGGTTTCTCAAGTTCATAGCTTCTACATCACCAAAGGATGGGATGATGAAGTTTACATCTGTCATCACATCTTCAGGTGATACATCACCCTCTGTACCAAAGATCTTAAGACCAGTGGCGTCCTTCTCAGTAAGCCTGACATATTGATTTTTACGCAGGTATTGCTGGTTTAGAGCGTGTGCCATCTCCCACATAGGTACCCATGCTTCATGGCCATAGCTCTCAAGAGCCAGACGAAGACGGTCACCAGCCTGTGCTAACAGCTGACTGAATTGAGTAGCTGTCTGACGTGGCCCACCTTCTTGCAACCCCTGTACAGAACGGGTAGCCCCAGTAGCTTCCCTCATGTTGGAATCAAGGATGAGTTCAGCTTGTGTGCCTACACCAGTCAGGTCAGGAAAAGCGATTTGGCGAATCTGACTGATGTCATTAGCGTGGACTACACCGTTCTGCGTTACACGGATCTGGTTCTCTTCGATACCAGCACCATCACCCACTAACCAGATAGCATTCAAGGACATACTGGCATAGTCAAGTGACTGGTTCCTCTTGTCATTTACTTCATACTGCATTCTACGGATAGGATCTAAAACACCTTGGCCTAAGAATTCATTAGGTCTACGGAACATAGATGAACTAAAAAATGGTTTGCGTTGATGCCACCATGGGTTAGCTTCTACCTGAATAACACGCTCCTCTTCGCACAGGACAGTAGCTACATACTCTTCATCAATACCATCTCCGTCCATATCCCTATGGAAGTACACTTCATAACCAAGATGTTTCTTACCATCCTGTTTATCTTTGTCTTTTTCGTCTGCTTCTATACCTACTGCGTGTTTACGTTCCAGTACATCATCAGGGGTACGGCCATTACCCTTACCAAGTAGGTCTTCGAAGTTGGTGTAACGTGGTTTACCCTCTGCATCCAGCATACCACTACCAAGAACCAAGTCATCTTGGTGCAGCATCAACCGTTGGCCTACAAATCGTGCACGTTGGATGTCTCCGTCTGGTGCGAGTGGGTCAACCAGCATATCGAACCAATCAATAGGGATACAGTCCCAGCAATCGTAGGTATTTACTAATTTTTCCTCTGAACCAAGAGTAATAACCTTGGATGTTGCAGCAGGATTAAGAACAATCTCTTCACCAGTCTCTGGGTCTATAGCAATCTCTGGTTCAGGGGTGTTGACACCCATCTTAGGCTTACGAATCTTACGTTGTTCTGTACGCCATACCATCTTACCGTAGCCACGGCCATACATTAGCTTAGATCGCCAGTAATCTTGGATTTTAAGCCACAAACGCACGTTCTTCTTCTGCTGCATATGCAATAAAGCACGTATCTTTTCTTCTTGTGCCTTGTCAGATGCACCAGTACCCTCTAAGAAGACAGGGTTGGGCTCATTGAATATAGCTCGCATGACTTTAGCCAGCAATGACTCAACAATTTGGAAACTGAGTGGTACAAAGATGTCACTTCGTCCGTTATAGAACCGCTTCGCTACAATAGAGTTGTAGTTTTTGTAATGTTCCATGGCGATTCGTCTGCGTACATCGTATGCACGCTCGTAATCCTGAATCTGTGCGGTAAGATCCTTACCTAAACTCTTTAGTTCAACTTCTGTGAACCGTGGATCAATAGCCATTAGGCATCCCTTCCAATTACTGTTACCTGTACCTTAGTTTCAGTGTCAGCGAGAGTAGTAAACGTGATTGTTTTAGTTACATCGTGGTTAGTTGTGTCATCAACA
>JAJCXQ010000415.1 GCA_029263355.1 Acidobacteriota bacterium | reverse complement strand
ACCGCTTGGCCCTCTCCCGACCTGGAGTCGCCTCCCACATCGACCACAAAACCTGCTTCCGTCTCGATGTTGATCACCGCCAGCCTTGCCTCATAGTCGGCGGGAGCAATGCGGTAGCTAAATGTCGTCGGGGCGCTGGTGACACCACCTTCGGTGAGCTCCAACGCTTCGGGCTCCAGACCTGTGATCGACAGCTCGAGTCCGTGGAATTCGCCGATGCTGTCCAGTTGGAGCTCGCGGTCGATTTCCTGATCCGACCAGGGCGGGAAGGTCTCAGGCAGGATCTCGAGCTCGCCGGTAGCTTGATTGGGCTTCAGCTGACGGCCGACGGCAACGCCGGTGAAACCCACCGTGTGGAGACCGGGGGTCGGCCCGGCACTCACCGTCGTCTGCACCGAGAGGCCGTCCTCCGACCGCGACACTGGGCTCGCTAAGCCCCCGTTGCTGACCGGAAACGTACTGCCGGTTAACGCCACCTCGGCTCGGCGGTAGGTCCAATCAAGCTTCTCACACTCCCGCCCCCAGACTTCGAAGCTGCAGCCGACACCGCCGCTGGTGCAGTAGGCGCAGTCGGTCACGGTACCGGTTTCGCCACCCGGGCAGGCGTCAACACACGGGCCGGTGCACGAATGTATCTGCACCGAACGACAATCGGTCGGGTCGGAGGTGAAGACCAGCAGCTCGATCGGCAGCGGAAACGGCTCGCCTACTCGGGTGGCGCCGCCCCTTAAAAAGCCACGGGGCTCAACCTTGAGCCCAACAGATGGGGCGCAAAGTCCAGGGCGCAGGACACCGGCAATAATGGTCGCCGAGTATTCGAAGTCGAGGGGGGCGATGACGCTCAGCGTTTTGGGGGCCAACGCTGCGCTGGCAGCCGGCTCTTCGCCCCTCTGCGCCGTGCTCGGTGACGGACTAGCGGACGGGACCTCTACTGAGGTCGACTCGAACGCCGAGTCGTCGCCCCGCGCCAACACCGGATCCCCAGGAGCTGACGCCGCCACGGTGAGTGAAATGGCGTCCGGCCCAGCTGCGGCCTCAGCCGACACTGCCAGGGTCACGGTCAGGCTCTCGCTTGCCCCGACATCGAGAGCGCCAAGCGTCCACAAGCGTTCCCCTGGCGCCGGCTCGCTCAGGGCGCCACGACTGACCGTCACCTCGTCGAGGGCAACGCCGATCGGCAGCTCCAGCAAAGTCTCGACCCTCACGTTGGTGGCCGCATGGGTGCCCTGGTTGCTGACCACAACCTCGTAGGCCAGTGGCATTGGCGGCGGCTCAGGTACGCCAACGGACGTCTGCGGAGCTCGCACCGGGTCCACGGACTCTCCGATCGTCACCGCCAGATCAACCTGCCGCAGCTCAACCCGGGCGGGATAGAACGGCATCGGCGAGTTGCCCATGATGACACCCACAAATACCTCGCCATCGGGCTCGGTGCGAACCCTCAGCGTCTCGGCACCACACTCCTCGAGGGTCGGAAAGGGCGAGTCACAGTCCGCAAAGTTGCCGGTGGCGTCGACTCCGGCGTCGAAGAAGTGCAATCTTGCAGCGCCCGCGCCATCGTTGACACAAAGTTCTTCGACATCCGCCAAGATCGGCTCGAGCGCCGTTGCTTCGAGCTCCGCATTAGCGACACCGTTGCCGTATTGATCTTCAACACGCAGCGTCATAGTGTCGGACCACAGCGAGACCAGCGCGTTGGTGAAAAAGGTCTCGGAGGTGTCGGTGCGCCGCAGACTCACCGGGGGTCCGGAAAAAGCCAACGCGTCGAACGGCGTTGGCGTCGTCAGTGATCCGCGATCGGAAACTACCGACACCGACACCAGGTGCCTTAGCGCGCGGCTCATCTTCTCGTCATCAGGCTGGAGCCGCAGCGCCAAGAAGTTGTCGAGCACGCGGGTGCCAGCGCGCAGACCGGCCGACGCGAACCCACCAACATCTGTGGTCGTGGTCACGAACGACCCCGAGCCGCTGCCCTCGACACTCAGCTCGCCATTGCCAGCCAGCGACCGAAATTCCACCACTGCCCCCTGCACCGGACGACCCACCACATCGAGCACTTGCACCGTCAACTCCAGGGGAAACAGTTCACCCACTTCGCCGCGTTGATGATCACCGCCTTCCACTTTGCGCACCGAGAAACCCGCCAACGGATCCAAGTTGGGATCGGCGCGCAAATGGCCCAAGGCATCCACCACAAAGTCGAGCACCCAATTCTCCGGAGCCTCGGTAGTGGCGCCGCCTGCCAGTCCACCAGCCAAGAAGTAGCCCGCGGCGGCAGTGGACGGATCCTCCACCCGCCACGCCGAACCCGTCCAGGCGTTGAGAGCAAGCTGAAAACGCGGCGCCTCGACGACAAAACCCTGGCGTGCCCAAGCTTCGATTTCTGCCCGCACCGCCTGCGGGTGCTGGAGCGTGGGCAGTGTCGCATCGACATTGGTGGCATCAATCGAGACCACCGGGATGCCTTGCTGATGGGCCAACCCGAGCGCCTTGTCAGCCGAGATCGACGCCACCAGGAATTCGTCTTGAAAGATCAAATGCTCGAGCGCCGAGCCTTGCAATCCCGACAACCGCAGGAAGTCCTGGGCGACCGAAGACGCCGATCCAACGGGCTCGACTACTCGAAAGGCTGCATCCAGCGTCACCCCTTGCCAGACCAGACGATGGGGCAGACCCAGAATTCGTTGCGCTTCGACGGCGTTGGAGGCAATGGCTAGCGACGGCAACGGCCGCGCCACCGCCACATCGAGCAGCGCCGCCAGCTCACGTTCCCCGCCGTCCCAGCGCTCACCGTAACCGTAAGCGATGCGGCTCAGCAGCTGAGCGCCCAGGAACTCGTCGTCTTGGGGAACTGGAACCACGGGTAGATCTTCCATCACCCGCTGCGAGCCGAGCGCCAAGGCATGGTACGAACCGGACAGGAACGTCTGCGTTACCCGCTCGGCACCGAACGGTCCGATCAACTCCACCTCGATCTGGTGGGGCACCGCCATCGCCAAGGCGCCCTCACCGGTCGCCAGCTGGCGACCGCCGAGGCGAAGCTGTGGTCGCAGGTTCACCAAGTAGGCCGGCACCCGGTCGAGCCCACCCCAGGCGTTGACCAACTGATGGTCATCCGCGGTCGCTGGAACGTAGGAGAA
>JAJCXQ010000414.1 GCA_029263355.1 Acidobacteriota bacterium | reverse complement strand
GAAGCTATAGAGTGCCCTCCAAAGGAACATCGATCCTCGACTTCGCTCGGGATTGGACGGGGAAAGGCAAACTG
Organism: Acidobacteriota bacterium; assembly: GCA_029263355.1. GTDB lineage: Bacteria > Acidobacteriota > Thermoanaerobaculia > Multivoradales > J023 > JAAELT01. The sequence continues at coordinate 3,292 of JAJCXQ010000414.1, read as the reverse complement.
CCACTCTAGGGCTGAGGAGGAGCAAACGCTGTCCGTAGGACACACTCGATAGGCTGCAAAGTAGCAGGTACCTGCAATGAGCGCAACAGAGATTGGGACCAACACCAATCCAGTGGGGCCGGACCGCCGAGGCAGCCAGTTCGCATCCAGAAACAGCGTTTCGAGTCAGTAAGGTCGAGAGTGTGGAGCGAGCACGGCCGAGGATGTTTGAGCGAGCACGATCGATGGACTGGACAAACCATTGGTAAACTTTACTTTACGCACCTTGTTGCCGATCCTGCGAGTCACGCAGGTCGAGCGCAGCCCACACTCTCGACCGACTAACGAGCATTGCTGGATAGGGACCAGTTAGTCTCGACGTAAGGCGACCAGCGGATCAAGACGGCTGGCGCGATACGCCGGTACAATCGAGGCCAACAGTCCCACCGCAATCAGAAACACCGACACCCCGCCAAAAGTCACGAGGTCGGTGGCACTGATGCCGTACAGCATGGCCGAAAGAGCGCTGGTCGACAGGAACGACAGTGTCAGTCCAACCGCCACTCCGACCGCAATCAAGGCGAGTCCCTCACCCGCCACGAGGCCGAGAATGCTCCATTGATGAGCGCCCATCGCCATCCGGATACCGATCTCATGTGTCCGCTGGCTGACCAGAAAAGACACCACCGCGTAAATCCCGATCGCTGCGAGCAGCAGCCCAACCATACCGAACAGTCCAAAGAGAGCTGCTCCTGCTCGCGGCAGCATCAGCGCCGACGCGGTCGCTTCTTCAACCGTCATCAGACTGCCGATCGCCAAGTCGTTGTCGAGCTCTTGTACCAAGCCGCGAATGGTCGCCAGCGCCTGATGACGATCACCCCGCGTGCGGACGATCATCGCTTGCGCGTCGAACCAGTCTTGCGCGATGGGACGATAGTAAAAAGACCGCGGGCTCTCACCAAGGCTTCGATATTTACCGTCTCGCATACATACTCGCCGCGTGCTCGCTCCACAGGGGCCTACCTGAGAGGCGAGAAACGGGTTTCTGGATGCGATCTAGCTATCAGGCCGCGACAGGCAACAGCCCGTGAAGCCGACAGAGCTCGACGAAGTCCTGGTCTGCTGAGTCCTCGAACCATCGGTTGCGTTGCAGCCATTCGACGATGGGTCGAGCTTCCTCGGAACGGTTCAGGTAGATCAAAGCACTCACATGGACCTCGAGAGAATAACCATCAACCTCTGCCAGCCGCTCGACATGAGGCGCTCCGATCTCAACCGTTTGCTGCCAAGCATCTCGGGCTAGTTCAGCTTGGCCGAGGGCCAATAACGCCGACCCTACATTGAGGTAGTCTTCGGCAAGCCATAACTGGTAGTTGGTTTGGGCTGGGTCCGTAGCGGCCAGTTGACGGCTGATCTCCAGCGACTGTTGATATTCGGCGAGAGCAGCCTCGAAATCGCCTTGGGTTTCGAACAGATCTGCGATGGCGCCATGGTCCGCGGCCAAACCCAGTTGCCAATCGAGATTCGACGGCTCGAGACTCAACAGGCGCTCGCTGATCGCCTCCGCCCGACGGTAGGCTGCCATCGCTTCCTCCGTTTGGCCTTGGTGCTTCAGGTGCTCCCCCATCCGACGGTGTTCCCAAGCGAATCCGTTCTGCCAGCGGGTGTTGGCTGGATCGAGCCGACTCAGTTCTTGATAAAGACTGTGCGCTTGCTGCACCGCCGCGAACGACTCTTCTTCCAGCCCCAGTCCTTCGTAGGCCTGCCCCAGCCCTTGACCGTAGAGCACCGCCTGACGATATCGGTACTCAGGCTCCGAGGGATCAGCTTCGGCAAGCTCATCGTAGACTGAAATAGCTTCGCGAAAAGCGGCGATCGCCGGCTGCCAATCGTAGAAGAGGTGGAACATACCCATGCCATAACAGGCCTCGGCGTAGGTACGTCGCCACTCGATGTTGGCAGGCTCGAGCTCAACCAGGCTAGCCGCGATCTTGCGGGCGGTCGCCAACGAGACTTGCGCCTGATCACGCTCCCCCATCTCTCGCTTCAAACTACCGATCAAAATGTGATCTAGCGCCAGCCCATTACGCCAATCCGCGCGTTCGGGACTCGCGTCGACCAGACGCTGATGGAGTTCCAGAGCGGTTGTCGCCGCCTCTACTGCTGCCTCCATGTCACCTTGATCGTCGAGCACGTCGGCAACACTGTGGAAGGCCCGACCGCGGGTGAATGTCGGCTCGCCGATCACTCCTGGCGCGGCCTGTTCATAATAATCCAAGGCCTTGCGTGCGACCTGTTCTAAGAGATCGAGCTTGCCGACCGGCCGCAGTTCGCGAGACAGGTCTTCGAGCATGAAGGTGACCAGGCCCTCCGCCTGATTGCGGGCCGCTACCGCCGACGCCCGCTCACGCCGCAGATCGAAGGCATATTTTGTGACCCCGGTTAGGACCAGAAGGATCGCCGCCGTCACTAGGCCTCGACGCAACCAACGGACCGGAGTTTCACGGATCCACTTGATGCGATCCGCCGTCTCCTTGGCGCTCGGGCGATCCCCGGGTTTCATCGTTTTCAACCGCACAATCAGCTCGGTCAATGAGCGCCCGAGGCCGGTTACCGGTCGACTGCGCCCTTCCGCCACGACCTCCAACAGGTCGTCGAGGGGCGCCTTGTCGTAGGGTTTCTCGCCGGTGAAGAGCTCCTGCAACAGCAGGCCGAAGGTGTACATGTCACTGGCCGGAGTCACCGGTTCACCCCGGGCCTGCTCCGGGCTCATGTAACGCGGCGTCCCCACCACCGAGCCGACCTGGGTGTGGTAGAGCGGCGTCAACGGCCGCATCGGTGAGCTGAGATCGAGAGTGGCGTCGTTCTCACCACCCACCGAATGTGCGATCCCGAAGTCGAGGACTTTGACCTCTCCTTCGGCGGTGATCATCACGTGCTCGGGCTTCAGATCCCGGTGGACAACCCCCTCGGCGTGAGCAGCCACCAGCACGTCGGCCACTCGCTGAGCAATACGCAGCTTGGAGCGATTGTCTAGACCTTCCTTCGCTGCCTGCTTGAGGCTGCGGCCCTCAACCAGCTCCATCACTAGGAAGTCGCGCTGGCCATCCTCGACATAATCATAGATCTGACAAATGTTGGGATGCGCCAGCCGCGAGAGGATGCGCGCTTCCTGTAGGAAGCGGCCCTTCATCTTCTCGCTGCGCTGACTGCCAACCCGCACACACTTGACGGCAACCCTGCGGTCGAGCGTCTCGTCGTAACCGACGAAGACCTCCCCCATACCACCCTTGCCGAGGTGGTCGACCAGCCG
>JAJCXQ010000413.1 GCA_029263355.1 Acidobacteriota bacterium | reverse complement strand
CGCACGTCGTTGTACTCCCAGAAGCTGCCGGGGGCTTGCAGTTCGCGGTCGGCGCCGCGGCGCCGGTCGGCGGTGTCGGGCTTGTCCCACAGGGTGCCCTGCCATTCGCTGGTCTGCTGCAACAGATGACGCCAGGTGATGCGGGCGTTGTGGGGTGACGCAAAGCCGCCATCGTGCACTACCTCCCCTACTGCTGCGTCGAGATCGGAGATCAGGCCACGCTCGAGGGCGAGACCGGCCAACCCCGCCATGAAACTCTTGGTGACGCTGAAGGTCATATCAACCCGCTCGGTATCACCCCACTCAGCGACGATCACGCCGTGACGCAGCACCAGACCATTGGGACCGCCCCGAGGCTTCATCGGTCCGACGACGTCGCCGTAGGGCTGATCGTCCATCCGGTCGCGCATGTAAGTTTCGAGATCGATCGGTGTCGAGGTCTCGTGCTCTCGAGCGAAACGCACCGCTTCGGCGAGTCGCTCAGCGTCGAGCCCAAGGTCCGCAGGCGCGCGCCGTTCCCAGCCGCTTCCTGGCGGCGGGAAATAACTGCCCTGATCGGCGTCGACAACCCCTGACGGGCATGCCAGAACGATCAACATCATCAACAAAACTCGCAAGGCTGGCATCGCTCACTCTCGCTCGAGGTAGAAATAGATTTCAATCTTGCCGCGTTGATCCATGATTCCCATCACCGTCTGATCATCGATGCGCCGGAAGTGATCGATGATCGGTCGTCGATCGTAAATCATCGCCGCCGACACCTGGCCGCGAAACTCGACCCTTCGCAACACTGCGGTGCCGAGCGGAAAGTGCATCTTCAAGCCGAGGCTCTTGCCCACAAGGGCCTGTACCCGATCGGCGCTGTCAAAACGTTTGCCGTGCCACTTGATCACGCCGAAATCTTTGAGCAGCACTTCGAGAGAGTTGCCGACAGGAAAAACGCCGCCTTTCCAGGAGCCGATCATGTCATCGATCGACAGCGGTTCGAGCTTGTCAAAAAACGCGTCGAGAGCGGCCGGTTGGTGGCGCCCAGAGTGCGCCTTCAGAGCTTCGAAGATCTCGACGGTCTTGAAAGGCTCATCAGCGTTGCCCCGCGGTATCACCATCTTCTGCCTCAAACGTCAGTGGTAGGATCATCGCTCCTAAATGTCACATCACTGGTGAGGTTACACCAGAGACGAGGTTTCCTAAGAGACTATGCTGTTCACCCTTAAACATCTCGTCCACCGCACGCTGATGGCAGTGCTGAGAATCCTAGCCAAGGTACTGTCGATTCCGCGCCCTATTCTGTTCACCGCCCCGGGCTCGTCAATACGGTTGTGCAACGCTATCGCGCAGATGGGAGCACGGCACGTGTTGGTGGTGACCGACCGTGGGCTGGTTGCCCTCGGCTTACACGAAACGATCGTCGCCGAGCTCGAACGATTGGGAGTGGCGACCACGGTCTACGACGGCGTCGAGCCGGACCCCAGCTACCGTCAGGTTGAAGACGGGCTGGCCTTGATGAAGACGAACGGCTGCGATGCAGTGCTCGCCCTCGGCGGTGGTTCGCCGATCGACGCCGCCAAGGTGATCAGTGTTCTCGGCACCAATAACACCACGGTCCGTAAGCTGGTCGGCTTCCTCAAGGTCAGGAAACCGGGCCTGCCGTTCTTCGCCGTCCCGACAACCGCCGGAACGGGATCGGAAGTGACCGTGGCGGCCGTGGTCTCGGATCCGGAGACGCATCTCAAGACACCGATTATCGACCCCAAGTTGGTGCCCCAGATGGCGGCGCTCGATCCCGTCTTGATGGCCGGCATGCCACCAGCGGTGACCGCCGACACCGGTCTCGACGCTCTCACCCATGGCATCGAAGCTTATCTGTCGCGCAATGCCACCGTGGAAACCGACCGCTTTGCCCTCGCCGCGATTGGTTTGGTCTTCAAGCACTTGCCACGAGCCTACACTGAAGGCAGTGACCTGGCGGCGCGAGAGGCGATGGCGATGGCCTCGTTCTACGCCGGATTGGCGTTCACCAAGACCAGCGTCGGCTACGTTCACGCGATTGCCCACAGCTTCGGCGCCCATTACCAGGTGCCGCACGGGCGCGCCAACGCCATAGCGATGCCCCATGTGCTGGAGTTTTCAAAACCAAAAGCGACGACGCGGATGGCGGTGATCGCCCGCACTCTCGGGCTCGGCACCACCGAGGATGCTGATGCGGAGCTCGCGACGAAGCTGATCGACGCGATCCGCCAAATGATTGCGAGCCTGGACGTGCCCCAACACCTCGAATCCCTGCGTCGCGACGATATCCCGATGATCGCGAGCGAAGCGTTGAAAGAAGCGCACTACAACTACCCGGTGCCGCGTTACATGGACCGTGGGCAGTGCGAGCAACTGCTCGCGGCGATGTTGGTTTAGATCGCATCTAGAAACAGCATTTTCGAGTCAATGAGGTCGCGCTGGTGGAGCGAGCACAGGCGAGTATGTTTGAGCAGAACCCAAGCAGATAGCCCACAAAACATTGTAAACAATGAAGTTGGAAAACTCGATCCTGCCAAGGCGAGTTACGCAGCGCTGCGCGCAGCCCATCAGCGTGACCGGCAGAGGGACATTATCGGATGCAATCTAGCCTAGATGCCATCTAGAAACAGCGTTTTCGAGTCAGCCAGGTCGAGTGTGTGGAGCGAGCACAGCCGAGAATGTCTGAGCTAACTGGATCAATGAGTTGGTTAAACCATTGATTAAAGAAGCTTTATGCTTCTTGGTACCGGACGTGCGAGTCACGCAGGCTGAGCGCAGCCCACAACATTCGACCGGTCAACGGGCGTTCTTGGATGCAATCTAGCCTAGAGACCCAAAGACTAGAAAACCAGACTCTTTACGCCAGGCTCTCTAGCTCAGACTCTGGTACCGTCTGCCCATGCATCAGGTTCTCGTCATCGACGACCAGCCGGCGGTGCTCGACGCGCTGCGACTGCTGTTCGACATCCACGATATTCCGTGCGTGACCACCTCGGATCCGGACGAGGCGTTGAGGCTCGCCACTGGCGGGTCGGTAGGGGCGGTGGTCCAGGACATGAACTTCGAGCCCGGGGAAACCAGCGGTGACCAAGGAGTCGCTTTGTTTCGCCGGCTCAGGGCGGCCCGCCCGGAGCTGCCGATCCTGTTGATCACTGCCTGGACTTCTCTCGAAACCGCGGTTCAATTGGTCAAAGAAGGAGCGACGGACTACCTCGCCAAACCCTGGGACGATCGCAAGCTTCTGGCGACGGTTCGTCAGCTGCTGGCGACTGACACAGCCAACCTCGGCGGCGGAGAGACGCCGGCAACATCGCCCGCGCCATCACCCGAGGAGTTGGCGTCCAAACACGAGCTCTGCGGCCTGATCTTCCGCTCTGACGCGATGCGTCGGCTGGTGTCACTAGCGTTGCATGTTGCGCCCTCGTCGGTGCCGGTGTTGATCACCGGCCCCAACGGCTCAGGCAAAGAAAAGATGGCGGAGATTCTGCGCGCCAACTCGCCACGCCGGCGCGGCGAATTCGTCAAAGTGAATGTCGGCGCCTTGCCTGAAGAGTTGATGGAGGCGGAGCTGTTCGGTGCCGAAGCTGGCGCCTACACAGGACGCCGCGACCTACGAATCGGCCGCTTCGAGGCGGCGGACAGCGGTACTCTCTTTCTCGATGAGATCGACTCATTATCCCTCGCTGGCCAGGTCAAGTTGCTGCGCGCCCTCGAATCGGGAGAATTCTCCCGCCTCGGAGGCAATCGCTCACGCACCTCGGATGCGCGAGTGATCACAGCCACCAACGCCGACTTGCAACACGCCATTGCTGAGGGCCGCTTTCGTGAGGATCTCTACTTTCGGATCAACGTCGTCGAGTTGCGGGTACCTGCTCTACGCAATCGACCGGAGGACATCGAACCTCTAGCAGAACACTTCGCGCAAGAATTTGCTGCGGACCGCAAATCTGCGCCGCGCCAGATCAGCCGCGCTGGTCTCGAAGCTCTCCTCGCCTACCCCTGGCCAGGCAACGTCCGTGAGCTGCGCAATCGCTTGCAGCGCGCTGACCTGCTGGCGGCCGGTCCAACGATCGAGGCTTCGGATCTCGATCTCGCGACCTCCTCTCCGACTAGCAGAACTGCCGCATCCGGCGGCGCACACCTAGCGTCCACCTCACGATTCGAGGCTGCTCCGTCCGATCTTTCCCCTTTTGAGTCGGCCCTCGACCGTCAGGAACTGGCTGAAAAGACCCGACTCGAACGGGTTCTGATCGCCGCCGACGGCGTGGTGGCGCGGGCCGCCCAGGAGTTGGGCATCAGCCGGCAGGCACTCTACCGCAGGATGTCGAAACTCGGCATCGTGATCGAACGGCGGCCGAGTGGCTAAAATCAGGATGCGGCGTTCGTTGGCCGGTAGCGTCGCCCTCCGATTCGCCGGGATCCTGATCCTCATGGCTGCGATCGCTACCGGCGCCTCGCAGCTCGATCTCCCACCCTGGCTAACCTTTTTGCTGTGCTGTGGCGCTGGCCTACCCCTCGGCGCCTGGCTGCTCAATCGCCAGCTGCGTCCGGTCACCGAGGTTGTCCAGGCACTCAGTGACGGAATTTCGAGCCTGAAGGACAACGACTTCTCGATTCGTCTCGCCGTCACCCGTCGTGACGAGCTCGGCGAATTGGTGGGATCCTACAACGAGGCGGTCGCCATCCTGCGCGACGAGCGGTCGGCAATCCGGCAACGTGAGTTGTTGCTCGAGACGGCACTCTATCGCTCACCGGTGGCCCTGGTGCTGACCAATCAGCTCGATCGCGTGGTCTACTCCAACCCCGAGGCGCGGCGTCTTTTTCTCGGCGGCGAGAAGATCGAGGGTAAACGTTTCCAAGACATCCTCAGCGGCTGTCCGCCAGAGCTTCGCGCCAGCATCGCCGGCAGCGGCGATGGTCTCTTCACTCTCGGTGAGGAGCGCGAACCGGAGACCTTCCACCTGTCGCGCCGCAAGTTCCAGCTCAACCGCCAGAGCCACACGCTTTACCTACTACGCCGGCTGACCCACGAATTCAGCCGCGAAGAAGTTCGGATCTGGAAGCGGGTCATCCGGGTCATCAGCCACGAGCTCAACAACTCGTTGGCGCCGATCTCTTCGCTCGTCCACTCCGCCAGCGTGCTCGCCGGTCGCTCCGACCAGCTCGATCGCCTGCCCGAGATCTTTGCGTCGATCGAAGACCGGGTCACCCATCTAACCCATTTTCTGCGTGGTTATGCTCGTTTTGCTCGGCTCCCCAAGCCGCAGAAAGAAGCCGTCTCTTGGCGCGATCTGCTCGACGGCATCCGGCAGCTCTATCCATTCGAGATCGAAGGCTCGCCACCTGGGCCCACCGGGGTCTTCGATCCGGCGCAGATCGAGCAGGTGCTGATCAACCTGCTCAAAAATGCCCGCGAGGCCAGCCCCGAGGACGCCCCGATCACCGTCCGTCTCGGCTCCGCCCCCGACGGCGGTACTCGGATCGAAGTGCTCGACCGCGGCAAGGGCATGGACGAAGACACCATGCGGCAAGCCCTCTTGCCCTTCTTCTCCACCAAAAAAGACGGCGTCGGTGTCGGTCTGCCGCTGTGCCGTGAAATCCTCACCGAGCACGATGGCAAGCTCTCGCTGCAAAATCGTGAGGGCGGCGGCCTGGTGGCGACCTGTTGGTTGCCGCCAGAATAGAGCCTCTTCAATCAAGCAGAAGTAGTGGATCCGGCTGGTTCCTCAGTATTCCGTCAATCTTCTTGCTCCATGCCCGCTGTTTTCGCCGATGCACTCCGTGCTGAGTCTCACGATCGTACTCTGCCTGCCAGGCATGTAATGCATCCACCGTCTCACGGTGTGCTCGTTCGATCTTGTTGATGACGTTGCTCCGCGCCTTCGCAGCGCTCGCTCCTTGTCCTTCGACTCCAATCAGCTTCTGGCCGAGTCGACGCGCCATGATCTCGGTGAGATCAAAATGCCCCTGCTCATGAGCCAACAACAGATCGGTGCGAGCCGCCCTGCCCGCCCCCGACTGCACCTTGCTCATCGCGGCATAAAACTCGAGGGCCAATGGCGTCGCCACCCAGAAGCCTTTGTTGAGCTGCGTCACTTTGAGGTCGAACTGAGCGGTGTGGATCGCAGTCGAGATTTGCGCTTGCTCCATCTTCGAGCGCGACAGCCGACCCTTGAAGTCGTCCCAGGTGACCTGGCGATGGGTCGTCTCAGTGTCGGTGTCGAAGCGGGTTTTCTCGGCGACCCCATCGGAAGCCATGACCAGCACAAGGACCGTCAGCAAATGGGCCAAACATCGCATCCTGAGGCTCATGATCCGTAGCCAAGGCTAAAGCTGTACCAGATGGCAGGCATGATCAGAAGAATCGAAAGCCAGGCTCCGATGGTGCTGACCCAAACATTCTCGCCATCGGAGTAGTCTGGGTCGGGCTCGACACTCCGCAGCTCCTGGACCATGAGCCAGACAATGATCACGGTCACGAGTGGCGCGATGATCCTCCAGGTCGCAGCAACCGGTTCGCCGCGGTAACCCAGGTGATAGAGCGTAAAGCCGACCAAGGCCAACGCCGAGGCCATCGCGTCGAGCCCGATGATGGCAAGCGACTTGCCCTCCTCCATGGCCAGTCGAGCTCCCGCTACCGTGGCGAAAGAGTAGAAGACGACATAGGTTGGGGGAAGTAAATCCATCACGCTAGTCTGGCAACAGCTGTTATCGCCGCCGTGCGAGAGCGAGCTTTGCGGCGAGTCCAACCAGCAGTAGAACCAGCGCCACAACATCGACCGCAACAACTTTGCCGATGTTGGCGTTGGCGCCGTCGGTACTCCACGCCAAAACAAGGAAAGAAATGACACTGACCAGTCCCATCCACATGGCGCCGAGCTGCCAAGCGGTGACCCGTGACGCTGCAATCAAGAGTACACCCAGGATGCCAAACAGGACCGCTCGATGACGCATGAGAACAACCAGGCTGGGATCCTCTATCGCCACCCCATACATCGACACTAGCTGATCCGCCCCGACCACGCCTACCAACGGCATCAAATGTATGATGCCGACCAAAATCAACGAAGCAGTAACGATGTGACGCACGCGAGGCCTCCAATTCAGCACGGCCCTGGTCGAGACGGGAGCCTACCTTTTTACACCCGCGAGTCTAGCTGACTGAGCATCATGCTACCCTCCCACGAGTCCCCTGATACCCGGCGAGACTATCCGTCAGCATGAACTCTTTCGCCCAACGCCGCCAAGCATTCGTGCATTCCGTCGACAATCTGCTCGACGCCCACTGGACGCGGCTCGTCCTGTCCCTGCTGATCATCGTTTGGGTGTTACCGGAGCGAGCCAAGCTGGCGCTTTTCCCAGAAGGGGTCGTCGGCATTCTCGATGGATGTTTCCTGGCAATTTTCAGCTTGGAGCTGTTATTGCGACTGGCGCTCTACAGCCAGCGGTGGCGAGCCCGCCGGGCGAGGATGAGCGAGCTCCTGCTGTTGGTGCTCGATCTGGTGGTGGTGGTGTCGTTTCTCCCCCTAGAAGGCATGATCGAGAAGCCGGTGCTGCGCTTGGTGCGGCTGACGCGCATGCTGCTGCTGTTGGGTTATTGGGGGCGGATGGGCCGTGACCTGCTGTCGATCCTGGCGGGCCCGGAGCGCCGATACCAGGTGATCGGGCTGTTGTTCCTCGGATTGGTGCTGAGCTTCGGAGGCGCCGTGGTGGTGACCCAGGTAGCGCCGGACTTCGACTTTGATGGCGACGGTGTGATCAGCGACTCGGACCACGGTTTCTTTCGCATTCTGTGGTGGAGCTTCCGCCAGGTGCAGGACACCGGCAATCTAGTGCCCTCGATCGACAAGCTGCCGGTGGTCCTCATCTCCTTGTTTCTCACCTCAGCGGGGTTATTGTTGTTCTCGCTGCTGATCGGCATCGGCACCGGCGCGATCGAGGAGATGCTCGTCCGATCCCGCGAACAACCGCTGGCCCTGCAAGGTCACACCGTGGTTCTCGGGTTGACGCCCCACAGCATCTTTCTGCTCGAAGGCCTGGCCGACATCTATCGCAAAAACTTGGCCACGTTCCGGGCCGCCGTCCTCGGTCCGACCCGCGACGCTCCGGCCTTCCTGCGCGGGTCGCTGCTGCGAAGCTTTCAATATCGTTACGGCGACCCGGTGCGGGCAGCCGATCTCGAGCGGGTCAACATCCGGCGGGCCAAACGCGTGCTCATCTTGAGCTCGAATGCCCACCACCCCGACGGTGAAGTGATCTCGGCAATTCTCGCGGCCCGCGAGCACAATCCCGAAGTTGATCTCTACCCCGACGTCGAACACGAGCGAAACTTTAGAGCGGTGCGGTCCGCTGGCGGGCCACGGACCCACCTCGTCGGGTCGGGTTCGTTCCTCGGCCACTACATCGTCCACAACATCGTTTATCCCGGCGCATACCACGTTTACCGTCAGCTGCTGACGTCCTCGGGCAGCGAGGTCTACACCTACCTCTTCTCAGACGCCGAACGGCAGCGGTTGCTGGCAGCCGCCACGGACCCCAGCTTCGATCCTGCGGCACTGCATCGCCTGGCCTACGAACGTTATGGGGTGACGTCGATCGGCTTGTTCACCGCCACTGACGACGATCCCGGCACGGACGATCCCAAAGTCATGCTGAATCCAGTCCGAGCGCAAGGCACAATGGAGTTTTCGGACGCCGTGGATACTGAAGGCAAGGTTCGCTGGTCGGCAGTGCGCGGTCTTGCCGGCGTGTCGCTGCGCTGGGACGGCTTGCGTCGACTGGGCCAAGCGCTGTCCGACCATCCCGAGGTTGGTGACCGAAGTACCCTGCATCCGGAGAAGTTCGAGGGCTTTTGCCTGCGCCCCGCCTGCCACCGCGTCGAGCGCGTGCTG
>JAJCXQ010000412.1 GCA_029263355.1 Acidobacteriota bacterium | reverse complement strand
GACCCGGCGTTCGACTGGCAGGGGGACCGGCCACCGCGGACGCCGTGGAGCGAGACGGTGATCTACGAATGTCATGTGCGTGGGCTGACCCAGCGGCATCCGGACCTCGACGAACGGTTGCGCGGCACCTATTTGGGACTGGTCGAGCCGCCGATCCTGGAGCATTTGACCGCCCTCGGAGTCACCGCCGTCGAATTGCTGCCGATCCATCAAATCGCCCGCGAACCGCATCTGATGATCAAGGGGTTGGCCAATTACTGGGGGTACAGCACCCTGGGGTTCTTCGCACCGCATGCGGGGTATGCGACGGCAGGTGTGGGGCAGCAGGTGGTCGAATTCAAAGAGATGGTGCGTCGGCTCCACCGGGCGGGTATCGAGGTGATCCTCGATGTGGTCTATAACCACACCGCTGAAGGTGGCCATGTGGGGCCAACCCTGTCGTTACGTGGGCTCGACAATCACTCGTTCTATCGCCTGCAACGGAGCAATCTACGGTTCTATGAGAATCCCACCGGCTGCGGCAACACTCTCGACTTCAGTCAGCCGGTGGTGCGGGATCTGGTGTTGGCGAGTTTGCGGTATTGGGTGCGGGAGATGCACGTCGACGGTTTTCGCTTCGACTTGGCGACGTCTCTAGGGCGTGATCGGGACGACCCGAGCGTTTTCGATCCCGAGGCAAGCCTCTTCCGGTTGATCGTCGAAGATCCGGTGTTGTCCGAGGTCAAGCTGATCGCCGAACCCTGGGACATTGGCGCCGACGGTTACCGATTGGGGCAGTTCCCGGCTTCCTGGGGTGAGTGGAACGATCGGTTTCGCGATGCGTCGCGACGTTTTTGGCGTGGCGATGGTACGGCCTCGGAGCTCGCCTCGCGGATCGCAGGTAGCGGTGATCTGTTGGGCGGCCGAAAGTTTGGCAGTATCAACTTTGTGACGTGCCACGATGGCTTCACTTTGCGTGATCAGGTGAGCTATGAGCAGAAGCACAACCTGGCCAATCGAGAAGACAATCGGGATGGCAACAACCACAATCTGAGCCGCAGTTGGGGACTCGAAGGGCCGACCGACGATCCTGGCGTCGAAGCGGCGCGGCGGCAAGCGCGGCGTAATCTCATCGCTACGTTGTTGTTGTCGCGAGGCGTACCGATGTTGTTGCAAGGCGACGAGCTCGGTCACTCGCAACAGGGCAACAACAACGCTTATTGCCAGGACAACGAGATCTCCTGGATCGATTGGAGCGGACAGGATCGAGAATTCTTGGGGTTCGTCCAGCGCCTGTTGGTTTTGCGGCGGACCCATCCAGCGTTGCAGGGAGGAGCCGAAGCCTTGCGCTGTTGGACGCCTGGGGGGGCCCGACTCGCGGTGCCAGCCGACTCGGCGCCAGTCGGACCGGCAGGGGCGATTGAGCTAGGTGGCGGACTAGGGGATTGTTTGCTGCTGTTGGCTAACGGCACCGACGCCGAAGTGGTCTTTCAACTGCCGGAGCGCGCATCGTCCTGGACCTGTCTGCTCGATACCACGGAGTCTTCGGGGGCACCGCCTGCGGTTGCCGAATTGAGCTGGCAGGTGCCGGCGTTTTCGTTGCGGTTGTTGAGTGATCAATCTGAGACGTGATTCTCTTCAGCCCGCGGAAGCCCCCTACTGGGAGCGCCGGCGTCTCGCCGGCTCAGGTGCTTTCGGAGTCGATCATCGAGCCTGCTCACGAAAGTCCGCGAGGTCCTTCTTCGCTCGAGCAGTCAATGTATGACCCAAAGCCTCGTAACAGCGTAGACGGCGTTCCAGGAAATCTTCTTCCCACGGCACGTGAGGCTCAAAAGCCTCCAGAGCCTGCTCACAAAACGCGTTGAAGGCGGTGAGCTCCGCGATGTCGAGGCGGGTTCGCAAGCGGGCCTCGTCGAGGAGCTGGACGGCGAAGGCGTCTCCTAGGACTGGGATGAAGTCCAGACCGAGGACAAGATCTGCCTGGGTCAGCTCAACCGCCAGGGCGAGGGCCCGCTCGAGAGTTGGACGATGGATCCAGGGATGGGTGCGAGCGCCGCGAAAGACTGCGATCAAGTGATCCCGCGCCGCCTCTAAATGCCCCGTCCGAAACTGGTAACGCGCCAACACCGCGTCCGCGGCCACTGGTTGGCCCGCTGCCGCCAACTGCGCGGCAACCTCCGGTGTTTGTGGATCCGCGCTGTCGGCAAATGCTTCGGCGACGATCAATCGGTCGATGGGGACTTCTGCGATTGCAGGTTGAGAGTGCCAACGCCGGCCGGCGGCGATCAAGTCGCCGAGGACATAGGCGTTGCGGGCCGCGATCCTGGAGTCGACATCGTCGTCGAAACCCAACGGTGAGCTGAGTGAGCCCCACTTGGTGTCTCGGGCAGTGCGCAACTCCAAGACTCGACGCCAGTCTAGGCGGCCGTTGTGAATCGGAGGTAAATGTTCACGACGAGCCGTCGCCAACGCCGCGAGGCGCTGGACGCTGAAGCCGAGGTCGCGTCCGAGGCCACGGGCGAAACCAAATTCGACAATGGGATGGTCGTCGGTATTGAGCTTGGGTACCTGTCGGTGGATCGCGGTCGCCAGATGGGTGGAGGCGATGAAGCCGGTGTAGAAGCCGGCGGCTCCCTCGACTCCAAGAGTGACCCTCAGAGCACTGCGCAGCGGCTCCTCGGCAACTCTCTGCTGGATTCGGGTGAGGTCGTGATCGATCGGAGAGTGGCTGGCCGCCAACAAGAGATCACCGCTCGCCAACTGCCAGATTTCGACGTGAGGCAATTCGGCAACCAGCGTCGCAACCACGGTTCTCACCAAATTGGCATCAACATGGTAACTCTGTAGCCACTGCAGGAAGATGCCATCTTCCGCCAAGCGATCGGCGGCGTCACGGTAGAGGTCCTGGGTGAAAAGACTGGCGATGCCGGCGCGGTAAGGATTCGACGGTTCGGAGAAGATCAGGTCATAGGTCTGGCGTGAAGTGCGCAGTAGCTCGCGGCCATCACCGATGTGAAGGTGTACCGTCGGCAATGAGAGCACGTCGTGATTGACGGCGGCGCAGATCTTGGCCACCTCGGACATCGCCGGTTCAAGCTCGGCGACATCAACCCGCTCGATACTCGGAAACTTTGCCAGCCAGCCGGCGCTCGAGCCGGTGCCGAGACCGATCACCAGCGCCTTGCGCGGCTCAGGGTGGAGCGCGGCGCCGATCAACACACTCATCACCTGGGTGGGAGCGTCGCTGATTGCGCTGCCGTCCGCCTTGCCGTTGACCAGCAGCGAAGTCTCGTCGAGTCCATGGATCGCGACGCTCGACTCGCGACCCTCCCGTTGCCAGCCGATCGCCCGCCGGACCGCTTGGCTCATACGCCGCACCTCGTTGGGGCCATCGAAGGCGGATGGCATACCGCCGGCGCCGGTGGGGGTGTGGCGCCAGACCGCGCTCGGCCCTGGGGTGGTCGCCAGCGCCAATGTGGCGAGGGTGGCTACTGCCGGCCAGACGAGCCGTCGGGTAGTGGTTCGAGTTGGCCGTGCCAAGACCACCGCCCAGCCGGCGAGGGCCAAGAGCAACAAGGCGACGAGGATCCACAAACGCGGCGCTGAGAGCAGAGCGAGTAAGCCGAATCCGCCCGCCGCGGCGCCGCCGACCGCACCGGCGGTATTCCAGGCGTAGGCTAGGCCAACCTGTCGTCCGAGGTCTTGACGGCCGCGGCCGAGGAGGGCGATCAGGAGCGGGAACTGGAAGCCTGCAATCACCGCTGCTGGCAACACGACGATGCCGGCGAGAGCTGACCAGCCAGCGACCAACAAGGCGAAGCTGACGTCCCCCAGCGGCCTGAGCAACATGGCGAGGATCGCGATGCGATCTCCAAGGGCATAGGGCAGCATCAAAAGTAATGCTTCCGCTGTGCAAGTGCCGGCGAAGGTCATTAAGGTCGGGCGACGCTGGCTCGAGCCGGCGCCGTAGAACCAACCCCCGAGACCGACGCCGAGCAACGCCACTGCCAGGATGAGGCCGAAGGTGTAGGACGAGCCACCAAGCACCGGCGCCAGCATGCGGTACCACACCATCTCCATAAGGAAGAAGGCGAAACCGACGGTCGCCGCCGCGGCGAGCACGAAGGTCGGCAGCGCAGCGGCCTGAGGATCCACGGTCTCGTGGATGTTTCCATCGGGTGCAGCGACCTCGACGTCTGTACCTGGCTTGGACTCGACGGCAGCTGGTGTGGCTGTCGTGCCGGTTCCTCTGCTGAACCACCATGCCGCCCCCGCCACGAGCAGGTTGATGCCGCTTGCCGACCACAAGGTGCCGCGGACTCCCAGATGTTCCAGCGCAAGGAAGGTCGCCACCAGCGCACCGCACACCGCGCCGAGGGTGTTGGCGCCGTAAAGCAAGGCTACCGATCGGCGAGTTTTGTCGGCCACTTGAGCGACGGCTCGGCTGGCAGCCGGTAGGGTGCCGCCCATGAGAAAGGTTGGGACGCCGAGAACCAGCGCCGACAAGCCAAGGCGGAGCGTGGTCGAGGTCAGACTGTCGAGCTCGCTGGTGCCACCGAGGCCAAAGTAGACGTATTGCGCGACGAGAACCAACCCAGGGCTGAGGGCTGCCGACAAGGCGACTCCCGCTTCCAGGCCAGCATAGCCCCGCAAAGGACGGCGCCAGCGATCGGCCCGCGGACCCAGCACCAGGCTGCCGATCCCCAGCCCAGCCATGAAGATAGCTAGGGTGACCGCCGACGCTGTGGTGCTACCGCCAAAGATCAGTCGCAACAGACGGAGCCAAGCGACTTGAAACACCAATGCACAGAAGCCAGAAAGGAACAGCAGGGGAGCGACCCGTGAGATCGGTAGCGCCATCTCAGTGTCCCTCCAGCAGGCCCTGCTCGATCCGCGGTGGAGCATGGACATTGAAAGTGGCGAGATCGCGTCGGGCTTGTTTCGTCAGGGGATGTCGAGTGCGTCGGTAGCAAGCGACACGATCGCGCAGAAAGGTGTCTTCCCAGGGCGGATGAGGCTCAAAAGCTTCGAATGCTTGGGCGCATCGTGCCGCGCTTTGGGTGGCCGCAATCTCGATTCGGGCACGCAGTCTAGCCTCGTCCAACAGCCAGACCGCAAACGGCTCCGCCAGAACGTCGAAGAGCTCGGTGGCGGAGCTTTTGGAACGGTCGCCTGGCTGGGTACTAAGCTCGACAGCGAGGTCGAGAGCGCGGCGCAGAGTCGGAACATGAACACGGGGGTTGATGCGCACCGCTCGAAACGCGGTGAGTAGATGACGGGTGGCAGCTGCCGGGGCACGCCGTCGCAGTTGCCAGCGGGCGAGGATCACCTCGGTCTCGATCGGACGCTGGGTTCGCAGTGGCGCCACCAGCTCCGGGACACGGTCATCGGCGAGCTCGGCGGAGGTTTCGGCGATCAGCAGTCGGTCAAAGGGACTGCTGGGCTGCCGTCCGCGGGTCCCCCATTCGATACGCGCTCGTCCCAGGTCGCCGTGGAGGAATGCACTGTAGGCGGGGTCGTTTGGGATGTTCGTTTTGCCCCACGCCGCTTGACGCACAGCTCGCTGTCGTTCGATGCCGAGCTCGGTTTCGAAGTACGCCTCAGCGGCGGGCATCGTCGACTCGAAGCCCGCCAGAAGACCTGCAAGTCCTTCAACACCCCACAGCCAGTCGAGAGCGCCGCGGTAAGGCTCTCGTTCAACCAGGGCGCGCAGGTGGTCGAGGTCGGGGACGATGGGGTTGGCGCCAGCGATCAGCAGAACACGGTTGTGTTGGACCCGCCATGTTTTGACCGCGGGTAGGACTTTCTCGAGCGCGGCTCGTGCCGTACCTGCCTGCCCGTTTGGTACGTGCTGAAGGAAAAGCCCGTTTGGTGCAAGACGCCTCGCGGCTGCTTGATAAAGGGCGGTGCTCCTATGGGCGGGGTGTGATGGGTTGACCAGGATGAGGTCGTAGCCGGCGTCGGCCGCTGGGGGTAGGCCACGGTGGTGGAGGAACAGAAGTTTGGGATTCGCCAGGGCCTCGTGGTTGAGCGGCGCGAAGGCCTCGGCCGCTCGCTTCAAAGCGGGCTCGATCTCGGTGACGTCGACCCGCTCGATCGCCGGCACCGCGGCGAGCCACCCCGCGCTGGTTCCACTGCCAAGCCCGACCACCAGCGCCCGTCGCGGGTTGGCGTGCAAGGCAGCGCCAATCAGGCCACTCATCACCTCTGCCGGCGCGTCACTCAGTCCGCCGACGGGTCGACCGTCGATCCGTAACTCGGCACCATCCCGCTTCGCCAGCGCTACCCCGCTGGTCACACCGTCGGTAGCCCAGCGGATCGTGCGTTGTTCCTGCTCGACCCAATGGCGCAGCGCGTTGCGTCCACTGAACGACTCCGACGACAAAGCGCTAGCTCCGATCGGGCTGTGAAGCGATACGGGTGAGGGACCGGGCAGCCGCAACAGTGTGAGAGTGAGGACCGCCAGACTCGCGCCGCCAACCAGGGGCTTCCATGGTCGACGTTGGCGCCAGGCTAGGATCAACAGGATCGTCGCCAGCGCAAGCAGCATCAGAGCGACCAGGCGCCACACCCCGATCACAGTTAACGAGGGGAACAGTCCCCAGTGGGTGACGCCCCACCCAACAAGGATTCCTGCGCATGCTACGCTGCCGCCGAACCGGCGAAAGCTCAGCTTGGTGCTCGTCGTAGCGAGAACTCGAGAGAAGGACCAACCCCAACCCATCGCCGCGGGCAGAACGAGAGGGGTAGCCACCAGACACCAGCCGACGAGCCGTGGCCCGTCTCCCGCGGTGCTCATCGGCTGCAGCAGCAATGCCAGCAGGGCGAGTCGATCACCCAAAGCGTAGGGCAACAGGAGCAAGACTGCGGTCGACAGGATTGCGATCATCGCTGGACGCGGCGCCGAGCGTCGAGAGTGAAGCAGCCAGCCAGCGACAAGACCGGCAAGGGCGATCGTCACAACCAACGTTGTTATGGATAGTGTGGACAGCGGTTGGCTCAACCCACTGCCGAGCAGGGGCGTCAGCAGCCGGGTCCAGGTGGCCAGCATCAGGCCGAGAGCGCAGCCCAAGAGGCCAGCGATGATCATCGTTTGACCACGCAATCCGGCATCGGTTGCGGCTGGCGCATCGGCATCGGCTGGCGATACGTCTTTCAAAGGGTGGGCAACAGTAGTTGATGGGGGGCGAATGGGTCCACGGATCGTAAGGTGTGGGCCGCGGGTTGTATAGACTCTTCGTTCATGACCGAGACCCTTTCCAACCATCTGTCAGCGCATGATCTTCTGCGCCGGATTCCTAAAGTCGACCGTTTGCTCGCCGCGGAGGAGCTCGAAGGCCTGCATGGCACCTATCCGCGTCTGGAGATCGTCGGGCGTCTACGAGAAACTCTGGATGCGTTGCGTCACCGGGCGAGCGAAGGATTGCTCAGCGAAGCCGACCTCGAGGTGCGGGCGATTCGGGATCAGCTCGAAGCGCGGCTGGTCCGCCGTTTTCGTCCGTACTATCGCAGGGTCGTCAACGCCACCGGCGTCATTCTTCATACGGGGCTCGGCCGCGCACCGCTTGCCCCGGAAGCGGTGGCAGCGATCGGCGAGCTGGCGGCTCGGCCGCAGCGGGTCGAGATCAACCTCGAAACCGGCGAGCGCGGCGGCCGTGGATTGGGCTGCGAGCGTCTGATCTGCGAGTTGGTGGGGTGTGAGGCGGCGGCGGTGGTCAACAACAACGCCGCGGCGACGATGCTCATTCTCGGCGCCCTCGCCCGCGGTCGTCGCGTGTTGTTGTCGCGGGGCGAGATGGTGGAGATCGGCGGCTCGTATCGCATCCCGGAGATCATGCGGGAGTCCGGGGCGGTGCTGGTTGATGTCGGCACCACCAACCGCACCCACGAGCGTGACTATCGCCAGGCCCTGGACGATGAAGCCGGCATGATCCTCAAGGTTCACACCTCGAACTATCGGGTGGTGGGTTTCACCAGCGAAGTCGAGATCGGAGCCTTGGCGGCGATCGGTCGCGAACACGGCGTGCCGGTGGTCCACGATCTGGGTTCCGGCTGCCTGGTCGACCTGGCGGCCTACGGCCGGCCAGGGGAACAGTTGGTTCGCGACTCGGTGGCGGCAGGAGCCGACCTGGTGTGCTTCAGTGGCGACAAACTGCTCGGTGGCCCACAGGCCGGGATCATTGTGGGTCGTCGTGAAGCGGTCGACGCCTGTCGCCAGCACCCCTTGTTCCGCGCTATGCGCCCGGGGCGGTTGATTTACACTGCCCTCGAAGCGACGTTGCGACTTTACCTCGGTGGCGCCGAAGAGGCGGTGCACAAGATTCCGACGCTGCGTCGCCTGACCGCGGACGCCAGTGAGTTGCGGCTTCGAG
>JAJCXQ010000411.1 GCA_029263355.1 Acidobacteriota bacterium | reverse complement strand
CTTCAGCGGTGGCGAGTAGGGCGCGGCGTATCGACGTGTCGAGCTCAGTGTGCTCGAGGTAGTGGGCGATGGCTGCTGCGGCGGTAGACCACGGCTTGCGATTCCGCGGGTCTTTCCAGCCTTTGGTTTGGGACAGGGCGTCGGCTGCGGTCAGCAGGTGGATGGCCGACGGGTTGGTGAAAAAACCTTCGATTGCTTGGCCAAAAGCTTCGGAGAGCGAGCGAATTTCTTCTTCGTCCAGTGCGTCGGTGGGTCCGAGGTACACCGACAGGGACCGGCTACGGAGCGTCGTCAACAAATCGAGACGGGAGGCAGCCAAGAGCATGAACCACCGCGGAGACTGCTGCGGCGGCTCTTCGAGCAGTTTGAGCAGAGAGTCTGCGGCGCCGCCCGATAGGCTTTCGGCCTCGGCGATCACGAAGACTTGTCCCCGGGCTTCGAACGGTGCTGAATAGGCGTTGGATAGGAAGCTCTTGGTGGCGCCGGTTGAGGTGGCGGTGCGCAGATCTCGTTCGAGAACATGAAAGTCGGGGTGAAAAAGCTTGGGGGGCCAGCCGATACGCTCGCAGTGGTGGCAGAGGTCTTGATCGCCACGGGGTTGGTCGCCACAAGGTCGGCTATTTGCTGGTCGCTCACACAGCACGATCCGGGCTAGGTCGACGGCGGCTTCCTGGCGAGCGTCGAGATTCGTGCCATAAAGAATCAAGGCTGGGTAGAGGTGCTCTTCCCGGGCCGCGGTGCGGACCTGTTCAAAATTCATGACTCGGTAGCGTCCAGGATTTCGCCCAAGACTCGTTGCACCTGATCCCAAGTGGTTTCTACGTCCTGACTCGAATCGATGACTCGGAAGCGGTCCGGGGAAGCCTCCGCCAACTCGAGGAAACCCTCTCGAACCCGGCTATAAAACTCCAGAGTCTCGACATCGAAACGGTCCAACCCGCCTTCGCTCTGGCGCCGGGTCAGGCTCTGGCCTCGCAGCTGGGCGGCTTCTGCCGGCAGATCGAAGAGCAGAGTGGCGTCTGGTTGGCGGCCGTCGGTCGCCAGTTGATCGAGCGCTGTGAGCCACTCGCGGCTCAAGCCACGGCCGGCGCCTTGATAAGCCAGTGAAGAATCGGTGAAACGGTCACAGAGAATATAAGTGTCGGCAGTCAGCGAGGGTTCGATGACTTCGGCGAGGTGCTGGCGACGACTCGCGAAGACCAGCAGTGCTTCGACCCGCGGGTCGACCTGCTCCCAGCAGGGGTCGAGGAACAGGCCACGGATGGCGTCGCTGAGCGGGGTGCCACCCGGCTCGTGGGTGGTCCGCACGTCGAGTCCGCGGGCCTGCATCCACTCGGCTGCTCGCCGTAGGTGGGTGCTCTTGCCGCTGCCGTCGAGGCCTTCGAAGGTAATGAATAAAGCTGTCATGGTTGGGCTCTAGCTGTGAGGGGTAATATAACGGCTATGGCTCCGATCGCGTTACCGGCTGAACGGATCTTCTATGACGGCGGCTGCGGAGTCTGTCATTGGGCGGTGAAATTTGTCGCCCGACACGATCCTTCGGGGCTGGCGTTTCGTTTTGCGCCTCTGGGTGGGGAGGTTTTTGCCGCCAACGTCCCGCCTGAGGTAGTCGCCAGCCTACCGGATTCGATGCTGATTCAGACCCGCAATGGCTCGTTGTTGCTGCGGTCCGATGGGGCCATCCACATCCTGCGGCGTTTAGGCTCTTTCTGGAAGCTGTGCGGAAACGTCTTGGCCATTGTGCCGCGGCCAATCCGAGATTTCTTTTACGACCGCTTCGCCGAGCGCCGCCATCGTCTCGCCGCCCAGCCCGAAGGGGCTTGCCCGCTATTGCCGCCGGAACTGCGTGGGCGTTTTGATCCTTAGCTAGCTAGATCCCATCCAAGAACGCCCACTGACCGGTCGAATGTTGTGGGCTGCGCTCAGCCTGCGTGACTCGCACGTCCGATGCCAAGAATCATAAAGCCTCTTTAATCAATGGTTTAACCAACACGTTGATCCAGTCAGCTCAGACATCCTCGGCTGTGCTCGCACCACACACTCGACCTGGCTGACTCGAAAACGCTGTTTCTGGATGCGATCTAGCTAACGGGAATCAGTGCGTCATTGCGACGGTCCGCAATTCGTAGAGCAGGCTTTGCTTGGTCAAGTAGAAGGCGGTGAAGACACCGTCTTGGATCTCGAGGGCGCTGGGATGACCCTTGTAGAAGCTGGTCAGCATTCCGGTGTCAATCAAGAACACTCGGGAGTCGAAACGGTTGCGAATATGGAAGGGCGGCTGTGGAGTATGCCCAACCACGACGCGTTCAGCGTTCAACCGATCGAGAATGGTCGGGATCTGTTGCTGACCCTCCTCTTCGCTCCAGCGGGCGTAGCCGCGAAACCATACCGGGCCGTCCTCTGCCACGGCCAGCCATTTCGAGAATTGTAAGAGGTGCAGGAACTCGGACGACAGGGGCGGCAGACTCGGAGCACCTGAGGTCGCCTTGGCCAGCTGGCGAGCGACGGACAGGACATCGGGTAGCGGGCTGGTGGGCAGCAGGAGATCTTGATCAATCAGATATCGGCGCGTCTTGTCGAAGCTCTTGATCTCGCGATGCACTTCGCGATTGATCGACGTTAGATCCTTCTTCGCCAGCTCAGCGCTGATGCCGCCGTGGACAAAAACGATGTCGTCGACCTCGGCGGCGACCGGTAGCGTTCTCAGCCAGCGTCCGATGGTTCCGGTGGGGCCCATCTCGTCGATGTATTCCACTTGACCGAGCTGCTGTTCGCTCAAGCAGCGCTCCACCAACTCGCGGCGCTTGGGCGGTTTCTCGCGGCGCAACTCGTAGAGGCGCCGGTAGAAACTGGCGTAGCCGTTACAGCTGACCGTGAGCCTCTTCTCGGAATGGCCGTCAACGAGATTGCGATAGATGTACTTCGTCACATCGCGGAAATCGCCAAGCAAATTGAGAATCTCGTGATTGCCGAGCAAGACAATGACTTTGCCGCCTTGCTTGGGCGCTTCCTCCTGCAGGGACATCAGCAACTCGGCAACTTTGGTGGCGCCTGGCCCGCGATCGAGGAAATCTCCGGTCTGGACCAAGACGCTATCGCCGCCGACCCACTGGTCTTTCTGGTCGATGATTTCGATCTTGCGTAAGATCTCCCGAATGCCGTTGAAGGCGCCATGAATATCACCGATGGCGACGATGCGTCGCGAGCTCCCCGGTAGACTGGCGTCAACATCCTGGATCTGCGTCGACGCGACTCCGGTCGCCAAGACTGGCGAGACGCCGGACACCAAGAGCGCGAGTGCTGCGGCGGTCGCCAGGTGGCGAACATCGGCAAATCGCGCCTGGCGCGGGATCGGGACTTCAGCCCGTAGCGAGTTGAGGAGTTGCTGTTTCATGAAGGTTTTCGAACGTTTCGGGGCTTCGTAGAAGTTGGCGGAACAAGGCTTTGACGATTTCGACGTTGTTCGACAACAGATCGAAGAAGTCCTCGGCATCAATGACCAGCGCTACGGTGTCGGAGTCGACCCAGGCATCTTCGCTGCGTAGCCTGTCGCTCAGAATCTCGCTGACACCGAAGATCTCTCGCGACTCGATCCGCCGCTCGCTGCCGGCTACTCCGCGCAGTTTGACCGTGCCTTCAACAACGCAGCACATGGATTCGGCGGCATCGTTGACTGAGTAGACCTTCTCCCCGGCCGCGAAGTCCCTCTGCCGGGCGATGCCGGCGATCCGCATCATCTGTTCGGCATTGCAATACGTGAAGAGATCCACGGCCTGCAGATACACGACTCTTTGAATACGGGTCAGGGTTGTCAAGGGATCTTTCCGGGTAGGCTTCAGTCGGGAATCATCATGGATGATATCCCGCGGCTTGGACACGTGGTCACGGAGAACGTACAGTGTAACCCATGGCCGACCGTGATGGGAACGGCACATATCTCGAGTGACCCGCGCGACGAGCAGCGGTCGGCACGCGTCTCTCGCGGAGCGGCTATTGGTCGATATGCGGTAGCAGGAGGTTGGTGGTTTCCTGCACCAGTGGTTCGAGATCAACCTTCGCTGCGCGGCGAATGACCGGGTAGAGGTGGGTCAGTCGATGGTCATGAATGTAGTGCAGGGCGGCCGCTGTCATCCAGGCGGCGTCGGCATCCCCGGCCGAGCGGTGGGTTGCGAGTCGCCGCAAGGTGTCCGCCGAGCTGGCAGGTGAGAGGTCGAAGATCTTTTTGGCTAAGCGCAGACGCTCGCGGAAGGGTAGATCGTCAATCACTACGAACACCGCCATCCTGACCTCGCCCTGAAGCAGATTGTCGAGATACTCGAGGGCATGGGCGCGCCGTTCCGGACGATCACTCAATAAGCTTTGATAAGCCGCGCGGATATCCCTCTGGGGATGAACCAGGCCGAGCAGGCGAAAGATGTTGTGGGTGTGATCATCCATACGGTCGGCCAGCAGCCGCGCCAAGAGGTGCGGTTCGGAGCTGGTGGCGGCCGGCTGCTGCTGGCTCTGCCCGTTGCCGCCGTTGCTGGGGAGCTTCTTGAGTTGGGTGAGATCGATCAGAGCCCGCAGATGGCCTTGGCATTCGATGATCAACTGGGTCTCGATCGGAGCGCGCTGTGGGGACAGCTGATGGTTGTTGGCGCGCAGGGAGCTCAGAGCCTCGACAACCTTGCGCCGCAGAAAGGGATCCGGCGCCGTCAGGCTCTCGGTCAATGCGGTGAGCGCAGCGGCGCCGCCGATACGCGCGATGGTCTTGGGTAGGGCTCGCCGGACCCAGATCTCCTCTTGCTCGTCGTTCATGAAATGTTGCAGCGCCGGAATGACGTTCCTGCCGTAAGCGACCAAGGCTTTTCGCGCCTCGTGCTTGAGCCGTCGATCGTGCAGGCGTGAGATCAGGATCGGCACGTAGAGTGGATTGCGAGCGCCACGATCGACGCGCGCGGATACCGCTTCGACGGCGGCTCGAACAACCCGCGGGTCGCTGTCATAGAGCAATCGCACCATGCCTGCCTGATACTGCGGGTCAGCAATCTCGCCGAGGGCTCGGGCGGCCTCGAGTCGCACCTCGGGATCGCCGTCGGCAAGCAGTTCGGCGAAACACGAGTCGGCGCGCAAACGGACCTCGGGATCCGCCCGTGACGCCAGGTAGGTCACGGCGGTCGAGCGGATGCGTACGTCGGGATCCCCCAGCCGTTCCAACATCTGTTGACGCAGATCCTTGCGGGTCAAGGCGGCGAGGGCTCGGGTGGCGGCGGCGCGCACCTCGGCGTCCGGATCCATCAGCAGCCTCTCGACCAGCGGCATGGCGTCTCGGCGCTCTGCGGCCTGCAGAATCTCGAGAGTCTTGGCTCGAATCTCGGGGTCCTCGTGGTGGAGCATCAAAGGCGGCACCAGATGGCCGCGATCGTGGACGCTCAGCAACTCCAGGCTGTGCAGGGTCTCGCGGGGATCGGCGCTGCCGAGCCCCTCGATCAGAACCTCCAGGGTCGCACGGTCGAAAACATCGACTTCATTGGCGGGAGCCAGCCGGCGCAACAAGCTGTCTCGGAACGAACGCACATAATGACGGTGGGTACTGCCGACCAATCCGATCCAGATGACAATCCAAACCAAGCTGAACCAGGCGGTGTGTTGCACCGAAATCCAGCCCAGGACCACCGGTAGCAAGGCGATCGCGGCGACACCCTTGGCGGCCCGTTGGATGAAAACGTCGATGAAGGCTTTGGCTTTGGGGCGTTGATTTTCAGGCACGGGCAGGAAAAGCAGCTCCCGCGTCGCTTGCTCGAGAGAGTACCTGAGCCCGTTCTCGCCAATTTTCAACAGCCACGCCATCCAGAGCAGCAATCCTGGAAAGAACATCGCGGCCATGAGAAAGCCCACCGAGCCGATCCCGTTGGTCACCGGCAGAACCCGGAGCGCGAAGCCGACACCGCGGCGGCGGTGGATACGGGCGGTCGCGGCGAGCTGAAAAATCAGCGCCCCGATGCCCATCACGCTGTAGAGATTTCCGAAGGCCGCGGTGCGTTCGACGAGGTTGCTGGTGTTCTGTTCGATCGCCCAGCCGAATTGCAGGTCGACGACCTGGGCGACCATGCCAGACAACAGCATGATCGCCGCGATCAGCCGCAGGTAGGGTGAGCTGCGCACCACACTGAATCCCGCCCTGGCGTCGGTCAGCGCCTGGGCGTCGTCCGCACAGGGGGGCGGGATGTTGGCGCGTGGCGCCTTCCAGTGCATCAAGAACGCCAAGGCTGCCAACACCGCCGCGGCGAGTAAGAGCGTGGTGTAGGTGTCGAGCGCGCCACTTGCCCAGCGGGCCAACTGTCCGCCAGCGATCGAGCCCAGGATGCCGCCGGCGCCGACAAAGCCGAACAGGCGTTTGGCCTGGCGCGCATCGAGCAAGTGGCAAGCGTACGACCAGAACTGACTCACGAGCAGGATTCCGGTCACCGAGATCCAGACATAAAAAGCGATCGACACCCAATCGGACTGGGTCTTGAACAGCCACCAAAATGCCAGCAAACTGGCGCCGACGGCCAGGCTCGAGGCGGCGATCAGTCGTCCCTGAGCCCAACGGTCGACCATCCGGCTGTGAGCGATCAACAGCGGATAGGAGCAGAGGGCCACCAGCAGGTACACGATTGGCAATTTGTCGGCTCCCAAGGAGTCGATGAAGATCGACTGGCGGAGAGCCTTCGCGGTGTACTGAAACATAAGCAGCAAGAAGTGGACCGCGAACAACAGCCAGGAAATGTCGGCTTCTCCGGCCCGGAGATCGATTTCGAGGTATGAGAGCCACGAATCGTGGGCTTCGTGGGTCTTGCCTCGGGGCTTTCTTGCGCTACGACTCTTCATGTCATCGAGATGCTCGTTCAGGCCGGCTGCGGTGAGCTGGCCCGGGCTCCGTTGTCCTGGGTGATGTCATGAGTGCCTACGTACCAGACTCCGCGGGAGTTGCAGCGGCGTCCCCGGCCTCGACTTTGTAAAGCCTCCATAACCGTTCGGCGGTGACCGGCTGCAGTCGAGGGTCGGAGAGGAAAGGAGATTGAGTGTTGGCATCGCCATAAATCAAGACATATTGAAAATGATCCATATCGGATCGACGAATCTTTTTGGCGCGCCAGTCGAGGCCCTCAGTCCATGGGAAGGTCCTGGGCATATCGCGAAATACCACCAGGCTCGATCCAAAATTGGCGAACGAGCGTGCCAGCTCGCCGCCGTGGAGGACTTGGGAGTAGGCGTAGAGATGGTAGAACGGAAACCCCTTGATGCGCTCGCTGGTGCGCACCAAGTCGAGTCCGAGCACGCGCTGCTCCGGAGGGATTGCGGCGAGGGCGGTGGGGAGTCCGTTGAGGTCCCGCTGTTCGAAGTCGATCCACACCGCGGTAGTGGCGATGACGAGACTGGCGAGGACCAGGTAGGGTACCAACATGCGGAACACGGGCCGCATCTGCGGCTGCGGCCAACCAAGAACGACCAGCACAACCCCTACCGGTAGCCAGCGTGAGGCGAAGAAAATGGTGCTCTGAATGACCGCTGGCAAGCACAAGGCGACCACAATGAAACACGTGCCAGCCAGCAGCAGCCCGCGGTGGCCAACGTCCGTGCGGTCGCCGGAGCCGGTGTTCGGTCGCCGCCAGGACAGCGCGCCGAGTATCAGCCAGCCGCAGATAACCAGGCCCAGCGTCGGTTCGACATGGCCCTCGAGGCCGCCGAGAGCCGAGTTGAGCCACCACTCCGGGTGCAGGCGGCCGAATGGGGATCGTCCCCAATGGGTGTCGGAGACAAAGCCGCTCTGTTGCAGTTGGGGATACCAGACCAGGGCCGCGACGAGCACCGGCGAGACCCAGGCCAGGCGTGTTGCCAAGGTGCGCCAGCTCAGGTGCGCCACCAGGGTTGCGACGGTGAGCCAGGCCAGCCCGGCTGCTAGCCAGAGGACATGCGCCGAGTAGAGCAGGCCTGCGGTCGCCAGCAGCAACAGGCCGTGTTTGGCGGGCAGACGGTGATTGGCGGGCAGACGGTGGGCTTGGATTCTTTCGATCAGGATGAACCATAGGGCGAAGACCGGCAGTCCGATCAGCGCGTTCAGTAAGCCCCAATAGGTCAGGTGGTTGAAGAAGAACACACAAGCTAGTCCCGCCGCTGCTGGAGCGCGGCCGGTGGCGCGAGCCAAGCCATGGAGCGCCACCACCCATAGCAGACCGATCAGCAAGACTCCGAGACGGCCAGCGGCCAATGGGGTGGTCGCTAGCCAGGAGATGAGCAACGGGGCGTAGCCTAATTTGTTGGGATGGAGCCATTGCACCCGGTAGGGAGTGTCGTCCTGGCTCATCGACTCCAGCAGCAGGCGAATCTGAGCGGTCTGTTGGGGGAGATCGGTGATCGGCGGCAGGGTGACTGCCAGAAACGGCAGCGAGATCAGAATCGCGCAGACTGCGGCCGAGATCAGATAGGCGGCGTCCGAGGACGGCGGGGTGACCCGATTCGAAGAGGAAGACATGGCGAACGGCAAGCCTACCGCACGCGCGCCCATCTCGCCGTCGAGGGGAACGATCGAATTGTGCGACTGTTGGCTCGGGGTGCCGGTGTTCGGGTGACGGTAATCGAATGGCGAGCGCCAGGGATTGTCGCGATCGCCGCGTAACAAATCTCGATCGAACTCCGTTGTATGGGCAGAGGCCGCACATCAGCCTCACATTCTCAAGGAGATTCCCCAATGAAACATACGTCGCTTTTCCGCAAATCTCTCATCTGCTTTCTGATGGTTGCGCTCGCCTGGACCGGTACGGCATTAGCTGATCAATGGATCCACGTCGAAGTGGAAAATCCGCGCGACGACGAAGTGGTCAAGATCAACTTACCCTTCTCGTTGATGAACGCAGCGGTAGCGATGATTCCCGAAGACGTCAAGGCAGATGGCCATCTCGCGATCGACGACCTCGACATGGACTGGCAGGAGCTGATGGCCCTGTGGCGGGAGATCAAAGATGCTCCCGACGCAACCTTCGTGACCGTCGAGAGTCGTGACGAAAAGGTGGAAGTCAAGAAATCAGGCGAGTACGTGCTGATCAAAACCACCGAAAGCACCGAGCATGGCTCTGATGTCGACGTCAAATTCCCGTTGGCGGTTGTCGATGCGTTGCTGTCGGGACCCGAGGGTACCTTCGACTTTGCAGCCGCGCTCCAGGCGTTGTCGGACTACGGTCCTGGCGAGCTGGTGACCGTTCGTGATGGTGACGAGACGGTCAGGGTGTGGATCGACGATCAGAACGAGGCCGACTGACCCAATCACCACAGACTCTCGAAGCAGGAGGTTTCGTCATGGGTCCGCAAACAGCTTCCCATTCGTCTCGCGATCAGCGCCCCAAGCACAGTTCGTTCACCCGCTACGTCGCCGTCGCGGCCCTCGTCTTGCTGATGCCGGTTTTTGCCTTTGCGACAGCGGTTGCCGCGACGGGTACAATTACCGTTGATGTCAACGAGCGCGGCGCTGATGGGGCCCGTATTTACCTTCCGGTCCCCGCCTTGCTCATCGACCTGGCAGTTTTCCTAGCTCCGCGACTGATGCCGGTGGATGCCCTGGACGAAATTCGTGCGGAGATTGCTCCGTTCCGAGATGGTTTGGAAGTGCTCGCCGAGGAGATCGAGAGTTGTCCAGCCGGTGTGCTGGTCGAGGTTGAGTCCCCGACCGAACACATCCGAATCACCAAAAGCTGGCGCTCGTTCGAGATCGAAGTCGGCAGTGACGACGCCGACGTTCGGGTGACGGTGCCGGCGCGCCTCATGAGTCGCGTGCTCGACGTGCTGTGACGCCGAGTCCGGCCGGCATCGCTTCGTGGCCTTGATAGCACGGGGATTTTATCCCCGTGCTGCTGCGTTTCCGGCGCTCAATCCATCGTCAGCTCGATTTCCATCACCTTGCGAGTTTCTTCTTGGTGAAAGTGGCGCAACTTTTCAGCCAGCTCGGGGCGACTCAAGGCGAGGATTCGAATCGCTAGCAGGGCAGCGTTGATGGCTCCTGCTTTGCCAATCGCGAGCGTTCCGACCGGCACGCCCTTGGGCATCTGTACGGTGGCCAAGAGAGCGTCGAGCCCGTCGAGGGCCCACCCCGACAGCGGCACTCCGAGGACCGGAAGATGGGTGTGGGCGGCTACGACCCCTGCCAAGTGGGCTGCTCCACCCGCGGCGGCGATGACGACTTGAAGGCCGCGGTCGGCGGCGGTTCGGGCCCATTCGGTCGCCAACTCAGGGGTGCGATGGGCTGAAGCCACACGATATTCATGCGGAACACCGAAGCGTTCGAGGGTTTCCGGGGCAGCTCGCATGACTCCCCAGTCTGAGGCGCTGCCCATCACGATGCCGACCAGGGGTTTGGAATCTTCGCTCATGTTGTCCTCGAGTGTCAGACTGGATACAGCGTTTCGTCACAGAAGACCTGTTGCCAGTGAATTGGGTGTAGAGTCGTGCTCGGTTGTCGCCAGCGATAGCCAGCCCGGGCCGACAGAGTCCGCGAGGACTAGGTTATCGTGAGTGGGGCGCGGTGCGAAGGGGGAGGCTGGCTCGGTCATACTCTCGCTGGTTGTCTTCGCC
>JAJCXQ010000410.1 GCA_029263355.1 Acidobacteriota bacterium | reverse complement strand
CATCGAGGCATTGGCGGTGTTGTCGATCGTGAACGTCAGGACGCTGCGGCTGCCGAACAATACGGTAGTGGGTGAGAAGCTCTTGCTGAATCCGGGGCGCCCCGTGTCTACGGTCAAGTCGGCCATGGCAGGCCCACTGTTGCCCGCGTCCGAGGTCAGATCGCCGGTCACATTGGTGCTGACGCCGACGGTACTGGATGTCACGTCAACGAGGATCGAGCACGAGCTGTTCCCCGGCACACCACCGCCGGCCAACGAAATACTCGTACCACCTTCAGGCGCCGTCACCGTTCCGAAACAAGACGCGTCGACATTGGCCGGCGCGGCAATCGTCATTCCCGCCGGCAGGTTGTCAACAAAGGCGACATCCCGAGCTCCGAGCGCGTTGCCGTTGGTGATGTCGAAGCGCAGCGTGCTGACGCTACCCGGACCGATGGTACTCGGCTGGAAGGATTTGTTGAAGGTTGGCTGGGCGCTCGCCGAAGTTGCCCAGGTGAGGGCGGCGAGAAGAACCGTGGCGCTTAGCTTTCTTCGGCTGATGGACCAGAAGTCATTCATGGAGTGTCCTTTGAAGTAGGGATTCGGTCGAGCGAAAAAACGCCCGGGAGGGTAGGTGTCAAGGCCATCGCGACGGAGACCAGCCGGTCAGTTGTCGCCTGCTCGAAGCCGCCCAGAGGCATCACAGACTGCGACGCACCCCACTTCGAAGACTCAGGCCATTCGCCTGTCTGCTGTCCGAGTTATGCCCAAAAAACAAGCACAGCTTCCAGAGCCTTCTTGTCTTTTCGAGACTTTTCTTCCATGCTCTCCTTTTAAAGGCGTTCTTTCGAAAACCGAGGTGGAAACCTTCTGCCAAAAGCTGACCCACCTCAGGGTCTTGCCGCTGAAAGAGGAGAGAAAAACAAGCAAGAAGATAGACCTTACCTTTCAAGTATATAAGGAGCGGATCACACTGTAGGAACTCATCCTCTTGCCAAAAAGCATCATTTTGCACAAATATTAGAGACGTAGACATACTGCAATAATTAATTTGCTATATGTCGAGGCCACAGCACCGCAGAGAAACCTTTTCATTTGGCGCCCGGCGGACCGTTTCGACTCGCCGGATCCCTAGCGCGAACGAACATCTATGATTCGGTCGCAAGCCTATGACTCAGTCGCTAGAAGGCGTAGACCATCGAGAAGGAAAACGTATCGACCCGGTCCGACTGATCAACCGCGACATCGAGCTTGAGACTCTTGAAAGCGAACCCGATGCCAATCGAGGTATGAATGTCGTCGAATCCCCTCGCCACCAAAGATGGCGTGAAGACGCTCTTGTCGGGCCGGCGGTCGGGATCCTGCCATAGCCCCAGGCGCAGGGCGAGGACCGGCGATGTTCTGAGCACCAACAGCTCGAGCCCGAGGTGAAACTCCTCAGCCGCGTCGAACCCCGCCGATGGGCCAATGTGATCCCACTCGAAGCTCGCCGTCATAGCGCCGTTCGTGGAC
Source organism: Acidobacteriota bacterium (assembly GCA_029263355.1). Classification (GTDB taxonomy): domain Bacteria; phylum Acidobacteriota; class Thermoanaerobaculia; order Multivoradales; family J023; genus JAAELT01. The sequence goes on along the minus strand of JAJCXQ010000410.1, from coordinate 16,119 downwards.
TCATAAGCAATCCCCAGCCCATAGACATTCGGCAGATCCAAGGGGATGCCGGTCCTCGACTCCAGGATCGTCAAGGGTGGCAGCTCCGCGGTCGGGCCAGCGACCAAATCGCTGGACAAGCCAAAGCTCGGCCCCTGTCGGAAAAAGCCTCCGAGATCCCAACGTCTGGGTAGATGCCAGAGAAAACCAGCGTTGAAGCTGACCTCCGTTCCTCCCGACGTTCGGATCTGCAGAAAACGGCTGCGCGGAGGATCGGTGGCGAGCTCGGAAGTGGCTGAGAAGTCACCTTCGAAACGTGAGAGCCCGAGCCCAATACTGAAGTTCTCGGTCCACTGGTAGGCACTGGCCAGCCCCTGGTTCTTGACTTGTACCGAGCCAGTAGTTCCGCTGCCGAGGAACGGCCCAAGGTTGATTCCGGCAAGAAATATCGAGCTACCCTGGTAAAACTGGGACTCATAAACGGCGAATGCCCACTTCTTGCGCGGTAAGACAAAAGCAGCAAAACCCAGGCCAGAGGCGTCTCGGTCATTCACCGTCTCATCGGCCGAGAACACCGTGATGCGCAATTCCGCCGAGATTTCTGGATCCACCAACTGGACCAACCCGGCGGGATTGGCGTAAGCCGCAGTAGCGTCATCCGCTAGCGCCGCAAACGCACCCCCGAACCCGAGGCTGCGGGCACCGGGATTGGAGAGCCGGAATTGAAATAGCGACGCTGGATCCTGGGCGACAGCACCGGACGCGAGCACTAGAAGACCCAAGACGAGAAGGGAGCGGACACGCTGACTCATACAGACCTCAGGACGGTAGATCCGGCTTCAATTCGTGGTCACGAACACCGAGCTCATATTGTACAGAGATACGGATCGCTACCGAGACCGTCGAGGTCGCGCTAGTGGAGTGAGCACAGGCGAGTATGTCTGAGCAGACCACGAGTAGCTAGCCCACAAAATATTGTAAACAATGAGGTTGAAAGACTCGACGCTGCTAAGGCGAGTCACGCAGCGCAAGGCGGCCGGCCAGGCCACAGCCCATCAGTGCGACCGGCAAAAGGTCATATTGGATGGAATCCAGCTGCGCTCAGAAGCTGACGCCGAAGCCGACGCCAATGGTCAGCGGATCGATGCCGAGACCAGCACCGCCCCCCGCATCGAGCTCGAGCTCCATGTCGGTGTAGTCGACACTGGACGCGAGGCTCCAAGCGCTGTCACCGAAGGGCACGTCAAAGCCCAGCCGCAGACCAAAGATGAATTGATCCTCGACACCAAGCTCGGTCTGGACCGGAACACCAAAACCAGGAAAGGTGGGAAAGAGCGGGAGTCCGGGGAAGGTCGGAAAAGGAAAGGACCCAATATCGACCTGGGTACTCAACTCGAGGTCGTCGATGAAGGCCCAGCCGATTCTCGGAGCCACATAGAAATCGAAACGGCTGTCGGGCGTCAAATGGACATTCAGCCCAACGGTCACCGGCTTGGCCGTCAAGGTGGCAGTGGTTGAAACCGAACCGATGAAGAGATCTTGCTGCGCGCTCTGCTCGAGCTCGAGCCAACCGACGCCGAGTTCGACACCCAGGCGCTCGCTCCACTGATATTCAACACCGGCGTAAAACCCGACGCCGGTATCGAAGTCGACACCCAAGCCAAGCGCATCGAGGTCGCTGACCACCGCTTGACCAAGAACACGCAGCTGGACGTCCCGAGCGAAAGCCGCAGGCGCGGCTGTCATCCAGAAGAAGGTACCAAGGATCATCAAACGACGGACCATGAGGGTCGGATTCGAAACTCGCATCATCATGTCTCCCAAACGTGAATCGAAGTGCCTGGATGTTGATACGTTGCAGCAGCCCACAGAGTTTACCGGCGATCAGACCGAGGCCGTAAGATCTGAGACGCGTCAAATTCTGATTATTAATCGCTGTTGACGACCCCCCAGACCCAACCCATGGTCCCAGGGAGCTCGCGGTCCATCACAGGCGCTGAGACTTCACGCTCAACTGAGCGTAGAAGGCTCGTTAGCAGTATCGGACCAGAATCCGAGCAACATCCATGCTTCGAGGGGGGACATCATGCAGACTCGACTCATCTTGGGAATCACTCTCGCTCTGACTTTTGGACTCGTGCCCGATGGCAGGGCCGCCGGCCCCGAGACCTTCCAACACACCGGTCGTGGCACCGCTCAGGTGGGCGCCTTGACCGCACGGGCGCTGGATGCCTCGGCGATGACCTACAACCCTGCTGGCATCGTTCGTTTGCCGGGCTGGAACTTCCTCATCGGCGCCGACTCGATGAGCTACGAACCCGACTTCACGAGCAGCGGGGAGACCTTCGAGTCCGTGGGTGACAGCCTCGAAGCACCCACGTTCTACCTCACCTGGCGTCCAAAGAAAGGCCGGTTCGCCTTTGGATTGGGGATCGACAGGCCCTTCAACTACCAGGCTCAATGGGACGAGCAGACCTTTCCTGGCCGGTTCCGCAGCCAGCGCAACGAATTGCGCGTAACCGAGATTCACGCCGCTCTTGCCTTCGCCATCAACGACCACTGGAGCCTTGGCGGTGGCGTTCGCGCATTGACCAGCACCTACGAGCATGCAAACAACCAGCCCGGAACTCTGATCATCATCTCGCAAGATTCGAGACGCATCATCCCTTTTGAGATCGGAACCACGGCGGAGACCGAACCTGACGCCATCACGTTCGACTTTGGCATCCAACGCACCGCGGACCGCTGGGGCTGGGGCGTGGTTTACCGCCACGGCGCAGACTTCGACGACGAAGGAACCCTTCAGAGCCGAGTCGTCAGCACGACAGATCCCTCGGAGAACGACCGCTTGCTGAGGTTCTTCGATACCGTTCCCATCAACATGACCTTCGATCTCCCCTCTGAAGTACGGACCGGATTCTGGTTCTCGCCGATGGCCGACCTGCAACTCGAGTTGGATCTCTCCTGGCAAAGCTGGTCGGACCTCGAAGCGACCGACATCACGTTGTTGGATAGCGGGAGCGTCTTCAGGCGCGACTTAATTCAGTTCCGCGATTGGGACGACACGCTGAGTGTTCGGCTGGGAGCGGAATGGAAGGTTGCGCCCTCTTGGCTGTTGTCCGGCGGTCTGGCCCACGAGCCATCACCGGTTCCCGTCGAAACCCTCGACCCAGCCTTTCCGATCTCCGACGCCCTGGTCTACGCGGCCGGCATTAGCTATCAACGCCCGAGCTTCGCCGTCGACATCGGCGTCTCGTTCCACGACTTCGACGGCCAGACGACCCGCAGGCTGCTACCACCCACGGGTCCCATAGTTTCGGCTGGCGTTGTGTCCGGAGAACAGAGGCTCGCCGCCATCACCTTGCGGTGGCAAGTCTAGCCACCGTAAGCCAACGCGCTCTATTTCATCTCCAGTGCCCAACGGTTGAGCTTGCCGACGTCCTGACCTTCGTGGTCTGAGACCCTCAGAACCCAGGAACCGTTCGCCGGCTGACCAAGGAAGGTCGCCAGATCGGCGACATCGTTCACCGTGAAGTTGCGACGGATGTTGTCGGCGCCGCCTCCGGATCGGTCGTGCAGCATCACCCGGGCGCCGCTCGGGTGCTCGAGCTCGACACGCAGATCGCGGATGAAGGTGTGGCTGATATCGACCTCGACCTCGAGACCGCTGAGGATCCGGGAGTCCGCGATGCTCAGAGTGTCGTTGATCCCGGTCGGATCGTTGTCGGGAATCGACCGGCCGGGGGTCGACTCGCGGCGCAGGATGCCGCTGGTGATGACGTCCGCTGCCAATGACCAACGGTTGAGGCGTCCCACATCGACCGGAGCGTGATCGGAAACCTCCAACGCCCAACGGCCGTGGATCTCTCCGCCATGCAGTTGGGCCAGAGCCGGTGTATCCGCCGCCTCGTAGGTTCGTTTGAGATCGTGGGCGCCGGACCCTTCACCGTTGTGCAGCACCACTCGTTGTCCGGTCGGCGCCACCAAGACAACCCTCAGATCACCACGAAACGTGTGACTGATGTCGACCGCAACCTGGAGGCGATCGATCCGCCCACGAGCTTCGACGAACAGCGGACTGACCACGCCGGCAGGGTTGGAATCAGGTATCGAGAGGTCGGCGTCGCGCTCAACCACCACTTGCTGCAGGTTGGCGCCCTGCTGCCCGCGCGCCTGACGCACCACCTCGGCGGCGTCAACCCGCCCGTGTCCGAACCAGGGGCTCCAACTGCCTTCGGGCTCGCCGGTATTCTCAAAGGCGCCGCTGTCGAACGGCGCCACCGGCGAGATATCCCAGCTGGTGTCGGGGTTGAAGCCGGCCGGCGGAGTGCGCGGGTAGCCGGTCATGTCGAGATCCTTCGATGCGGTCGACTCGAGCAACGAAACGACCTCGAGCGCGGTCAGATCGGGGTTGGTCGAGATCGCCAACCCGGCGACCCCCGCCACCAGTGGTGTAGCACTGGAGGTGCCGCCAAAACCGTGAGTCACCAACGAGCCACTACCGGTGGTGGTAGCGATCCCCAGACCGGGCACGTTCAACCGGTGGTATTCGTGGCTGTTGCTGCTCGGAGCACAAAGATCAATACCGGCGCCGTAGTTGGAATAGTGGCTGCGCTGGGCGTTACTGGCCAGAGCTGCGATGTGCATCACCCCTGGAATGCCGACCCGGTCGTTACGAAACACGCGACTGGTTTGCACTCCGACCCACACCCCTTGGCCGCCTATGACATCAACGCCATCGTCGAACGGCACGTCCTGTTGACCGGTGAAGGAAATGGGGCAATTCTCGTTGCCCGCCGCCCATAGGAAGACAATCCCTTTGCCGCGTCGACCACCGGTCTTCGCCAACTGCTGCAAGCGATTACGCACCGTCTGGGAGAGACGGGTGGTGGGGGTCGAGCCCCAAGAGTTGGAGAGCACATCCACTTTGTTGCTCACATAGTCGAGGGCTTTTAACATCTTGGAATCGCTGATCGCCAAACCGCCATTGCCGGTCAGCTGCCACTTGATAGGCAATAGTCGACAAGCGGGCGCCGCTCCCACTGTCATCTCACCATCGATTTCGGCCGCGATGACGCCACCACAAGAGGTGCCATGGTCTTCACCCGGCGTGTACATGCGTCGTGGATCGGCCCCCGGATCGCCACGGCGAAAGAGTCGTGTCCCTTCGAAATATCCCCAGCCGGCAAATTTGCCAGCGGAATCAAAGTCCGGATGATCGAGTTTGCAGCCATCGTCGGTGAAGCCGATCACCACGTCGGAATCACCGAAGCTATCGAGCAGTTGCCAGGCCTCCTCACAACGTGCCGACGAACGCCGGTCGTATTCGGGAGAGGGCGGCGTGCGTTGGTGCAAATGCCATTGGTCGTCATAAGTGGGATCGGCCGGAAGATCCAGGTAGCGGGTCGCTTCGATATTGAGGTCATGGTCGACCATCGTCACCCGTTGATCCTGATCTTCGGTCAGGCGCACCACCAATTTGACGGGGTTCATGCCGGTCGCATCGGTCAGCCGGAGAAGGTAGTCGTGCCCGGAATAGGTCTCGACGATCTGTAAGCCGTAGTCGCCAGCGAAGCCGGCGATCGCCTCGGCATCGAGAGCACTGTCGAAGCACACCAACACTCGGTCGGTGATGAGAAAATCGCTACCCTCCGCTTCAGTGTAAGCGTGATGGGTGGGCGCGATCTCCCGCGATCGCGCCATCATCTCCTCGAGATCGGCTGCGTCACAGGTCACTCGGCAGGACGCCGAAGACACCTGGCTCACGGCGCGAATGTCGGTCATCGGCAGCTCTGTCGGCAGCCGACGCACCACAAATTGATCCGGCTTCTTGGCCAATGGCACCTTCTCGCCACAACGGTAGGTGTAGGTCTCACGGCGTGATGCTTTTGTGCTTCGTGTCCCCTTGCTCTTCTTCTCAGCCATTGCGCAGCTCCCTTCGCTCACCATCAAATATGAAATCGTCCCGCGACCCGAATGGTCCCGTCTCTAGGATCCACGTAGAACAGCGCATTTCGGGGCCACTTTGCCCCACCCGTCTTATGTTGCCCCGCAACGGGGACTACACCTTCCTCGTTCCGGGGGCGGAAGTCCTGCTTCTTCAACGTCCAGCGTCATCTCCCGGCGAATTCCGGGTAGACATATGAGTCGGGGCCCATCACAGGATAAGCTCCTTTGGCGATGGAAAGGCAGGCGACTCCGGCCGTGAGCTCGACTGGCGAGGTCACGAGGCTCCTGAAGAACTGGCACGCAGGCGACCGCGAGGCGTTCGAACAGCTGATACCGCTGATCTATGACGAGCTTCGTCGCCTGGCTGGGAAGCACCTGCGCGGCGAGTCGAGCGCACTGACCCTGCAACCCACCGCCCTGGTCCACGAAGCGTATTTGCGATTGGTGGATCTCCGTCTGGAGTGGCGCGGACGGGTTCACTTTTTCGCTGTTGCGGCCGGAGTCATGCGTCGCGTCTTGGTTGACCTGGCACGCACTAGGAACCGCGAGAAGAGAGGCGGTGGCCAGCGTCCGCAAAGCCTGGCGGATCTGGATCTGGCCGGACCCGACCGACGGGACCGACCGGACCTGTCGGTGATCGACCAAGCCCTGAATCAGCTCGAAGCCCGCGACGCCCGCAAAGCGAGAGCCGTGGAGCTACGCTACTTCGCCGGCCTGACCAACGACGAAATCGCTAGGGTTCTCGATATCTCCCGACCTACAGTCGAACGCGATCTGCGCTTGGCCAAGGCCTGGCTGTCCAACTTCATCGCTCCGGCGGAGGGCCCTGCAGATTCCTGAGTTGGAGTCCTCGGCGCGACGATGGGCCCGGCTCGAGAGACTCTTCCACGGCGCCCTCGACCTACCGGAGGCCCGACGCAGCGCCTACTTGGATCGCGAGTGCTCGGAACCGGCACTGCGTGCTGACCTGGAAGCCTTACTGGCGAGTGATCGACGCACGACCGATCCGCTCGCGACTGCCATCGACGACCTTTTGTTGCCATCTGGCGACTCCTCGACACCAACGAGCACCGAAGCTTCGGAAGATTCCGTCCTGGGCCAAAAGGGGCCCTATCGATTGCTCGAGAAGATTGGGCAAGGGGGCCTCGGTACGGTCTATCTCGCCGAACGGGTCGATGGCCAATTCCAGCGCCAAGTCGCGATCAAGGTGGTCCGGCGTGGCCTGATGTCAGAAGGCCTGATCGAAGATCTCCGTTCCGAACGTCAGATCCTCGCTCACCTTGAGCATCCCAACATCGCGCGCCTCTACGACGGTGGCACAGATTCGCGGGGGCGTCCGTTTCTGACCATGGAGTACGTCGACGGTTTGGCAATCGATCTTTTCTGTCGGACGCTCCCTCAGGAAAAACGCCTGAGTCTGTTCCTCGACGTCTGCTCGGCAGTGTCCTACGCTCATCGAAATCTGATCATTCACCGGGACATCAAGCCGTCCAATATTCTGGTCTCGGCTGAAGGTATCGCCAAGCTACTCGATTTCGGAATCGCCAGCCCCGTCACCGCCGGGCGGTCGATCCGTCACAACGATCCGGAGCCATCGCTCAACCCGCTCGCTGGCCAGGACCCCCGACCAGCATTTACCCCGGACTACGCCAGCCCGGAACAAGCTGCAGGAGAGCCGCTGACCACCGCCACGGACATCTATTCGATCGGCGTTGTGCTCTACCGGCTGATCAGTGGCCAACCACCTTATCTTCTTGGTTCGACCGCTGATCCCGAAACGATCGCCGAGAGCCTTCGGACGTCACCTGTCGAACCGCCCTCGATAGCGGCAAGGAAAGCCGGCCAACCTACCTGGAAGACGTTGCGCGGAGATCTCGACGCCATCGTCGGAAAGGCCATGTCGGTCCAACCCCAACAGCGTTATGGTTCGGTTCAAGAGCTGGCCGACGACATTCGCAACCACCTACAAAACCGTCCGGTAGCAGCGCGCGCCAATCGCTGGAGCTATCGCGCCAGCAAATTTCTGCGTCGCCATCGAGCCGCTGTCAGCGCTGCCACTGTAATGCTCGGTGCGCTCGCCTTCGGCCTGCTGGCAACTCTGCAGTCCCAACAGCAGGCGCAAGCAGCTCGGATCACGGCCGAGCGTCACCTGGCGGACCTGACCCGCGAGCAGAAGCGTTCAGACCGCATGATCGAAAGCTTCGTCGATACCTTCCGACTGGCTGATCCGGGGGAAGCCCGCGGCGAGACGATCACCGTTCGTGAGCTGATCGATCGGAGCGTGCAGGGGATGACCACTGCCCAGAGCGTCGACCCGGAGCTCAGCGCTCGCCTGGCCCTGACTTTCGGCAAGGTCTACCTCAATCTCGGATCACCGGGGCAAGCGCAGGAGCTTTTCGAGCGCAGCCTAACCTACTTCGAACCACACCTCAGCGCCGATCACTCCATACCTTGGCAAGCCCGTAGCCTGGTGGCCGAGACGCTGGTCGATCAAGGCAAGTCTGACCAGGCCGTGGAACAGCTCGAGCAAGACTTGCTTCGCTACCATCGCGAGGTCGGCACGAACGGGATCGGTCTGGCCCGCTTGACCCACACGCTGGGAGTGGCCAAGCTCCACCTCGACGATCCAAAGACCGCCGCGCAGCTCTTTCGCCAAGCGATTAGCCTATATGACGACACTCTGGATTCCCGAGTCACTCAAGGGTCAACAGCAACCAGCTCACTAGAAGTTGCAGAATCTCACCATCGATTGGCTCAGGCTCTGCTTAGACTGGGAGAGTTGGAGGACGCCGAGCAACGACTTCAACAAGTTCTGGAGTTTCGCCGACACGAGCTCGGCAGCACCCACCCAAGCACTGTCACGGCATTGGGTGACCTGGCAGCCTTGGCCCTCTATCGAGGCCGCGACGAGCAAGCAGCCGAACTCTACGAACAAGTCTTGGCTCGCCACCGCACCGTCTTCGGTAGTCACCACCCACACGTTGCCGTAGCGTTGCAAAACCTGGCAACGGCCGAGAAGCACCTCGGCCGCCTCGACTCAGCCAAACAACACTTGGTCGAAGCGGTAGCGCTGAGACGGCAGCTGCACCATGAGGCACATCCCGCGGTCGCCGACGCTCTTTATGCCCTCGCTCGCTTCGTTCACCAGCAGAGAAACTTCGACGAAGCCGAGCTGCTTTACCAGCAGGTTCTGGAACAACGGCGCCTGTCTCTTGGCGACCAACACCCGCGGGTCGCGCTGGCACTACTGGGACTGGCGGACGTCGAGTGGAGCCGAGGTCAGTTGCAGAATGCCGAGCAGCTCTATCGCCAGGTCATCGCGCGGCTCGAAGCTAGCTCCAGCCACCGAACGGTAGATGCCTCGTTCGCATACTACCAACTCGGCTTGCTGCTGCTGAGGGATCACCGGTGGCAGGAGGCCGCCGAGCGACTATCGACCGCTCTCCAGCTGATGCAACAGTACCTTGGCGTTGACCATCCGACAACCGCCAAGGCTCGCGAGGCCCTCGCCCAGTGTCGCGACCGGCTCAGTGATCCGGCGGCGTCGGAGGCGGGGAGGGCGGACACTGGTGATCAATAATCACCAAACCCGAGTTGATGCCCAGCAGATCGTCGCAGCGAAACCAAATCGTTAGCTCACCGGGTATGCTTTGGTCACTGGACAAAAGAAGCTGAACCTGTGCCGTAGCTCCGCCACCCACCAACTGTGCCAACGGCCTCTGCTCAGAACTGCCGGGAGGGGCCCAAGCCGAACAGGACACTTCGGCTGAGCCGCCGAAAACGACCAGGAAAAGGTCCTCCCAGCTCTGCAGCAGAAACCGCGGACAGCCACTAGCGTCGGCCGACATTGCCAGCGGCCGGGCCGTCGGTAAAAGAGCCAAGGGCACAACAGCCAGATCGTTGCCTTGCTGCCCGACCACGGCCGCCGAAAAAACACGGCCGGCAAGAGAGCCATTGGCGTCTTCGACCCGGGCGAACTCGTAGGCTCCGATCTGGGTGCCGCAATCACAGCCGACCACCCCCGAGCGGCGCCAGAGCTCGACCCGGTCGGTAATCCCCTGACCGTCCGCTGTCGCCGCCGCCTGCGCTACCGGCCACCCCGTCTCGTCCCGTAAAACCAGGGTTACCGCCGCCTCGCTGTCCAAGCCGACGGCTTGAACGAAGAGCGAGCGGCCGATCTCCAAGTGCTCGATCGAACCGAGCTCATCACTCAGAACTAGGCCTACCATCGGTTCTTCAGCATCGCTGGCGGCCACCAGAAACAGGCCGGCCAGAAGGCCGGCAAGAGAGCAAGCGAATCTGGTAGGCATACGAGCGCGGACACTACTGAACGAAGACTGAATCGACATCTCGAGATCTCCCGACTTTCGGTACGAGATCGGGGCCAGCGGCCCCGATCAGAATCAATCCTGGCTGAATTCCTCGTCGCGAATCACCGTCGCCTGACCGGTGAAGGGATCTACTCGGACCACACCTGCTCGACCTTCGACAACGTTGACCAGGGTCATTTCGAAACCTCCGCCAATCTCACTCTGCTCTGGGTCGATGGCGAGGAAGAACTCTACCTGAGAGACCCGCCCCCCATAGAGGGCCTCGGCGGCGGCGATCGAATCACCGACCGTCGCCGGCGCGATCGAATAGAGATCGTTGCCGTTCAGGGGACCAGGGTTGTTCTCGTAACGCACACAGGCTCGACAGCTGAACGAGCGGGACGATGTCGCTGGCGGCGCGCCGCCGAAGCCCGCAATGGTGAAGTTGGCACCGCGCCAATGGAAGGGCAGATCCAACGGGGCGCGTTCCTTGCAGTGAGTGATCGCTTCCGCCAACGTCATGTAGTTTTGACTATCGAAATGGTAGTGGAATTCGAACTCATCCGGGAAAGGGATCTCGCACCTCGTGCAGTAGGCTCCTCCTGCTCCTCCACCGCCGTTGTCATCGGCGGCTTGCACAGCTGAAGACACGAGTGCGGCGATCAAAAAGAACATGTTGAGGGTAGGGACCTTGAGCATGATTTCTCCTCTTGAAATCGAATTCCCCGGGCTGCCGTATGGCAACGACGCGAAGATGGTTTGGGTTTCTACCCCAAGAGGCGACAAGCCAACACTCAACCCATCATCGATTTTCGATTGAGGATCCGCCGACGACGATATCGACCACCAGCGGCCACCGGTCGACCCGACTGTCCTCTTCCGCGGCATGCTGACCGCGGACTCCCATCAAGAGCTACAAGAAAGCATCGAGCAGCCCGGTCGATGCCGCGCCCACTCGGGACGCTTACGTGCATACTCTTCTCGGGCCGGCTGCTCGTCGTAGGGATGGCGCATGACGTTGAGTAACTCCTGCACCAACGAACCGTCCCCTTGCTCCGCTTTGTCAATCGCCAGCTGAGCGACGTAGTTGCGGAGTACGTACTTGGGATTGACGGCGTTCATCCGGGCGAGTCGAACCCCGTCACGGGTACCGTCCTCGCGCACCCGAGCGACGTAGCGCCGCAACCAGGCGAGAGTTCGCTGTCGGTGTGGCTCGGTCAGCTCCTCGGGGGCGTAGTAGGCGTCCATCAAGGGAGCCAGCAGCTCGTCGTCGGACGATTCGCACGGTTCGTCCGCTGGGGTCGATGGGATCTCAGCCGGGATCTTGGCGAGTTGACGGTAAAAAATCGTCATGTCGGTTTCAATCAGCTGCAAAACGTCCAACAGCTCTTCGACCAGAGCGCTGTCACCACCTGTTGCTTCGTCACCGCCGGCTTCTGCATCGTCGGACGAGGCTTGGTGCTCCTCGAGCCCAAGCTTTTGAGCCATCATGACGCGTTGCTCGCGTTCAAAAGTTTGCGAATAAACCTGCAGCGCTGCCTCGAGCGGCTCGACGTCTCCGACCAGCGGATAAATAGCTTCGGCGAAACGCGCCAGATTCCAATGAGCAATCTGGGGTTGGTAGCCGTAACGATAACGTTTGCCGCCAGCATCGGTGGTGTTAGGAGTCCAGTTCGGATCGTAGTTGTCCAACCAGCCGTAGGGACCGTAGTCGATCGTCAGGCCGAGGAGCGACATGTTGTCGGTATTCATCACACCGTGGACAAATCCCACTCGCATCCAATGGACAATCATGATCGCGGTGCGGCGACAGACCTCCTCCAGCCACTCGACATAAACCGTCGGCGAAGGCTTCCCGAGATCAGGGAAGTGGGTGGTGATCGCATAGTCGGCGAGCATCTTAAGGACGTCGTGCTCCTGACGAGCGGAGAAGATTTCGAAGTTGCCAAAGCGCAGGAAAGATGGCGCCACCCGACACACGACGGCACCGAGCTCCGGCTGCGGATTGCCATCGTAGAACATGTCGCGCACCACCGAGTCGCCGGTTGCCACCAGGCTCAAAGCTCGGGTGGTCGGCACTCCAAGATGATGCATCGCCTCACTGCACAGGAACTCGCGCACTGAGGAGCGCATGACCGCGCGACCGTCCGCGGTCCGCGAGTACGGCGTCGGGCCAGCGCCTTTGAGCTGGAGCTCCCAACGCTGGTTGTCATGGGTCACCTCACCCAGGGAGATGGCGCGGCCGTCACCGAGCTGGCCGGCCCAATTACCAAACTGATGCCCGCCGTAACACGCAGCGTAGGATTCCATACCCGGCGCCAACCGGTTACCGCCGAACACCTGGGCAAACACGTCGGTGTTACAGGCGTCGGGTGTAAGGCCCAACAGCGCCGCAACCTCGGCCGCGCAGGCCACTACCCGCGGGCTGCTGACCGGGGTTGGGTCGACGAACGAAAAGCACGCGTTCTTCACCTGGCGGCGATGGTTGCGTCGCTCGGGATCAGGCGGAAGTTCGCGGACGAAGGAGTTGTCGAAGTGTAGATCCATTGGGGCAGTTTAGTCGCTACCTGCCAAGACCGTCATGGGCCTGGTGAATTTTCCTGGCGGCAGTTCGTAGTCGAGTCATAATCGCCTCACCGTCCCGGTGTCGACAAGGAGTCCTCGATCCATGACTGAGCCCCAAATGACCGATCGCGAGATCTTCGATCTCGACCGCCCAGAACCCGGCCTGTTGTACTACTACGCGTTTCTGTCGCTATTCGCCGGCCCGTTCTTTTTCATCCCTTTGATCCCGCTCTATTTCCGTTATCGCACCATGCGCTACCGCTTCGACGACGAAGGTGTCTCGATGCGCTGGGGCGTTCTCTTCCATCGTGAGATCAACCTCACCTACGCCCGCATCCAGGACATCCACCTGGTCAGCAACATCGTTGAACGCTGGCTCGGACTGGCGCGGATCAAGATCCAGACCGCGAGCGGTAGCTCCAAAGCGGAGATGACCGTCGAGGGGCTCGGGGAGTTCCAGGCGTTGCGGGACTTCCTCTACGCGCGGATGCGAGGCAACCGGCAAGACCTTGCGAAAACCGTAACTGCCAAGGCAACCGGGGGCGGCAACGCCGCGCCAGCCGTCGATTCAGCCGTCGCCAGTGAGCTGGCGGTGACGCTGAACCAGGTGGCCGCCGAGTTACGGGCCCTACGCATGGCGCTGGCAGAACAACAGAAGCCGACGGTGGAGAGCGATCATGCTTGAACCCCTCAAGCGTCTCATTCGAAAAGTCCTCAAAGTGCCGGCCGAGCCAGAGGCGCCGTTTGGCGCTCCGGGCACGGTGCGTGTCTTTCGTGCTGCCCGAGGTTACTTCAAATACAAGCTTCTGAGCTGGGGCCTTGGACATGTTGGAACTGTGTTTGGCATCGTGTTTTTCTTCCTGGTCATTCGACCCCATATCAACTTCTGGGGAGCGCACTATCTGACCATCCTGGAAGTCTTGGGTGTCGGTGCGTTTTTGGCGTTTCTGCCGGTTTCATTCCTGATCATCGTGCTTGATTTCGAGTACCGGTGGTACATGGTCACCGACCGCAGCCTGCGCATTCGCGAGGGATTGTTCAAAGTCCAGGAACGCACCATGACCTTCTCGAACATCCAGAACGTTTCGATCCGCCAGGGACCGCTACAACGGTTCTTCGGCATCTCGGATCTTGAGGTCCGTACCGCCGGTGGTGGCAGTTCTCAGGCTGGCAGCGGCAAACACAGCGAGCTCTCTGACAACCTGCACTTAGGCTACTTCAAGGGCGTCGCAGACGCTCCCGAGATCCGCGACACCATTCTCGAACGCCTGCGCAGCTTACGCTCGGCAGGTCTGGGCGACCCGGACGACTTACCCGCTGCCAGTGCGACCGACGAAACGACGCACCCCGCGTCCCCCACCGCTCCGGAAACCAGCGTGCTGGCCGCCGGCCAACACCTTCTCGCCGAAGCCCACGCTTTGAAAGAGCTGGTCAACTCTCCATCCACTCAGCATAGCCCGTGAGCTTCGAGCAAAGCAGGATTTCTCCCGTCAGAGTCGAACGTCACGGGTTCTAACAAGTGGGTATCTGAGAATCTTCTCGTCAGCTGTTAGCAGTGTCAGGTCAAGAAGTCGCGACGTCGACACGAGGATACGATCGACTGGGTCTTTATGAAACTCGGGCGGTAGCGAATAAGCACCGATAGCGACCTCGTGGCTGATTTCGACGGTAAAACACAACAACGAATTGAGTGTTGCGCTCACCCATGACCGCAACGAACCATCCAACTCAATCGTTCCTTTGGCTACCAGGCACGCGATTTCGATCGTCGAAATCGACGATACATACAACGGCGTTTGCGGGTCTGTGAGGAGTGCAGTGGCCTTTGGGCCTAGCTTTTCGGGAGCCACCTGGGACCAAATCCACACATGCGTATCGAGCAACAGGCTCACTCGAGCATTTCCCAATCCTCTTCGGTGCAGCCGTTGACGATGTCGCCCCGAATGCGCATGCGGCCACGAAAGAGGCCCAGACGACGCTCAGTGGCTTTCTCGGATAGCGGCTTACTTCGAGCTTGGGGCTGACCACCATTGGCCAAGCGCAACGAACGCGCGACTCCGGTCCGAACCGCATGAACGAAATCGCGAGTAAGATCCACCTTGTCCAGACACTGGGAACATTCGACAATATGACCCTCGAACCAATCTTGCTCATCAGCAACGAGGCTACCGAGCACGTAGCGATCGATCATGTCGTGTTTTTCGATATATGTATGATCCATGGTTGATACCAGATGCTTTGGTTGCCCCTCTCTTTCTTATTCCAGTGAGATGAGGTCCCCGGCTATCTCACTCGGTATCCTTCAACCGCTGGTCCTGACGGGCCACAACCCTCAAAAACAGATCGCGGTAGTGTTGCCGAGCGCGATACAACACCCGGTTGAAGTGCAGGCTGCTGAGATCTAGATCGCGGCAGATACTCTGTTTCTCCTCTTCGGCGATGTAGTACCTGTAAAGCACCTCGCGGTAGCGATCGTTGCCCAACTGGCGCAGCACCTCGAGAGCCAGCCGGCCCTTCTCCTGATTTTCCAGCTGCACATATTGGGTGGGCGCGATCTCGAACTCCACTTCAACATTGTCGAGGCCTTCCTCCGCCGGCCGCCGGTTCTTCTTGCGAAAGTAGTCGATAGCAAGATTGCGAGCCAGGCTGTTCAAAAACTGCGGCAGCCTGTTGGGATCTAGAAGCTCACCGCGTCGAATCTTCTGAATCGACAGGCGAAAAGTCTCCTGGAAGAGATCTTCGGCAACTGCTCGCGAACCAAGAGTCTCCCTCAAGATCATGGCGATGCCTCGCCGATAACGCTCGTACAGTTCTTGCTCTGCGTTCTTGTTTCCAGCCTGGATACTCGCCACGAGCTCAATTACAGGCGTTTGCGGTAGGCCCCGAGTCATCGTAGTGAAGTACACCCGGAGTGACAGGTCGAATCGGTGCTGTGAGGCCAGTCGTCAGGCATACGGTTCGAACCCAGTAGGACCCTTCATGAAAACGAGTATCAACAGCACTTACTGAGATCGAAAGTAAGCCCTGGATGTTGATCTTAACTCTATCGACTGCCGACGGTACGGTGGTGATGGAGACGATGGACTCCGGCAATCCGGACCACGAGATGATCAACATGTATCACCTCGGTGGTAACGAATTCGTGTTGACGCATTATTGTGCTGGCAACAACCAACCTATCATGCGCCTTGTAATGGACCCCAGATTCTGGACCACCCGCTAAGTTAAGCCTTTGGTCCAAAACCCTGGAGGATCATGATGCCGAACACGCCATTCCCGCCTGCTTGGAATCCCCGCTTGCTGAGCGCTCAACGTC
>JAJCXQ010000409.1 GCA_029263355.1 Acidobacteriota bacterium | reverse complement strand
TCCCACACCGCCTCATAGTCGTCGGGGGTGACGGGACGAATGTTCATGACTCGCTGAACTTCGTCTTACCCGTCCGACGGACTATGGGGTGATCCCGCCAGCGATTGTTCTAGGATCATTCGCAGCTCCGCATCCAAGGGGACGGGCTTGCGGGTGTCGAGATCCATCAGGACGGTGGTGATCTTGGCTTGAAAGCTGTGGACGCCGTCCCGCCGTCTCCTGACGGTGTACTTGAAGTCGACCGAGGAACGCCCGACGCGTTCGATCACCAATTCGACAACGGCGACATCACCGTACTCCAGCGGTGCGTCGAAGCGGCTCTCGATGGCGACCGTCGGGAAACCCAGGCGTCGGTCGCGGATCAGTTCCGGATAGGAGATGGGGGCGGCGGTGTCGAAGAAGTCTTCGAAGGCGGCGTGGCAGAGACGGAAGAACTGCGGGTAGTAGACGATGCCGGCGCCGTCGACGTCATCGAAGCGAATCTTTTGAACTGAAGTGAAAGCCATGGTCAGGCATTGTAGCGTCTCGGGGCGAGTGTTTGCTCATGGTCTGGACGATCTGGGTGATCGTAGAGAATCCGCCTGGGGCGCTGGGTTGTGTGGCGAGTTTCGAGTCTGAATAAGGGCGCTTCTGACGCGTATGTGTGAGAGAGTATGGACTCAAGCTCTACCCAGCTGTTGATCGACATCGCTGCGTCCAAGACTGGCGTCTTGGGATCGCACTCAGGACGACCTCGACAGGAGAGGATTCATGATTTTTCCCCGTGCGTTCAAAGCGTCCCGCCCTGGCGGAACGATGTTCATGGTTTCGATATGCCTCATGCTCGCCGCCGCTGGCCCGTTGGCCGCCGCGGTCGAGTACAAGAAGGCCAAGCCGCTCGCCGATGTTGTGACGACCAAGGCCAGTCCGGTGTCGACCCGCGGCAAGTTACGGGTGCCGTTGATCACCTGGGGTGGTGACGTCGCGACTCTGCACGCGGTGGAGAAGGGCCTGTTCAAGAAGGAAGGACTCGACGTCGAGGTGTTCCTGGAGAACAACTTTCCGAAGCAGGTCGAGGCGGTGCTCGCCGGTCGCACCCCTTATCTACGCGGCACCATGGGCATGATCAACGCAGCGGCCGAAGTTTTCGATCGTGAAGGCGTGCCGCTGACGGTGATTTACCAGCTCACCTGGTCAACTGGTGGTGATGCGCTGGTGGTGCGGCCGAAGGTCAAGACCCCCAAGGGCTTGAAGGGCAAGACCATTGCGTTGCAGCTTTATGGTCCGCATATGGACTATGTGGCCAATGTCCTGAATAGCGCCCGGGTGCCGTTGTCGAGCGTCGACTTCAAGTGGCTGTCGGAGCTCACCCTGCCGACCTTCGACACCGGCGGCAAAACCATCGATCCGGTCAACGCTTTCCTCGAAGACGATGACAACGATGCGGTGATGGCGATTATCCCCGATGCTCTCAACCTCACCTCGGGGGGTGATGGTGGCACCGGCGCCGCCGGCTCGGTGAAGGGCGCCAAGATTCTGATCTCGACCAAAACCGCGTCACGGGTCATCGCCGACGTTTATGCGGTGCGTAGCGACTATTTGAAGTCCAACCGTCGCGATGTCGAGAAGTTCGTCAGTGCGTTGCTCGCGGGTGAGGAGGATTTCGGCAAGCTCTTCGCGCAGAAGTCGAGTCGCCGGGCAGAGTTCCAGGGTTTGATGTCGAAGGCGGCGGACGTCTTGTTGGGCTCGCCGCAAGCGACGCCGGACGTCGAGGCGTTGCTTGGTGATTGTGAATTTGTCGGCCATGGCGGCAACGTCGCCTTCTTTACCGGTAAGGGCACGACCCGCACCCTCGCCAACCTGACCAGCGAGATCCAGACCGCGTTTTCGCAGATGGGACTGACCAAGAAAAAGACCCAGTTGGCGTCGGCGAAATGGGATTACAAAACTCTCGGCACCGGTCTCACGACCGCCACCACGACGGCTACCGCGCCGCCGCCCAAGCAGCGCTTCGACACTAAGAAAGTGGCCGCCAAGATCGAACAGCAGATTGCCGTCGAGCCGACGACCTGGGCGGAAGAGGGTACTCTGTTCCAGATCGAGATCAACTTCGAGCCTAATCAGAGCGAGTTTTCCGACACTCAATACGCCGATGACTTCAGTGAAGCCCTCAAGATCGCCCAAACCTACGGCGGCTCGCTGATCGTGATCGAAGGCCACTCGGATCCCCTCGGTATCCTCAAGGCGGAGCAGAAAGGCGAATCGAAAGTGGTTGTCTCGCAGATGAAGCAGCAGGCCAAGAATCTGTCGTTGGAGCGCTCCCAGGCGGTGCGTAAGAGTTTTCTCGACTACTGCAAGAAGCGCAAATACAACCTCGACGAATCGCAGTTCATTGCCGTCGGCCTCGGTATCCAAGCGCCCAAGTTCAATCCGCCACGAACCAAAGAAGAATGGGCGGCCAATCGTCGCGTGGTGTTCCGGATCAAGCAGGTCGAGGCTGAGCTCACTGAGTTCACCCCACTCAACTAGCTGATGCACTATGGCTAGGCGTAAGCGTAGACCCAAGGGCAAAGGCGGCCTAGTGCTGAAGGGCTGTGGCGGCGGCTGCGGTTGTCTGATCGGCGTGGTGCTGCTGTTGGCGTTCATCGGCAGCCAGGTCGAGAATCCGGCTCCGGATCGTCCGCCGGAACAGATGCAAGACAACTTCGGCGATCCGATCGAGATTCCCCTCGACGAAGATCTCGAAGGTGCTTCGGTTTCGATGGCGCGCAACTTCTATTTCATCTTCGACGGCAGCGGCAGCATGAAAAGTGAGCCGGGAGGCGCCTGCGCGGGTGATCAGCAGTCGTCCACCAAGCTCGAGGGTGCGCAGTGGGCGGTGGAGCAATTCCTCGGCAACGTTCCGGAGGACGTCAACATCGGCCTCTTCATCTTCGATCGCGACGGGCGTCGCGAGGTGGTGCCGCTCGGCAATGGCAATCGTGACGCCTTCATGGGCGCCATCCGTAACATCCGGGCGGGCGGCGGTACTCCCTTGGGGCCGGCGATCGATTTTGGTACCGACCAGTTGGTGGCGCAGTACAAGCTGCAACTTGGCTACGGTGAGTACCGGCTGGTGGTGGTCACCGATGGTCGAGCGGATAAAATCCCTGAAGCGGCGCGATATGCCGCCCACTTCGGAATGCCGATTTATGCCATTGGATTATGTATCGCAGATGATCATCCCCTGCGCCGTTTTGCCGTTTCCTATCGTGCCGCGGACAGCTTCGACGACCTCGCTCAAGGTCTCGAGGAGACCTTGGCTGAGCTGCCGTCGTTCGACGCCACCGAGTTCGAGGAGTAGCGGATGAAGCGATCGACCCTAGGTGCACTGCTGCTGTTGGTGCTCGGCGTAATCGCTCTGTTGGGGTGGTACTTCATGAGCGATCAGGTTTTCGAGTGGAGTCAGCGCCGCTCCTCGGACGCCACCGGCTCCGATGTGACGATCCGCTTCGGCGGTGACAACTACCTCGGCTATTGGTTCATCACCTCGCCCGAAATGCGTAAACAGGCCGCGCAGCGCGGTATCGGCATTCAATTCGAAGACGATGGCGGCGCCTACAGCGAGCGGCTCGAGAAGTTTGCCGCTGGCGAGTACGACGCCATCGTCTTGCCGGTGAACTCCTACTTGCAGCACGGCGCCAAGGTGCAGTTTCCGGGGGTGGTGGTCGCCTCTATCGCGGAGTCGCAGGGAGCCGACGGCATGGTGGGGTATTCCGACGCGCTGCCCTCCGGCAAGCTCGAGGATCTCAACGATGCCGAGCTCAAGATCGTCTACACCTCGGCCTCGCCGAGTGAATTTCTGCTCGATCTGACCATCGCCGACTTTGACCTCGACGCCCTGCAAAGCGGCGACCGTTGGCGGGTGGAGGCTGAGTCGTCGCGGGATGTCTTCAAGCGGGCGCAGAACAATGAGGGTGACGTCTTCGTACTATGGGAGCCCGATCTGTCCCGCGCCATGTCGTTACCCGGCATGAGCTACATCTGGGGATCGGATCGTTTCAGTGGCTACGTGGTGGATGTCTTCGTTTTCCGACGGGAGTTTCTGAACGCTCATCAAGAGCACGTGATCGAATTCCTGCGGACGTATTTTCGCGTCCTGTCGTCCTATGCCAACAATCGCGACAAGCTGGTCAAGGAGATCCGACGTTCAACCGACCTCGATGGTGACGCGGTGCGCGAAATTCTTGGCAAGATCGAATGGTTCGATCTCGAAGAGAACCGGCGCCTACAGTTTGGTATCCCTCGTCAGCCCGGCGAGCAAGTCAACGACGGCATCATCAACACCATCATTTCCTGCACCGACGTGATGTTGCGCACCGGGCGTCTCGATAGCGATCCACTAGCGGGTAATCCTTACTTGATCACCAACAGCACGGTGCTCGAAGAGCTGGTGGCGTCGGGGCCAGCGACGGTGGTCGGTGACAGCGACACCGAGGTCGCCTTCGAACCCTTGGCGCCCGAGGCCTGGCAGCGACTGCGAGAAATTGGCACCTTCCGCGTCGAGCCCATCACCTTCCAGAGCTGGAACAATCGACTGGCCGACGATGGCAAAGAGAGCGTCGACAAAATCAGCCAACTGCTCACCCACAACTATCGCGGCTACCGCATCATCATCCGCGGCCATACCGCGCCAGGGGGCGACGAGGCGGCCAACGTCCAGCTGTCGCTGGAGCGGGCGCAGGCGGTCTTGCAGTACTTGAAGGCGGTTCACGGTACCGATTCGGCCCGCTTGTTGGCCGAGGGTATGGGCTCGTCCAAGCCGCCGCGGCGTAAGCCGGGGGAGTCGCCTCGGGCTTATCAATACCGCTTGTCACGGGTAGAGTTCACGGCGGTGGAAGCCAACCCGCTCTGAGACCGGTGTTGTGACCGGAGAGCTCCACGAGAGGAAGCTGATTGGGACGTGCCAAGCAAAAGCCGCCGGAGGGCAAAATTCCCGGGGCCGAGGATTTCACCCGGGAGGCGGTCTATCGCGCGGTCTTGAAAGACACCTTGCAGCATCCGTTGACTCTGATGCCGGCGGTGGCGTCCACTCTCGGTGGGCTCTACATGGGACTCTTCGGCGCCGGACCCAATGCCGCCGCCGTTACCTTCGCGGGAGCGCTGTTGGCCGCCGGGGCGTGGGTGGTCAACTACTTCATCCGCGGCGAGGAGCTGGCCGAACAGCGGGTGGCGAAGCTCCGCAAGCTGCGCGATCGTCACCGTCACGATCAGACGATGAGCCTCGAGGTCGAGTGGTCGAAGGCGGGTTTGGCGGAAGGTGTGCAGCAGGCGCGCGAGCTCCGCGAGGTCTACCACAAGCTCGAAACGTTTCTGTCGGGCCGGCTGGAGGCGGCAGGCGGAGTGCGCGGCAACACCGCCAGCGGGTTCAACGTCCAGCGGCTGATGGTGCTCGCCGAGGACACCTACCGCGAAGGTGTCGACATCTTGCGCGCGGCGTTGGCCACCTACCAGGCGTTGCGGCAAATCGATCACGAAAAGTTGAACCGGGAGCTCGAGGCTTGGCAGCAGGAGCTCGAGTCGGTCAGCGCGGGCGGCGACGCGTCACGCATCAAATCTCTCGAAACCCGCATCCAGAGTCATCAACGACGTTTGGAGCTGTTCAAGCAGCGGGTGGCGTCGGTGGATCAGCTGTTCGCACAAAGCGAGGCCCTAGAATCTGCTCTCGAGACCACCTATCTCGAGACCGTCGATCTCGGAAATACCGATACCCTGTTCGTCCGTGGCCACTCCGCCACGGCGTTGGAGCGGGCGGTGAACGCGGCGCGGCGGGTAGAGGATCGATTGCGAGAGATGGAAGGGCCGAGAAAAGAAGACGACGTCTATCTCGCCGCTGGCGAGGTCCAGGACTGAAATTGACATACTAGAGCAAGGGAGACGCTCATCATGGCTGAACAAAAGGTCGGAATCATCAGTGCGGTTTTTCGTTACTTTCGCTTCTGGAATTGGCGCAAGGCGCGTTACATCATGGCGGCGGCGGACGATCAATTCACCGGTTCGGTGGACGGCATCGACGCCGCCTACGAGATGCACCGCGACACCATGGTGGAGCGGTTCAACGGCCTGCGCGACGCCATCAGCGAAGTCGAGGCGGTGCTCGAGGAGAAGCGTGCTCGGCTCGAAAAGCTGAACGATGAGGAGACCGAGCTGCTGCAGAAGCGGGAAGGCGCCCTGACGTTGGCGGAGCAGGCCAAAGCCTCCGGCGACACCGCCGAATACGAGAAACATGCCGCTGCCTTCGAGCGTTTCCATGTCCGTATCGAAGAAATCGAAGCCATGCAGGCGCGCCTCGGCGCGGAGGTCGAAGAGACTTCCGGCACCATGGATCGTTACATGGTGCAACTGCAAGAGATGCAGGTCGAAGTCGAGCGCTTGCCGCAGCAGAAGGCTGAAGCTATTGCCGACTTCGTCTCGGCCAAACAGATCATCGAGCTCAACGACCGCCTTCAGGGTCTCGAGACGTCGATCGATCGCGGTCCGATCTCCGCCGTCATGGACGCCAATCGCAAGCTCACCGCCAAGGCTCGGATCACCGAGAAGCTGGCCGGCGCCGACGTCAAAGTCCAGGACAAAACCTACGAACGTGCCGGTCGCGTTTCCACCGCTCGCAGCAAGATGGACGAAATGATGTCGGCGCGGGCAGCGGAGAAGGCGCCCAAGGAAGCAGAGGCGCCAGTAGCTGAGAAGGAGGCCGACGGTCGGCCGGAGATTTAGAGCCGGGGGTCGCCCAGAAACGACCGTTGGCCGGTCGAGTGTTGTGG
>JAJCXQ010000408.1 GCA_029263355.1 Acidobacteriota bacterium | reverse complement strand
GTGGCGGCGACGGCGGTCACCGTACCGATCGGGCGTCCGGTCTCCAACAGCACGGCCTATGTGTTGAGTCAGACGTTGCGGCTGTTGCCGATCGGGGTCACCGGTGAGCTTTGTGTCGGCGGTCAAGGGCTGGCTCGTGGTTACCTGAACCGACCCGGACTGACCGCGGAAAAATTTGTGCCTTCAACTTTTGATGCTGTTGGCGAGCGCCTCTACCGAACAGGTGATTTGGTGCGGTTGCGCAAGAACGGCGCGCTCGAATTTGTCGGGCGACAAGATCATCAGGTCAAGGTACGGGGCTTTCGCGTCGAGCTGGGAGAGATCGAGGCTGTTCTGGCGAGCCAGCCGGCGGTGACGGAGTGCGTGGTTTTGGTGCAAGCCGACGCTGCGGTGGAAGGAGAGGTTCGGCTGGTCGCTTACTTCACGTCGGTGGGCGAGATGACGGCCGATGTCGATGATTTGCGTACCGCCCTGCGTCAGCGGTTGCCTGAATATATGGTGCCCGCGAGTCTCATCCCTGTCGACCGTTTCCCACTGACTCCGAACGGGAAGATCGATCACCAAGCCCTCACCGAGGTAGGGTCTCCGCTCGAGTCCGCGAGTCAGAAGGTGGCGCCCCGTACTGAGACGGAAAAAGTGGTGGCGGAGCTGTGGGTGGCAATTCTGGGAGGCGAACAGCCGGGCATCTACGACAATTTTTTTGATGTCGGTGGTCATTCCCTGCTGGCGACTCAACTGCTGTCACGAATCCACGCCGTGTTCGGAGTTGATCTGCCGGTACGGGCGATCTTCGAAGGGCAGACGGTGGAGATTCTTGCTGAGCTGATCGACGAAGCACTGATCGATGAGGCCCCGCTATCCGATGAGACATCAACAGATGGCTCGTTGTTCCCGATTGCCGGCGTCGAAGAGGAGATCCGGCGCCACTTGGGTTCAACTGTTGACGTCGAGGCGATTTATCCGCTGAGTCCCTATCAACAGGTCATGCTCAGGCAGACCCTCGAGAGCCCTGGAATGTGGCAGGTGCAAACGAGTTTTGATCTACATGGTGAGTTTGATCCCATCGTTTTTGAGCGCGCCTGGTTGGCGATCATCGATCGACACGCGGCGTTACGGACCGGATTCGTTTGGGAAGGGTTGTCTGAGCCGGCGCAAGTTGTCTATGCCAAAAGCCCCCGCGGCATTTGCCGAGTGATCGATCTTCAACAGATCAGTGGGAGTGAACAACCCGCTCGCAGCCTGGAGCTCTTGGCGGCGGATGTTGATCAGCGGTTCGAGCTCATTGCGGGACCCCTGTTTCGTCTGATGGTGATCCAACGTTCCGCGGACCATCATTTGATCGTGATGACGTTCCACCATTTGATTGTGGACGGGTGGAGCTTCAACGCGATCCTCTTGCCGGAGGTTTTTGCTCACTATCAGAGTGCTTGCCTGGCTGAGGAGCCGCCGTCACTGCCGGCGCCGCCTGGTTACGACCCGTATCAGGCCTGGCTTCAGAACCAAGATGTGGCGGCGGCGGAGGTCTTCTGGCGCAAGACGTTGGCGGATGTGGCGCCGTTGCCGTTGTGGGTTGATCCGCGGGTGACCGGCAAAGAGCAGGGTAGAACCTGGCGTTCGTTGTCCCTGTCTGAAGACGCGACCCATCGCTTGGAATTGATGGCCCGACAGAGTCGCCTGACGATGAACGTCCTGACCCAGGGGGCATGGGCTCTTGTCTTGAGCCACTACTGCGGAGGAGTCAGGGATGTTGTGCTCGGCACAACCGTTGCCGGGCGTCCCGCCGAGCTGGACGGGATGGAAGCGATGGTTGGTTGTTTCATCAACAGCTTGCCCTTCCGCATTCGGCTGCCATCCCAGGGAAGTGTCGGGGCCTGGCTTGCGAGCCTGCAAGAGATGCAACTCGATCTGCTCGAGTATCAATATGTATCGGAAGATCAAATTGCTGCCTGGTGTGGCCGCGACAACCACACTCCGTTCTATGAGGTTTCGTTTGTCTTCATCAATCATCCCTTAGGCGACACTGCAGCGAGCGACAGTGTTGCAGGCGCAGACGCCGCGGAGGTGTCTGCGGTTCGGAACCTAGAGACCCGAGAGACGAACTCGTTTGCCCTCGATATTTCAGTCTTGCCCGGTCGTGAGTTGTCGATGGCGGTGATCTCCCGAAATGCAAGGTTTAGTGCAGGAAACGTCGATGAGCTATTGCGCGACTGTGCCGTATTGCTGGAAAACATTGCCGAAGATCCGGAACAACCGGTTTCCGATCTGATGAGACTGCTCAGTGTCGAGGAGTCATAAATTGATCCATCGGATCAAGACTCTTCGGACGGCGACGCTTTGCGAGCTATTCGAGGCTCGGGTCGTCCAGGCTCCAGAAGCTTCGGCGCTGCGTTTCGGCGGCGAGGAGATGAGCTATCGCGAGCTGGATCGGCGCGCCGAGCAGGTCGCAGGATACTTGCGATCCAAGGGTATCGCGCCAGAATCAAAAGTGGGCCTTTTTGTCCAGCAGTCGGCGGATATGGTGATCGCCTTGGTGGGGATCATCAAGGCGGGGGCGGCGTATGTGCCGCTTGATTTGGAGTTTCCACAGGAACGTCTGCGATTCATGATCGAGGACGCCGAGCTGGGGTGTCTGGTGACGGCGCAGCCGTTTGTCGATCGATTGCCGGAAATAGAGGTGGACATCGTCTGCCTGGATCGGGACTGGGCTCAGATCGAAGCGGCGTCGAGCTCGGCCGTGTCCCCTGAGGCAACAGCTCAAGACCTGGCGTACGTCATCTACACCTCGGGATCGACCGGGATCCCCAAGGGTGTCGCGGTGACCCATCGGGCGGTGGCGCGTTTGGTCTGCGACCAGGACTACATGAGCCTCGAGCCGGGAGATCGGGTCGCTCAGGCATCGAGTAGCTCGTTCGACGCCGCGATCTTCGAGATCTGGGGCGCTCTCCTCAATGGCTGCTGCTTGGTGGGTCTGCCGCGGGAGGTTCTGCTGTCGCCGCCGGCATTGATCGCGATGCTCGAGACCGAAGAGATCCATCACCTATTTGTGACCACCGCGCTCTTCAACCAGATCAGCCGAGCGGCCCCGGATGCCTTCTCGACTCTCGATACCGTGCTGTTCGGCGGCGAAGCGGTCCATCCAGAAGCGGTGCGCCGGGTCGTCGAGACCGGGTTTTCCGGGCGGCTGCTGCATCTTTATGGGCCCGCCGAGAACACGACCTTCTCGACCTGTCACCGAGTCATGTCAGAGTCTGTGCAGGGTAGGACGGTGCCGATCGGGAGACCGGTCACGACGTCGTTGAGCTATGTCTTGGATGCGCGATCTCAGCAAGTAGCTGCTGGCGACACGGGGGAGCTTTTTCTCGGTGGTGGCGGCCTGGCGCGCGGTTATCTCCGGCGCCCCGGTCGGACCGCGGAACGTTTTCTACCTTCACCTTTCGGAGGCAGCGGTGCCCGCCTTTATCGTTCCGGCGACCTGGTTCGACGACGGCCCGACGGTGAGCTCGAGTTTGTAGGCCGTCGCGATCATCAGGTCAAGATTCGCGGTTTCCGAATCGAGCTGGGCGAGATCGAAGTGCAGCTGGCGGCGCACCCTGCAGTGCAGAGTTGTGTGGTGGTGTCCGACGAGGGTGGGGTGGCGGACTCTGGAGAGCCACGGCGGCTAGTGGCTTTCTGTCGTCTGGAAGACGAAGCGTCGGTCACCGCCCAAGATCTACAAGAATTTTTGGCCGATCGAGTGCCCGCCTACATGGTGCCGCCGGCGTTGGAGTTATTGGCCGAGTTGCCTTTGGGGCCGACCGGAAAGGTCGATCGGACTGCGCTGGTGGCACGCGCCCCTGCGGTACGTCGGATCGCTGCGCAGTCGCAGCGTCGGCAGCGGGAGGGCCTTCCTAAGACCCGCCGTGAAGACTTGTGGGCGACAATTTATGGCGAAGTGCTCGGGATCGATCAGGTCAGCGTTGACGACAGCTTCCTGAGTTTGGGGGGAAATTCCCTGTCGGCAATGCGGGTGGTGGCGCGAGTACGGGAAGCCACCGGCAGTGATCTGTCTGTCATCTCGTTGTTCGAAGCGCCGACGATCACCGAATTGGCTCAGCGGTTGTCCGAAGAGTCCGCGGACGGTACAGGCTTAGATGGCACAGCCTCTGGAGGTACAGCCTCGGATGTCATCCTGCCAGTGTCCAGGCAGCAGCCCTTGGCGCTGTCTTTTGACCAACAGCGAATGTGGTTTCTCGATCAATTGGAGGCTGGAACCGCGGTTTACAACATTCCGCTGGTGATGCGCCTGCGCGGTCATTTACAGGTTGGCGCCTTGGAAACGAGCCTGGATCACATCCCGAGACGGCACGAGGTTTTGCGTACCTGTTTTCCGACCCGCGGTGGCCGGCCGGTGCAGCGGATTCAGGCGGCGATTTCCCGCCGGTTGCCGCAGGTTGATTTTCGGTGTGTCAACCAAGCCCGACGCGACGCTCTAACGCAGCGATTGGCGCAGCGGGAGGCGCGCCGTCCGTTTGATCTAGAGGCTGGACCGGTCTGGCGCTACCTGTTGATCCAGCTGGACGACCGGGAACATGTTTTGGTCATCACGATGCATCATATCGCCTCGGATCGATGGTCTCTGGATATTTTGAACCATGAGCTGGCGGCGGTTTATCAGGCTCAGGTGGAAGGTCGCGAAGCGTCGCTGGCGCCGCTGCCGATTCAAGTTGCGGACTTTGCGACCTGGCAGCGCCAGCAGTTGACGACTGAGCGGCTATCGGCTCAGCTCGAGTATTGGCGAGAGCGCCTGGAAGGACCGCTGCCGGTGCTCGATCTGCCCACGGATCGACCTCGTACGACGGCGAGGAGGTTCTGTGGCGCCCGACGCGAATTCGTTTGGCCTGGTGAGCCGCGGGAGTCGCTGCGAGAGTTGACGAGGCGAACCGACGTCACCCTGTTTGTCGGGTTGCTCGCAGCTTTGAAGACCCTCTTCTTTCGCCTCAGCGGCCAGTCGGATGTCATGGTTGGATCGTCGATTGCCAACCGCGACCGCAAAGAGACCGCAGGGCTGATCGGGTTTTTCGTCAACACGCTGGTGATGCGGTCGGATCTTGCGGGCGAACCGACGTTCCGTTCCGTGTTGCAAAGGATCCGTGGAACGGTGCTTGGGGCGTTTGCCCATCAAGCGGTTCCCTTCGAGCAGGTGGTCGAAGATCTGCAGCCGGAGCGAGCGTCGGGGCAGAGTCCTTTCTTTCAGGTGATGTTCGACCAAATCGACGATCCGGTCGCATTGCCGGATCTCCTGGGGCTGGAAGTGACCCCGGTCGATGTCGATCTGGGAACCTCACAATTTGAGTTGACCCTGTGGGTCGCCGAACGATCCGAAGACTTGGTCTGGCTGGTCGAATACAACACGGACCTTTACGACGAGACGACAATCGCGCGCTTTTTCGGGCACTTGCAGACCCTGGTGCGGCGGGTGACGGCGGTGCCCGACGATCCGATCACGCGCCTGGACTATCTCAGTGATGCCGAACGAAATCAGCTGATCTCGGAATGGAACGAAACAACCGTTCCGTATCCGCGCCACGTGTCCCTGGCGTCGCTGTTTGCCGGCCGGGCCGAGCGTACGCCGACCGCCACCGCGGTGGTTCTCGACGGCGCCGAGCTCACCTATGGCGAGCTCGATCAGCAAGCGAACCAACTGGCGCATGCCTTGCGCCGTTCGGGAGTTGAAGTCGGGTCACGAGTCGGAGTCCTGATCGAGCGCTCGCCGGAGATGTTGGTGAGCGTTTTGGGCATCATCAAGGCTGGTGGCGCCTACGTTCCCCTCGATCCCGAGTATCCCACCGAACGCCTGCGCTTCATGGTGGCCGACAGCAGCGTCAATCATCTGGTCACCTGCCAGCTGTTGTTGGATCGTCTGCTCGGCTTTGCAGGCGTGACGGTCTGTTTCGATCGTGACGCGGAGATGCTGGCGACGATGTCGAGACGTGATCCGCGGATCGATTCGACGCCCCAGAGTCTCGCCTACGTGATCTACACCTCGGG
>JAJCXQ010000407.1 GCA_029263355.1 Acidobacteriota bacterium | reverse complement strand
TCACCAAGCCAAGTCGCATCTCTCGAGCTCCCGTTCGTCAGATCCGCTCCAACACTCCGCCTATTGACCTCTATCGCTCAGCAGGCGCCTCGATCATCGCGATCTCTTGAGCAACTTCGACCGTCTTGGGGTGATCCTCTCCATAAAGGCGACGCCGTATCTCGAGCGCCTGCGCGAGTAACTCCCCCGCCTCTGTTTGATCACCGCGCTCTCGCAGTAGGCTGCCGAGGTGGTAGGCAATCCCCGCTAGGGTCGGCTCATGAAGCTGTTTGCTGCGAGCCAACTCCCGCAACGCTTCCCGCAACGTAGCTTCCGCTTCCTCCAACCTGCCCGCTGCCCTCAGGCCCACCCCGAGATTCTTGATCGCCTTGGCGAGATCTACGGATCCCACACCGAGTCGACGCTTCATGGCTAGCGCTTCTTCGTAGAAACCAACCGCTTCATCGAAGCGGCCGAGCTCTTTCTCGAGGCCGGCCAGGTTGTTCAAGACCCCGGCCATGTCCGGATCATCAGCCGTCTGGTGAAGAGCAAAAATACGCTGGGCATCCAGCAACACGCTGCGCGCTCCTGCGAAGTCGCCGAGACCGCGCAGGCACAGTCCCAGGTTGTTACTAGCATATCCAATGAGCTTGTGATCACGTGGCAAGATGCGCCGGCGAATCGTCAAGGCCTCGCGTAAGAAAGGCTCTGCCTCCTCGAATCGAGACAAGCTCCGATAGACCACTCCGATGGTCCCCATCAGGCCTGATCGGACCAACGGCTCGTCAGAGAGCAAGCCACCCTCAAGGCGTTCTGCGGCCTCTTCGAGGATATCTCCCAAAGCCTGGCTGCGCTCACCGGAGCGCACCGGATCGGCTTTCAGAAGGATCTCAATTAGGAAGGCATTCAGCGTGTTCGTCAATCGATGGATGCGAACCGACTCGCGCTCGAGCTGACGCCGTTGCTGGCTCTCGCTAGTAAGGAAAAGGGCCAGCATCGCAA
This sequence comes from Acidobacteriota bacterium, assembly GCA_029263355.1. Lineage (GTDB taxonomy): Bacteria > Acidobacteriota > Thermoanaerobaculia > Multivoradales > J023 > JAAELT01. The sequence continues at coordinate 2,154 of JAJCXQ010000407.1, read as the reverse complement.
TGGCGGCCGCAGCCACCAACCCCTTCCAATGGCGACGAGCCTGTTTCCGCAAACGATACCAAGTCCCTTGACGAGTTTCGAGCGGTAGCCCCTGCAGATGGCGATCGATATCACGCTGCAATTGTTCGACGGTCGCATAACGTTGTTGTGGCACAGGCTCGAGAGCGCGGAGCACGATGTGGTCCAAGTCGCCGTCGAGACGACGCCGCAAGAGCCGCAAAAGTGGACTGTTGCGTTCCTTCTGCGCCTCGCGCCGCAGCCGCGAGCTCGGACGCTGAGGTGGCTCGGCGGCCGAGCGGCCTGCGAGAGGGTCGATGCCTCCGAAGGGATTGTGGCCGGTCAGCAGTTCATAGAGCACAACCCCTAGCGAGTAAACGTCGATGGCGGTCGTGACCGGGCCACCAGTCAATTGTTCTGGGCTAGCATATTCTGGTGTGATCGCAACCAAGAGCCGAGTGACCGGAGTGTGGCCAGCCTCGCCGAGATCTTTTGCGACGCCAAAATCGAGCAGCATCGGTTTTCCGTCGCGGGCGACCAGAATGTTCGATGGCTTGATGTCACGGTGCACCACCAAGTGATGATGCGCATGTTGCACGGCGCCACAGACCTTTGAGAAGAGGGTGAGGCGCTCCGCCACCGTCAGGCCATGTCGTCGGCAATAGGTGTCGATCGGCTCGCCTTCGACATGTTCCATCACCAGATAAGGCCTACCGTCTTCCGTCGTGCCGCCGTCGAGCAGGCGCGCAATGTTGGGATGCGTCAACTCGGCGAGAAGCTGGCGCTCGGCGACGAAACGTTGGAGTAACTCTCCGACAATGCCACCCGCGCGAAGCACTTTGATGGCGACATCCTGCTCGAAAGCACCGTCGGCACGCTCCGCAACATACACCTCTCCCATACCGCCAGCACCGAGCGGCCTCAAGATGCTGTAAGCGCCGACTCGGGCGCCTTCAGCCAGCGGAAGGCGCCCGAGCTGATTCGGCGATCGGTCGAGAAAACCCTCCGCCAGGCTCTCGAGCCGCAGCAGCGAATCCACCTCCCGGCGGAGCTCCGCATCGCCGCCGCAGGCATCGATCACGAAGCCATCACGCTCGGCCGCCGGGCGCTTCACAGCCTCGGCGAGGATCTCCTTGAGTCGACCAAGGCGCCTTCTCTCAGACATGTCGTCAGGGCGAGCCATGACGCGTCTCGATCAAGGCAACTCGATCACCAGCTGGAAGTCGATATGTCGCGTGGTGGCGCGCCAAACGATCACTTGATATGTACCCGGCGGCACCAAGGCAGCAGGCAAGCGCACCAAGATTTCATCCGCCGATGGCTCCGCCTCGACCCTGCTCGCCCAGACCACGACGCCCGAGATGTCCAGAATTTCGACCCGGTCTCCTGGCACGGCATCGATCAGCAGGCCAATCGATCGAGCTTCGGGCGGCACGGCCAGCCGCATGACAACCGCCCGGATGTCTCCACCCGAGGCCAGGAGCCAAGGTATCGCGGTCTCGGGCTGTTGAGCGGCCTCGAGCTGCTGCGTTAGCACACCGAGCTCCGCCTGGAGCTCCTGAATCCGCGGGCGAGATCGCCCCTCCTCCATCAACTTTCCAACCAGGAATCCGCCACCCAAAGCGACCGCAAGCGCGGCTGCCAGCGGCAGCCAGCGCCGGGGGCGTCGGAGAGGTCGGGTCACATCACCTGACTCGGAGACGCTGCGCGGACCGATCTCCTCTGGCTCTGACATCGGCGGTCCTTGAGCCCGCCCGTGGTAAGCCTCTGCAACCACCCGGCGCGCGCCATCCAGGGTCGCCCGCCAATCGCGATAGTCAGGATCAAGGTCCGTTGCCAACGCTTCGTCGTCTGCTGAGCCGTCGCCGGCAGCCAGCTGTCGACAACGGCGACGGACTCGTTCGAGATCCGGCGCGCTGATCGCTGCGCTGGCGTCTTGGCGCCCCAGGCTCTCAGCAGGGAGCCACAGACCAAGATCGCAACGCAGCGTGAGCGGCCCAGCAGCCGCTTCGTCGTTGACGGCGACATCCGACGAGCCGAGCCACGCCAGAGAATCCGCCGGGACCAGCCAATAGCCATCGAACGCGCCATCGACCTCGACGAGCAGCCACTCCAATCCGGGTTCGGGGCAGCGCTCGAGATGGAACAGCCCCCCAG
>JAJCXQ010000406.1 GCA_029263355.1 Acidobacteriota bacterium | reverse complement strand
AATATCGTCATTAACATCCGCCGTGCCGTTAACAACCACAGAGCCCCCTTGCAACGAACCCGGGTTTATGCATTTAAATGCGCATCCCTCGCAATCAGCCACTATCGCATACGGCGGGCAGTTGCAGCCCCAACCGGCTTTCACTATTCCAGCGCCCGGGTCGCTTATAATGTTGGCGCCGTCATCGGTTACGTGACCGGTTGCCACGATTTCAAACCTGTTTGTGTCATGATCAAAGCTCAGGAAGTACGCAATTGCGCCGGCGGGCAGGCCGGACATATTAGGATAAGTGATCTGAACCGGAGGGTCAAATATAGCGCCCGCGGGCTGCAATGTCCAGGCAAAAGGAGGCGCCGCGCCGTCAGGCATGGGCATTGGGACTTTGTCAAAGTGAACCTTGTTTAACGCTATGATTGCGGGATCAGCCGCGGATGGGACTGTGCTGTCGGCCCTTGTCATTGAGCCCGCTTTTACAACCATTTCAAGCCCTTCAATGCCGTCTATAGTTAAGACTACATCCTGCGTTCCATCATATGTCCGTGCGTTAACGGGATCAAGGCCGGGTAGCAGGGCCGGCGTGGGCAACGAATTTGCCGCATTGGGCACAATTACAGGTTCAAAGGCAAGGGCCGGGAAGCTGCCGGGCGCGATTGATTGGCCGTTTAAGGTTGTTGCGACAAGGCCGTTAATAATCAATTTTGACGGACCTTGGCCTGTTACATTGTTAAATGAGAATTGGCCTTCAACATCCGTAAGTGTTGTTTGAGGGGAATTATTGCCCACTATCAGACTACATTCGGCGTTCCCTATGGGCAGGTTTGAATTATTTAGCGCCAGCCCTGAAAAAGTAGTAGGTTGTGATTCGTCTCTGACAACTCCAAACAGGTTAAATACCGCCGGGTTGCCGGGATTGCCCGGGAAATCGGCCTCAATAATGTTATTGCCTTCCGCCTGTCCAAGGATAAAATTGACTTCGGCGTGGCCTGTAATACCCGTGTTTACAGTAACTGTAGACGCGCCGTTTACTGTTCCATCGTTGGAAATTACCGTAAATGTAATGGGAACACCCTCAACACCGTTGCAGGAGTCGTTAGCCCAAACTTTAAGCGGCTCGGTCGCGGGGGCGGCGGCTTCGGCGCGTTGGTTATTGCCTGAGCCGATATTTAGTTGTTTCGGCAGATTAGGATCGGCCGAGGCGCAAAAGAATGTTGTGCCGATTATATCCTCTGAAAGGACTTCAATGCGGTTGTTGCCGCACCCGGCGTCGCTGCCGAGCGTCCAAAATACCTGAGCCAGGCCGGCGGAGTCTGTGCGCGTCTGCAATTCAAGATCGCCGTCGCCGATGCCGTCAGCCGTAAGCCTTCCATTGCTTCTGATTACCTTGAAATTAACAAGTTTATTAACAAAAGGCGCGCCGTCGCCCTGATTAATTTTTACTGTTATTGGATCAGGCAGTAGGGAATTAACCATTGCCCTCTGAACGTTGCCGGATATAACCGTGATTGTGGGCGCGCCTGCGGGTATATCAACTCGATTGATTGTGATCTGCTTTGAAACGGTGTTGCCCTTTTTGTCGGTGGCTATTGCCGTTATGATGTTTGGACCTAAAACAATGGGCACATTCTGCCTCTCAAACGTGCCGTTTGTGCCTATGCCAACTATAACATCCGCAGGTTGGCCGTTAACGGTCACGTCAAGCCCCATGAAACCGCTGAGCAGGTCGCTTACGCGGCCGGCGATTACAACCGAATCGGTTGTAACTTCTGATCCGTCCGCGGGAAAATCGATAAACATGGTTGGAGCCCGGCCGTCCTGTGTAACGGAAGCGGTTGTCGGCGCGCTTGTTGTGCCGTCGGCAGTGATTGATGTAAAGAATAGATGGTTGACACGGTTAAGTTTAAGAGGTATTACAGCGGAAAAACCGTTGTCTACCACATCAACTTCAACTATACCGGAGCCGCCTTCTACACGCGCTTTGGTTGAGAAGGCGCCGGCAACGCCCGTCGCCGTTACCTCTGTTGCTGATGTGCACGTTTCGGAAAGGGCAACCTGAGGAGGCGTCAATATAGTAAAACTCGTTTGCGCTTGAGATATGTTGCCGGCAATGTCTTTTACCGTAAACACGACAACACGGGCGCCGTCGGCAAGGTCGATAGAGGGCGCGAAAGTTACTGAAGCGGCGGAAACTGCTGACTGGGCCGTTACATCGTCGTTGTCAAGCGTGATTACAACAGAGTTTATGTCTATGCCGCTAATTGAATCGCTATATGAGGCGCTTATGTTCGGCCGGAATATAGATAGTATTGAGCCCTCAACCGGCTTTATATTTGCTATTGTCGGGGCGGTTGTGTCTGTTGTGAAGCTAACAATTGACGACGCCTCATTGCCGGCATTGTCGCCTACGATCACTGTCAATGTATGCGCGCCGTCCGGCAATGGTTGCGCCGGGACAACATTAAAACCGGTTGCCGTTGGGAGAACATTTGGCCTCAGCCATTTCTTTATTCTATACAGAATATAGGTATGGCCAGGTTGGTTCAAGCCTGAGACTTGAACCAACTGGAGGCGAGTGAGTGACGCAGGCATCCTGCCTGCGATCAATTAAAACTAAGGCAAGGATGCCTGCGCCACGATTTATATGAATTTTAAATCTTGTGATTTAGGCCGGTTTTGTTTTTTTCCAACCGGCAATTTACAGTTTCTCTTGTTTACGGACCGCACGAGCCGGCCTCGCTTAAAAATTTCTGGATATTTTCTATAACTTCAAATACCGAGTTGCCGTTAAGGAACCAGTTGACATCCATCAACTGAACGACTCTGCCGGCTCCGCTTATAAGATCATTACAATCCCATACTCCGCCAACAGGCACTACGTTACCCTCTACGGCTCCTGTGACTAATATGTTACGATCCGGCAAGAGCCCCAGACCTCCAATTCCACCAGCAATTTGTGGAGCCCAAAATGATATGTTATTCGGCTCCGTGGTTATTATGCCGTCCATTGCATTCTGGTTAAAAGGATATGGGCCGGGCACTTGATAACTATTAACACCAAGAATGATACCCGGCTCTATGAGTATTGAGTTTAATAAAGTTTGAACAGTCACATTCATACTATGACAACATCCTGGTTTTTCACCACTTAAATAAAGCCCTTTCCCGGAGCTTACAAAGTCACCCAATCGCAGTTGTTCTGATGAACTAAGCAGAGTGTCTGAGTTTACATGCCAGATGACGTCAAATAGCGAGATGTCTGTAGGCAAAATCACCTGGTTAGCAACAATATGCCCAAGGGATGTAAGCTTTCCCTCCAGTAGGCCTCGTTCGCCGACCCTGTCTCCAAAAAGAAGAATGTTAAACGCCTGTTCCAGGGGAATTATTCCGATGTCGGTCACTATTCCCGGCGCAAATGTTGTGATATCCATGGAACCAATAAAGAGATCATTTGATATAGATTTTGTTACATCAACAGATAGAACTCCTAGTTCCGTTGGAACATCTGAAATCTGAAAGGAGCCGTCAAAGCCGGTTACAGCGGATAAATCCAGAGGCTGTATGTTTACATCAGCGCCGTCAACAGGCGTCCCGTCTTCAAACAGGACAAAACCTTCAATTGTCGTCAACGGGTCGCCCGGCGAAACCGTGATCCTTGAAACTGCGGTTGCGCCTTCATTAACCGCCGTTATAAAGGCGATACCCCGGCCTTGCGCAGTTACAAGGCCGTCCTGCCCGACTGTGGCAATATCTGGGTTGCTTGTGCGGTATATTGTGCTTTGTGAGCGCAAAGTTGCCTCAATTGCGCCTCCATCCGCCAGGATTCCGGTTACGGTTAATTGGGTTGTTTGTCCAATTTCGGTAAGTGTAGGTTGGTCAACCTGGATAGTTAATGAATCCGGAAACGGCGGCGGAAAGTCTGTGAATGTCATTGGGCCGACAACAAATGTTTCACCGTTTGTAATCTGAAACGGTTCGCTGAACGCGTACTGCGTAACGCCGTTAAAAGTTCTGACGGCAACCGCCCTAAGGAAATCGTCGCTTAAAAAGTCCGCAAGGGTGCCGGGGCCTCCAGGGCCAAACAGATCAGCCGCTGAAATGTTTGGTATTTTAAAACTTCCATCCGGATTGACCTGAACCGACTGGCCGTTAACGGTTATAGTCCATGTTTCGTCAAGTTGGGCGAAAGCGCCGGCGCTAAAAAATGAAACAGAAGCCATTGCCGTAAACAGGATCAATAGTCGTATTCTGTTATTTACGTTCTTTTTGAAAGTGTTCATTACGTAACTCCTTTTTATAATTTATTAAAATTAGCTTGTATTATTAAGGCTTTAACTCAATACTTTTATAACTTAATAATCAATTGCATTGAGTTTTTATACCAGAGTCCTGAAGATAGCGTATTATAAGATTTACAATACCTTTACAGTCGTCGTTTCGGTTCTACACGGTTATTCTTTTGATTCTATCGGCATGACATCTCCATTCAGGTTAATACGAACATTGTAATTTTCAATCTTATATACCGCATCTCCCGCTATCCCTTTGTATAAAAAAGCCTCGACACTCTTGTTACGGTATTTAAGCTTAATTTTTCTAGGGACATCCAAATAGAACATAGGCGCAGGGCCTAATATAACAGGTTGCCTCCAGAGAGTTTTCCCTTTTTTTATGTTTAACCTTTGCGCAACGAAAACATTATTGTTTTCTGAAAATTTA
>JAJCXQ010000405.1 GCA_029263355.1 Acidobacteriota bacterium | reverse complement strand
AGCTTCATCGGTCGGCTCGACAGCAGTTGAGGCGGCAGTCGTCGGAAACCAGTCTCGATGCGACTTCACTCGTCAACGAGGCTTATATGCGGCTGCTGCAGGAGACCGGAGTCCCGTGGAACAATCGTGGTCATTTCTACGCTGTTTCGGCCTTGACCATGCGACGTATATTGGTTGACCAGGCGCGACAGCGACGGGCTAAGAAGCGTGGATCGGGGCTACGGCCGGTGACTCTGGAGGCCGAACAGCTGTCGATCCATTCGCAGGCCGAATTGATTTTGGCGGTCGACGAGGCGCTCGACGAGCTCGAGGCATTCAACCAACGCCTGGCCCGAGTCGTGGAATGTCGCTATTTTGCCGGACTGACGGGTGACGAGACCGCGGCCGCGCTCAACGTCTCGGTGCGTACCGTCGAGCGTGACTGGCTGCGCGCTCGTGCGTGGCTGGCCGACAAACTCGAACAGAAACCTTGATTCAGTCCGGCGCCAACAAAACCTTCTCGTTGCGCCAACGCTCCAACCACTCCGGATCAGCGCCCAGTTGCCCTTCGGCGCCATTGAGTTTGGCCTCGGCATCGCTGAACCGACCTTGCCTGCGGTCGACCTCCGCCAGCAACACATCGACTCGCCACACCCAATGGGATCCCTCCAAGCCGGCGTATACGACACGCGATCGGTCTAATGCTCGCCGAGCACTATCGAGCTTGCCGGCGTCGAGCCGCACGGCGCCGAGTCCGCGCCAGACGCGGCCAAAGCTGGGATGGTCTGCCGGCAGATGCTGCTGAAAGATCGCCAGGGAACCCATCAACATCGCCTCGGCATCTTGCAACTGCCCCGCTTCGTGAAGAACTTCACCCAGCTGAGCCTGGCTCTGGGCCACCCGAGGATGGCTCGGTCCAAAAACCTCTTGTCTCATCTCCATCGCCTGCTGATACAGCGCCGCCGCCCGCTCGAGATCACCCCGTTCATGCAGCGAGCCCGCCAGGTTCCCGAGGCTGGCGGCGATATCGGGAAGCCGAGGACAACTCGCGAGCTCGCTCACCGGTCAACAATTCGAAGAGCAGCAGGCCCAGCTGGTAGATATCCGATGCCGTCGACACCGGTTCCCCTCTGAGCTGCTCGGGGCTGGCATAAAGCGGCGTGATCGCTCGCGTGCCTGCCATCGACAGGTGGTCGCCACCAGACACGTCGAGTAACTTGGCGATCCCAAAGTCAAGGAGCTTGATTTCGCCCTTCGTCGTCACCAGGATATTCGACGGTTTGAGGTCGCAGTGGACCACCAGGTTCTGGTGAGCGTAGTGAACCGCGCTACCCACTTCTTCTAACAGTCGTAAACGCTCGGCGATGCCGAGACGATGTTCATCGCAGTAGAGATTGATCGGCTTGCCTTCGACAAGCTCCATTGCCGAGTAGGGCCGACCGTCTTCGGTGACGCCGCCATCGTACAGACGGGCGATGCTCGCGTTTTGAAGTGAGGCAATGATCTGTCGTTCCTGTTCGAACCTGCGGCGCGCTTCGAGGGTGTCGGAACCTGGTCGCATCACCTTGACCGCAACCTTCTGCTTGAAATGGCCGTCGGCCCGCTCTCCCAGGTAAACCACACCCATACCCCCACGGCCAATCTCTTCCAAAATCTCGTAGGGTCCGACCCGTGCCGGCCGACTCGACTCGGTCTCGAGATCTTCGGGCTGCCACAGATCCGCACCGACCGCGCCAGCGAGCATCGACGGCGGATCTTCGCTGTAGGCCAAAAGACGCTCTAGCCGTGAGCGCAGCTCCGAATCGTCGCCACATGTTTCGTCGAGGTAGGCCGAGCGCTCGCCACTCGGCACATCGAGCGCCCGGTCGAAGATCTCGTCGATCCAGGCGTCCCGATCGCGATCGCTTCTGGATGGGTTCATCAGCCCAATTTACCAGGGATCATCAGTGCCGCTGCCCAAGATCAAACTCGCGCCGGATCGGCCCAAGCTCACTTCTCTGGAGCTTTAACTCGCAGCTGCCGGCAAGCATCGCGGGAGAGATGATCCGGCAACTCCGTGCGAACATGAACTGGCCGCAATGACCCTGGAGAGGATTTTTGGTTTAGTCCCAATCGGCTCTCCCTAGAGCGATTCGACGATCACGTTGCTCCCGTTACCGTTGTAGCTCGCTGTCACAGCTTGTCACAGCTTGATGTCACAGCTTGTCATAGCTTGATGTCACAGCTTGTCATAGCTCCCCGAGGACGTAATGCCGACCGGGATCGGTTGGGCCGGTTGCCACTTCACTCAAGAGTCCACGGTCTAGGAGTACCTTCAGGTCACGCTGAAGGCTACGGCGGCTGACTTCGGGAAAGAGGGTCATCAGCTCGCCGACGGTGAGTTTGTGATGAGCGAATACATGATCCAAAGCAGCAGCCTGCCGCAGATTGAGACCACGCTCGGCAGCAACGACATCCGCCCGAATGGCAAATTCTCCTCGCGCCTTGACTTCAGCCAGCTGCATCGCGAGTCCCTCGACGAAATAGCCTAGCCATCCCGTCAGGTCCATCCCATGCTCTCGCACATTCTGGATCGCCTGGTAGAAGGCTCCACGATCGCGATCGTAGAACTCGCTGATCGTAAAGAGGCGCTTGAAATCGTAACCAGCACGATAGAGCCAGAGGGTCGAAAGCAATCGGGAAGTGCGGCCGTTGCCGTCAAGAAACGGATGGATATGCACGAGTTGAAACTGTGCAACACCTGCCACTAGGACCGGGTGAATCGCTTCTTCCTCACGCAGCCATCTCACCAATCCGCCCATCGCCGGTGCCACAACCTCCGGTGGTGGTGGCGTGTAAATGACTTCGCGCGTTCGGCTGTTGATCACATAGTTCTGAACCGAGCGATAGGCACCTGGGCCGCCTTCTCCACCGCGGACCCCATCGACCAATCGCTTGTGGATCTCACGGATCAACGCCTCGGTCACCGGCTCGCCACTGTCCAGATAGTCCGAGACGAGGCTAAACGCTTCGCGGTAGTTCAATAGCTCTCGGACGTCGTCTTCTTGGGCCTGCTCCACCTCGTGGCCTGTCCACAAGCGTTCGGCCTGTTCGATGGTTAGCTCTGTCCCTTCGATGTGCGTCGTATGGTGCGCTTCGAGCAACAACGCACGCTGGCTCATACGACGAACCCACTCCTCCGACAAAGCCGCGGCCTCCAGGAAACCACGAGCCCGCTCGATCGACGTCAGCCCCTTGGTGACCGCGTTGGTGATGGTGAACTTTGGGGAGAAGCTAGTCATGGCACTTGGGAAAACTTGACCTCATCCCAGAAGGGCCGGTTCACGGCTCGAGCCAACGCAGGTTCCTGCGATGTAATGGAGGGTGCGAGTCTATCGCATGGAATTCGCACGGCGGCTCGTCACTATTCGACAATCGCGTTGCTTCCGTACCGAGGCTGCTCGCTGTCACAGCTTTATGTCACAGCTTGTCATAGCTCCCCGAGGACGCAATGCCGACTAGGCCGTCAAAAGATGGATGGATATGTACGAGTTGAAACTGGTGCTCCACTCCGCCGACACTGTCCCAGAGGCGCGGTGTGCAGGGGTTGCTCGAAAAAGAAACGCTTCCGCACCGAGTGAGGAGCACTTGCTCATTCGAGCAAAGCTTTCTCGCCCGGGTGCGGAGCAGTTGCTCAAACGAGCAACACCTTTGCACCGGGTGTGGAGCAGTTGCTCAAACGAGCAACTGCGGCGCACCGGGGGGAGGAGCACTTGCTCAAACGAGCAACGTCTCCGCACCAGGGAGAGGAGCACTTGCTCAAACGAGCAACGTCGCCGCACCCAAAATTCAGAGACATTGTCTAAACGAGGAAACGGCCCTTAGAGGGGCCTTGGAAGGCGAAACCTGAAGACCGCACAATTGAATCGAAAGTGAAAGGCCCGGGCGGCCTAAAGACCGCCCGGGGGACGCTAAAACGTCAGGCAGCGGAGGCGGAGGTGGGTGAGACGGCCTCAGCAGCTGACGCTGGCGATTCGCCGTTGCTCGCCTCCTCGCTGTTGTCGGACGATGCCTCGCCCGACGTCACCTCTTCCGATGGCTCCTCGTCGCCCTGGGCGCCTTGGCGCCGGGTGACGCGACGAGTCGAAGTCCGGACACGCTCGGCGAGCTCGCGCTCTCCGGCCAGACGAAAGAACCCTTCGAGGATCCCGGCGACCGGGGGGAAGACGGCATTGAACGCCTCAATCGCTTTGTTTTTTGCGATCACGGTTTTCGCAGCGGCCTTGTTTGCTCGCTCGAGTTGACCTCGCACCTGGCGAAGGTCAACGAGATCGGCCTCGAAACCTGTTGCCATACCTTCGAGGTCCAACTGGACGCCGTCGGCAACCACTACAGGTAACTCTCCTTCCGGATCACGTATGAGTTGGATGGTTTGATCGAGCTGATCGATCATGGCTTTGCTCTCACGTGGCGTCTTGCCGTCCAACGCGGCGACTTCGAACCCACGATTCGGGCCGAAAACACCAAGCAGGACGCGCCGGTTGGCAACCAGCCGCTCGTGGGCCTTCAATTCGAGAGCGTCGCGCTGGCGACGAAGCTTCGAAATCCGGATCAGGCTACGGACGTGCTTGTCCTCCGCTGCCATGAGGTTCGATTGAGCGCCCCCGAGGTCTAGTTCCAGATCCCCGAAGACGTCCTGATAGTTGATGGCGGTGAGCAACGCCTCACCCTCCCCGGCCGCCGCCGGCCGACGACGTTGGAGGCTTTCGGCGATCCCGCCGCCATAGGTTGCCAGGGAGGCGCGAACCTCCTCGACGGATTGAATACGGACAAACGATGCTTTACTTCTCATGCTCGACTCCTTCTGTTGTTGGGCACGCCCGATCATCAGATCGTTGACGGGCGCGGCGAGATCCGTTTCAAACACGGTGCTCGAAATCAGACACTGCTCTAATTCCTATGCTCGAAAGACTGCATCGCCATCTCCTTTCTGTTGTGGGTGAAGTGGTCGGTCCGTCAACACCGCACCATCGTAAAAGCCGGCGGGGCGGAACGCCAGCGACCCCGAAAAACGGAGACAACACTTGATGCAGCGGATTTATCCTGATGATCAAGAGACACGAAAATCCACCGCGTCGCCATTGCGGGCCAAATGCGCCCGATTTGGCCACATTTGGGGCCATTTTGGGTGACGAAGAAATTTCGACTTTTTTCGAATGTCGCCAAATCGGGCGCATTTGAGTCGGTTTTGGGCGAAAATTCCGCTCCCTTCGAAGGGGGCATGCCTTCGAGGGAGGGGCCGGTCGCACTGGTGAGCGATCGGTGCCTCAATCAAATCGACGGGCTGATCACGAAATGGCCAAGATCTATCTATCGTCAACCTTCAAAGACTTGGCGGAGCACCGGCAAGAAGTCTACCGAGTGCTCCGGCAGCTGGGGCACGACGCGATCTCGATGGAGGACTACACTGCCACCGCGAGACCGCCGAAGGAGAAATGCCTGGCCGACGTCCAAGCGTGTGATGCCTATGTAGGCATCTTCGCTTGGCGCTATGGCTTCATTTCGCCCGACGAGGCAAAGGCCATCACAGAGCTCGAGTACCGCGAAGCTCTCGACAACGGCAAGCGCAGGAAAGCTCTTCTCGAAGTTGTCGGACGTCGTCACCGACTTGCTAGTCACCCACGCTGCTTCTCAAGCGCTGCGCAACTCGCCGAGCCCCACAAATAACCTCCGAGAACCGCCGCGGCCATCAGCGTACCGCTACCCACCAGGTCAAACCAGATCGGATCGTTGCTGATACCCGAGAAGATGACGTAGGTGGTATCTAGGGTAATCGGGATCAAGACACCTACTGCATGCAGCACCGGTGTCCGGCCTGCAATGCCCGCTGCGACCAAGCCTCCGCAAAGACCCGAAAGAAAGGCTCCGACACTGGCCAGGGCCAAAACGCCGGCGCTCGACGTGTGGTAGCTGATGCCACCGAGCAAAACCTCAAACGTCAACGTAGTACCCAAAGCGATTACAACGTAGCCGGCGAGCACTGCCAGCACACTTCGCAGAGAACTCAAGACTCTATTGGCCATCGTTCCTCCAAGAATTGAAGCTGCGAGCGTTCTCGTTTCGCAGTGATTCCGAAGCGGACCTTCTCGACTCAGGTACGGCCAGTTCGGGTCGTTGTTTCAACCGGTCGAGCAACGACCCACAGCGTCGACGCCGCGTTTTTGGCCTGACAAGCCGCGTTGTCGACGCTATCTGCCCGTGCCCTGCTCAAGAGTTTGGAAGTTGATCGGGGTGCTGAAACCTTCAGATGGATCCTGCCGTACTCTTTTTTGTAGAGTTTGATTCTCATCTGTAACAACCAAATCACAAACCATGTTCTGGCGCTCCTCCACCGAACCCCCTTGGCTCAGCCGCTGGCTGTTGTCGCTCCTGGCAGCACCGGATTCCCGACGCTATTTGCTGGACGATCTACAAGATGAGTTCGAGCACCGGGTGGGTGTCGACGGGCGCGTTGCGGCGTGCCGCTTCTATCGCTCTCAGGTGTTCGCCTCCCTGCGACCGATGCTCTTCGCCCGAATGCACCGCGGGGCCGCAACCGGACGCCCCCAACGATCGCTCTCGGCCCCCATCGGTTGGCGACCCTGGGTGTCTGTCCCTCACGATCCAACTGTTCACGGAGCCCTCATGGACGACCTTCGCAGCGACCTTCGACTGGCTTTTCGCACGTGTATTCAGCAGCCTCTCCCCACCCTCTTGATTGTCCTTTCCTTGGGTATCGGCATCGGCGGATCCATCGCTATTGTCGCCTCCGGCAAGTCGCTTTTCTTTGGCGCCGAGCCGCTCCAGGATGTGGTGCGGATCTATACCACCAAAGGCGAAGACAGCTATGGCGACACCTCAGCGCCCGACTACGAGGATCTGTCGCACGATGTCGAGGCTTTCGCCCAGACGGCGCTGTTTCGGATTGGCAGCGTCGCCCTGCACCGTGGGGAGGATCGCCATCCGTTGATGGTGGAATTGGTGGCGGGGGACTATTTCGCCATCACCCAGTTGCAACCGACCCTCGGCCGGCTGCCGGCGGGGGACGAAATTCCGCTTCGGGGTGCGGATCGGCTGATCGTCCTCGGCTTTGATCTGTGGGCCACGGAATTCGGTAGCGACCCCACCATTGTCGGACGCTCCCTGCGAGTGGATGGCAAACCGTTTACGGTGGTTGGCGTCGGTCCCGAGGGTTATGCCAGCCGTCTGCTCGGGCTCAGGGTAGATGGCTGGGTTCCGATCGGCATCGAGGGCGGGATCTACAACGTCACCTCAATCGGTTTGGCGGATCGTCGACAGCGGCAGTACCGTACCCTCGCCGCTCTGCGTCCCGGGACACCCCTGACGCAGGCCCGAGCTCAAATGGAGAACCTGGCGGATCGTCTGAGCGCCGAGCATCCAGACGCTTGGAAAGCCGAAACCGGACCAGCCCGACGCTTCGTCGCCGAGGCGGACAATGGATCCCGATTGCCGCCCCAGGGACGCCCCCCGATGATCGCGTTGTTTGGTTTTCTGGGGCTCATCTGCGGCCTGGTCCTGCTGGTCGGCTGCTCCAATGCGGCAGGCCTGGCTTTGGCCCGTGGCCAGCGCCGGAGGCGGGAGATGGCGGTGCGTTTGTCGATTGGCGCCAGCCGCTCTCGGCTGGTGCGCATGCTGCTGATCGAAAGCGCAATTCCGGCCGCTGCGGCCGGCGCGGTGGGGATGGCTGTGGCGCGGGTACTCACCGGCCTGCTGCGGGCTCCCGAGCTACCGATCGACATCCCCCTTGGCCTCGAGGTGACGCAAGACGGATCGACCCTCTGGGTCGCCCTCGGCCTGAGCGCTGCCTCTACCGTGTTTTTTGGCTTGATTCCGGCGCTCGAGGGCGCCCGCACCGACCTGGTGCAATCCCTCAAGGGTGACGCCGCCGGCGGCAGCGGCCGAGGACTCCTGATGCGCCGGGTCTTGATCAGCGCCCAAGTCGCCCTGGCGGTGATTTTTGTGGTAACCGCGGCCTCCCTGACCCAGGCAGCCGGTCGACTCGAGGTTGCTGACCTCGGTTTTGATGTGGATCGTCTGGCGGTCATGTCGCGCCGACTGAGCGATGGCCAGCTCGCCGGTACCGCGGCTCCGATGGCCCTGCGGGAGATGCAGGAGACGCTGGCGGCGCGACCTGGAGTCCAAGGGGTAGCGTTTGCATCCGGCGCCGAGGGCACGTTCCTGGCAGATGATTTGGGGCACCGAGTCACCGCTGGCAACGGTGCACCCACCATTGACAGCGAGGCGGAGTTTGTACCGTTCAACGCGGTCAGCGACGAGTACTTCGAGGTGATGGGGATTCCCGTGCAGCAGGGACAGAGTCTGGCTCGGCGCGCTGGCCGAGAGGATGTTGCGGTGGTCAATCGAGCGTTTGCGGAACGCTACTGGCCGGGTGAGAATGCCCTCGGGCGAGGCTTCCACGTCCGCGATCCCGAGGCACAAGAAGGACCCGCAGCCTGGTTGGAAGTGATCGGTGTTGCCGCTGATGGCGCCTACGTGCAAGCCGGGGTGACGTCGTTGCCGTATTTTTGGCGACCGTTCGACCCCGCCAAAGAACGCCTGGCGCTGATCATGGCACGTGGCGAAGCGGGCGCCGAGGCGGCGCTTCAGGTGCTGCGCCGGGATGTCGAGGTGCCGGACAGTGAGGTGACGCTGGTCGCGCCGCGCACCTACCGCAGCATGGTGGATGCGCAACTGGCGACGGTGCGCCTGACGTCGCGCCTGATCGCTGGTGTCGGGGCCCTGGGTCTGTTCTTGGCGGTGGTAGGCATCTATGGCCTGGTGTCCTTTATCGTTGGACTGCGGCGTCGGGAGTTGGCGATTCGGCAGGCCCTAGGCGCCACGCACCGCCAGATTGTTCTCGGCGTCGCGCGAGGCGGCATGCGTCTGTCGGTGGTCGGCTTTGTGGTGGGACTCCCGCTAGCCTTGCTCTTGTCTCGGGGACTGACGGACCTCGCTCCCGGGGTTGGAGCCCTCGATCCCCTGGTGGTTCTCGGCAGCGCCCTGCTGGTAGGTGCAACCACTTTGTGGGCCAGTGCCTGGCCAGCCCGCCGGGCTGCCGCCAAGGCTCCGGGACTGCGGCTCAATGATCCATAGCGGCTGAATGATCCATAACCGAAACGAGGCATAGCCATGGGTCGAGAGAAACGACATCTTGGAGAGTTCGAGTTGGTCATCATGCTGGCGGTGGCCCGCCTGGGCGACGGCGCCTACGGCGGTGCGCTGCGCCGGGAGATCGAAGAACGGACCTCTCGCTCAGTGGCCATCGGGGCGCTGTACGCCACCCTCGATCGGCTCGGCGATAAAGAACTGCTCCACTTCCGGGTGGAAGGCCCGGAGGCAGGGCGGCCGGGAAGGGCGCGCAGATACTGCCTGCTGACCCCTGCGGGCGAGGAAGCGTTACGGCGTTCCGCAAACATGCTGCGACGCATGATGGACGGGGTGCAGGTGGGTGGCGTACCGCTGATCGACGTGGCCTGATCGACGTGCCTCTGGTCGACGTGCCCCTGGTCGACGTGCCCCTGGTCGACCCTGCTGCTGGCTGAGCTTTCGTAGCGGATCTTGTCGATTCAGGATTCACCGGCTCCGACCGGAGGAGTCTTTTCTCTTTTCTCGAGCTTCAACTCGCCGCCCCCTTGCAACTTGTAGATCCAAGTCTCCTGCTCAGTTTTTCCATTTTCGGAATTCCGGTACGTTAGGTAGAAGCGGGCCTCATCACCAACTCGGGCGCCCGAGCAACTCAAAATTTTATCGTTTTCGTCCGCCCCTCCTCCGAAAAGGATAATCATCTCGTCGGGGCACGGCAGCTTATCGATGGTGAGAATCTCGCCTCGGCTTTTTAGCTCGAAAGGACCGTTGTCTTTTGCTACGTAGGTCCAATTCTTGTATCGGATACTTTCA
>JAJCXQ010000404.1 GCA_029263355.1 Acidobacteriota bacterium | reverse complement strand
TGGTCTTAATGCGCTGTAACACGCTAGATCACTCTGGTTTACTACGCCTCGCCGTCGATGTCGTCATTCGTGATTCCGAGATCGACGAAGGACCAATCCCCGCGCAGCATCGTCAGCCGTCGAGGTACGGAGCTGCCTGTCAACAAAATCGAATATGTCTTTTCTTCTATATCTTATGCAACCCTTGCTGATCCTCACAAATGGGAGCTCTACATGGCCTTTTGTGCGCCAGCCCTGGAGGGTCTTGGGCGCGAAACCTAATGTTGCGGCGGCTTGCTTCTCAGTCAGGAGTATTGGTTGTTTTGTCGTGTCTCTCATACGTGTCCTTCCTGCAATATTCCAGGGTGCGGGATTCGAGGGCCAAGAGGCATGTTGAGGAGCCATTCAGCATCATGTGGAATATTGTAGGATTGGACAAAGCTTGGTGCAGGGTGGCCAGTACTGCGCCAAGACGAAGGGCTAGGTGAGCCGTTCTGATTCTCGGCGCACTCCAATGACAGCCAGATTGAAGTTTGGGTCCACTAGGCTTGAGAGGACAGGAGAAGATTGAATATGACAGAAGACGAGTTTAGATCTAGTGTCAGGGAAGCTACGCAAGACATTGCTCCAGAGCTTGTCGATATTGCAATTGAACATACTCTTGGGATTAGCCAACGAATCGATCGCGACGATTTTTGGCTCACAGTGAACTTTGCCCGAAGGTTCGGGGCGCTAATGTCCGGGGCGAGCGACTCCAAGGCAGAAGCAAAATCAGGTTCGAATTCGAAAGTCAGGCTAGCCAGTCCTGATACGCTTGTCTGTTCGATGCTCCTGGCGGCTCAAATAAAGCCTGACGTTCAGGCTCTGAGGCTTCGGCTCTTCGAGACTTCGGAGCCACCTTTCACTGATTACAACGATGCCGTCGATTGGATTGAACAGGAGTGCGAGGAGGGCAAGATTGAACACTCGCCCGAAGATTCGGCGAGGTACGAGAGGGAGTTCCGTGAAGAGCTCAATGAGTTCGCGGACCGCTGGGGCGCTGTGCTTGGATTCAGATATGACATCCAGCCAAAGCGGCCAGGGATCATGTTTGCTAACTTGCGACGGAATAGAGCCTATCGCCGTCCGTACAATAGTCAATCCAAAATCGGACCGCTTCATTGCTTTGCCGAGCAAACGTCGACAAAGACTGGCTTTTCAGAGCAGTCACTTGTCGCTTACGTGCTGTCCGGTATAGAGTCGATTATCCCTGAAATGTCGCTCTCCTTTAGGTCTTCTCTTCCGTTTCTAAAGCAGATCGAACAAGCCACAGTGGTTATTCGTAAGCCGAACATATGCGAGAATGATTTTCGTAGAGCATACGCAAGTCTGAAAGAAGCTACTACCATCCGTGATAGTGCGAATCAGGTGGTGGGCAAAAGTAGAGCGAGTCTTTTGAAAGACAAAGATGTTGTGATCATCAGGGCGATCAGGAAGTTGGGCGGGATTCCGCCAAAGGGCAAGGGCAGAAACGATTTCTGGTCAAGGATGGTAGAAGAGCTGAAAAGCCAGGGCATTGACGACATAGGTCCGCATGGTGTTCGCAAGCGCGTCGCACGCCTCACTGACAAGGAGATCGGCGACGATCTAGTCGCCCTTCTATATGCCGACGTGAAGAACGCGGTCGAGTGTCGGTAAAGTTAGTCAACGCTACGGTTGTCTGGGCGAGCCCAATTTCGCCTTGACGGGAGGCAGAGTTCACCCCTGCGCTCGCACGATTCTCTCCACCGGTGCTTTCGGCCGACCGTTCATCGTCGCCGCCAACGTCGCTCCAATCTGTTCGCTCGCCTGGCGTAGTGGATCGTCGTCAAGATGCGCGTACCTTTGCGTGGTCGTGATCTTGGTATGGCCGAGTAGCCGCCCGATCACCGGCAGGCTCATGCCTGCGTTGACACCGACTGAGGCATGCGTGTGTCGCAGGTCGTGGATACGCATGTCCTCAAGCTGAGCCTTGCGGCAAATCCTTGGCCAGACGTTCTGTAGCGAGCTGCGGTGTGAACCGGGCTTAGCCCCGACGATGACGTAGGGGTTGTCGTCGAAGCGCTCGATGTCTGCCAGCACTTGCAGGGCTGCCGTGTTGAGCATCACAGTGCGCTTGCCGGTCTTGGAGGCGGCGAGATGGAGACATCGACGCTCGAAGTCGACTTCGGCCCACCGCAACGTCAGGATCTCTGCGCTGCGACAACCAGTGAAGATCAACAATCGAATCGCAGCAATAGCGTGCGATGACGTACCCCAGTTGTGTTCGGCTTCAGTCAGGACGTCACCGAGCCGGCTCAGCTCTTGCCCAGACAGATACCGCTCGCGGCTGTCCTCCTGAAAGCGCTGGATGTGGCGGCATGGATTGGTGCCCTCGGGACGCCATCCCCAGATCTCGGCCAAGTTGAACGACTTCGACAGCAACGAGATGACTTTGTTGGCCATCGCCGGCGTGTCGGCCATGTCAGTGATCAACCTGGCGATCTCTGAGCGCTGGATGTCGGCGACCTTGCGCTTGCCGATCTTGGGCAGGATGCTGCGATCCCAGAGCTGGCGGGCACGTTTGGCGCTGCGGGTCTTGTTTTTGATCTTGGCGTGGTCTTTGATGTGGCGGTCGGCGAGGTCAGCGACGGTCGGCGCTTGATTGGCTTCCTGTCGATCGGCAGCGGGATCCTCTCCACGGCGGACGCGCAAGAAGACTTCCATGGCGGCCTCGCGGGCCTGCGGCAGGGTCAGCTTGCCGTACTGTCCAAGGATGAAAAAGCGTCGCGTGCCACGGCTCTGGTAGGCGACCACGAAGGACTTCTTGCCCGTGGGGTAGATTCTCAGACCAAATGAGGTGAGCTGGGTATCCCACAGATAGCAGCTGCCCGGTCCCTCATAGACCGCCTCGTCGATGGCCCGCTTGTTGAGCCGGACCTTCATGGGACCGGCCCCCAGAACTGGCTTTGGGGGAGGGCCTCTAACCGGTTACTTGGGCCTTGAGTAACGCACAAGTAACGGACTGGGGGAGAAAACTGGCGTGGTGGAGCGTGGACCATGCACCCACCTTATGGTGGTAAGTGCTTGATGGTCAACCACTTAGCGTGGTCTGGCGTGGTCTAGCGTGAAGCGGAGTAAAGGTCGTTGGTTCCGGGACTAGGATTCGAACCTAGATAACCAGCTCCAAAGGCTGGCGTCCTGCCATTGGACGATCCCGGAACAGAACTTGACGACGGATAGTATTACAAGCCGCGCGCGAGAGAAAGTCAGGCCTCTTCGGAATCTTTGAAGACTGGTGGCAACTCGTTGCCGGTGACGGGGTCTTTGTCGTCGCCGCCCCACCATTGCCAACGTAGCGTGCTGCGGTCTCGGCGGAGTGGTGAGCGTCGGATCTGGGTATCGGGATCGGGCAGTGGGGTGATCGCCGGGGTTCCTACCGGAGACTGCCAGGCCCCTTCGTGGGTCGGTTGGGAATCTCCCTCGACAACTTTCTTCGGACGCTGGGAGCGACGCCTGCTGCGTGGCTTGGGACGTTGGTCGGTTCCGGGTGCGGCGTCGGTGGGGGCGGCGTCGGCAGGGGTGGCGTCGGCAGGGGCGGATGCCGGAGTCTCTATGATGCCTGTGTTCCAGTCTTGGGCATCACCATGTGGTTCTTCCGGATTGGCGCTGGCGGGCTGCGACACTGATTCGCCGTCTTTGGGAGTACTACGACGGGTGCGGCGGCCACCGCGGCGGCGTCGACGGGATCGCGAAGGCTTGCTGGGGCCCGAATCTTCTCCGTCTTCAGATTGGGCGCTCGCCTCGTCGTCGACGTTCCCTTCGGCCTTGGGTTTACTTTGGGCCCTTCTCGTAGGTTTGGGCTTCGCCGTATCGCTTTCAGGCTTCTGTTCGGGCGCCCCTTTGGCTTCAACTTTAAGCTCGGCGTCTTTAGGCGTCTTCGAGCTCTTCCGGCGGCGTCTCCTCTTTCGAGTCTTCTTCTCTGGAGCGGCCTCAGTCTCTTCTTCGGCAGTGTCGAAGGCTATATCGGGTCTGTCGTTTGCTAGATCTGAAGAGGATAGGGCGGCTACGGTTTTAGGAACGACCGCATTCTCGCGCTGTTGGTAATCGATACGCTCCTCAGAGCGTTTGAAGTTGGTTGCCGAGATGATCTCGATTCGCAGCTCCAACTCTTGCTCGAGGGCGACGAGCTTGGCGCGGTGAGAATTCTGCAGCGCGTCAGCGATCTCTGGATGAACTGCGACCGTTACTTTCTCGATCAGTCCTGGGGCGACTCGGGCTTCGATTCGCCCGAGCAACGAGGTGGCCGCGAACTCGGCGCTGGGCACGGATCCGGCGCCCAGGCAGGTTGGGCAAGGGCGGTGGGTGCGCTGATGGAGAGCTTGTTTGATTCGCTGGCGGTTGATCTCTAGGAGCCCATTGGGGCTGATGCGGCCGACGCTGTAACGGGCCTTGTCGACCTTCATGGCGTCGCGCATTTCCTTCTCGAGCTTCGCCTGATGTCGACGCGTGCGCATGTCGATGAAGTCGACCACGACCAAACCACCGATGTCCCTAAGTCGCAGCTGGCGCGCGACTTCGTTGGCGGCCTCTATGTTGACGTTGAGGATCGACTCGTCGTGATCGCCGCGTTGAGTGGCGCGACCGGAGTTGACATCGATGGCGGTCAGCGCCTCGGTTGCGTCGATGACGATCGAGCCGCCAGAGGGCAACGGTGCGCTACGTTCGTAGATCGTCTCGATCTGAGGCTCGATGCGGTAGCGGGAGAAGAGCGGCAGCCGTTCGGCGTAGCGGACGAGGCTGGTCTTGGAGCGCGGCATGAAAGCTCGCATGTAAGTCCGAGCCTTGTCGTACACGGTGTCATCATCGACGACGACTTCGGCAATCGTCGAGTCGAGATAGTCGCGCAGCGCTTGTACGATGAGATCCTGGTCGCTGTAGATTAGCTTTGGGCCGCGACCTTTCTTGTGCTCGTCGTTGACCCGCTTCCACATGCGTAGCAGGGCATTCAGATCTTTGCTGAGCGTTGTTTGATTCTGCTCTATGCCATTGGTACGAACGATGACCCCGTGGCCTTCGGGGAGACTCAACTTGCTCAACCGCTGGCGGATTTTCTTGCGTGACTTGTCGTCTTCCGCTTTACGGGAGATACCGCTGACATTGTCGAACGGTGTCAACACCAGATAACGGCCGGCGAGGGCGACGTTGGTCGATAGTGCGGCTCCCTTGGTGCCACCACTGTCCTTGGTAGCCTGTACCAGAATCGGCTTGCCGCGCTCTAGAACCTGATCGATCCGTGGCCGCTTGACGTCTTCGGGCGGTTGGCGATGGTACGCTGCGGGCAGGATGTCTGCTACCGGCAGGAAGCCATGGCGATCCTCACCGATGTCGATGAAGGCGGCGGCGAGGCTAGGCTGGATGTTGGCGACGATGCCGCGGTAGATGTTGCCGCGGCAGAGATTCCGGTCGGTGATTTCGACTTGGTAATCTTTGAGCTCGTTGCCGTGGACGACCGCTACGCGTACCTCTTCGGCACGCTGGGCGTTGATCAGCATTCTGGTAGTCAAGTGGGTTTCTTTCTCCGAGCGCCGGGACCCTCATTGGGAGGTTCGGATGTCGCTCTGGTGAATGTGAGTTCGGTGGGCACCGCGTAGACGCGATACCACAATGAGGCAGGGCTTCACTGCCCGACAGAGCTGGGCTGCGGGTATGGAGTTTTTCCATACCGTCGCAGCTCTCTGTTTTAGGCTGGAGTGCCCCAGACGAGAGAGTGTCGCGCGCGATAGCCGCGGGCTGACCTGCCTCAGGTGCCTCAGCGATAGAAGATCGGGAACCGTTCAGGTTCAGCCTCATTCATCAATTCGTAGACGGTTGCGAAAATAGTTTCAGTATTGGGTTTCGACCAGTAATCGCCATCTGAACCGTAGGCGGGTCGATGCTCGGCGCCGGCTAGAGTTCTAGGCTCGGCGTCGAGCCAGTGATAGCCCTGTTGTTTCTCGAGAACCTCTTGCATCATGTAGGCGGTGGCGCCTCCAGGGACGTCTTCGTCGAGGAAGACGATGCGGTGGGTTCGGCGCAATGACTCGCCGATCACCCCAGGTCGATCAAAAGGCAGCAATGTTTGAATGTCGATCAGCTCGACCTCGATACCCGCTGCGGCAAGCTTGTCTGCAGCTTCGAGGGCAATGCGGCAGCAAGCGCCGTAAGTGACGACAGTGACGTCGCGACCTGGGCGCAAGATCTCGGGCACACCGAGCGGCACGGTCAGGTCGGCAAGGTTTGAAGGCACCTTTTCTTTGACCCGGTAGCCGTTCAGTACTTCGATCACGAGAGCGCTATCGTCAGACTGGAGCAAGGTGTTGTAGAAGCCTGCTGCCTGGGTCATGTTGCGCGGTACACAAACATAAATCCCTCGCAGCATTCCCAAGATCGCGGACATCGGAGAGCCGCTGTGCCAGATCCCCTCCAGTCGGTGGCCACGAGTCCGCACGATGACCGGCGCCTTCTGGGCGCCCTGAGTGCGGTACCGCAGGGTCGCTAGGTCGTCCGACATGATCTGGATCGCGTAAGCTAGATAGTCGAGATACTGCACCTCGGCTAGCGGTCTGAGACCGCGCATCGCCATGCCGATCGCTTGTCCGAGGATGGTGCATTCTCGGATACCGGTATCGGAGACGCGGAGCTTGCCGAACTTTTCCTGGAGGCCGGCCATCCCCTGATTGACGTCACCGAGTTGACCTACATCCTCGCCAAAGGCGATGAGCTCCGGCGTTCGTTTGAAAGCCGATTCGAAGCAAAGGTTGAGCAGTTCGGAACCGTTGACGGTCGGCGCGTCGGCTTCGTAGATCGGGCCGTTGGCCGGCACGTCGAGTGCTCGGAGCCCTGATTCACTGTAGAGATGGGAGCCGTAGCAACCGGCTCCTTTGCGGTCGAGCTCCCGACTCCACTCGATCAAGGCCGTTTTTGCCGGCAGTTCTTCGTCACGAAGGATGAAGAGTACTTCCCAGGCGATACTGGCTAGATTCCGGCGCACCGGACTGGGGATGCGTCCTGCCGCTGCGGCGATGCGGTCGAGCTCCTGTCGGTGACTCGACTGTTGAGCGACGGAATCGATCAACCCCAAGAGAGTGCCGAGCTCGCGATGGATCGGCTCCATGAACGCCTTCCAGGCGCGGCGTTGTGAGGCTTCTACCTCTGCCTTGTCCTGGCGCTCGAGTTCTTCGAGGTCGGTGGCGGAAGCTAAACCTTCGTCAAGGAGCCATTGTCGCATTCTCGGCAGACAGTCATGCTGACGTTCCCATTCGAGACGCTCGGCAGACTTGTAGCGTTGATGGCTACCGGACGTTGAATGGCCCTGCGGTTGGGTGACTTCGATGACGTGAATCACGGCCGGGACGTGCTCTCTGCGGACGATCTCTGCCGCTTGCTGGTACGCTTCGACCAGCGCCGGGTAGTCCCATCCCTTGACGGTGTAGAGCTCATACCCCTGAGAAGTGCCGGGCTCGCGCCGGAATCCCGAGAGTAGCGCCGACAAATCTTGCTTGGTGATCTGATGCTCGTTGTGAACCGAGATGCCGTACTCGTCGTCCCAAATCGACATCAACAACGGACAGCGTAAGACGCCCGCGGCGTTGATTGCTTCCCAGAACATGCCTTCGGCACAGCTGGCGTTGCCGATGGTGCCGAAAGCGATTTCGTTGCCCTGATTGGAAAAACCATCGAGGTGCTTTAGCTCCTCGAGTTGCCGATAGAGGCGTGAGGCGTAAGCGAGCCCAACCAAACGCGGCATCTGGGATGCTGTCGGCGAGCTGTCTGCGGCAGAGGTTTTTTGCTCGGAGAGGCTTTTCCAGCTGCCGTCCTCGTTGACCGTCGGCGTCGCGAAGTGGGCATTCATCTGACGCCCAGCCGAGGCGGGATCGTGGTGCGGGTCGGGATCGGCGTAGAGCTGGGCGAAGAATTGTTCAACCGTCGTCAGGCCAGAGGCGAGCATAAAGGTCTGGTCGCGGTAGTACCCCGAACGCACGTCGCCAGGTTGGAAGGCCCTGGCCATGGCGAGCTGGGCAACCTCCTTACCATCCCCAAAGATGCCGAATTTGGCTTTGCCGGTGAGAACCTCTTTGCGGCCTATGAGGCTTGCCTGGCGACTCTGATAGGCGAGCCGATAGTCGAGAAGAATATCGTCTCGACTGAGTGAGCCGACGACCGGGTCGGCGGCTGGTTCGGTAGTGGCTTGGCTGGTCATCGATCGCGTGGCGTTTACCAAGCGGAGGTCTTTGGCACGAGGGGAAGAATCTCGTCGAGATCTAGTTTGAGCTTTACGATCAAGATGGGCAAATCAGCTCCGTCGCGATCTGTGGATGGCTTCGCGGGTCGTCATTACCGATTTGCCAATTGCCGGTCCGAAGCCGGCATCAAGGTGGTACCTACTGACGTCGTACCACCAGATCTGGAGCTGACAGGCCTTGCACTGGCTGAACCGACAAGGAACTCGGATAAACGAGCTGGTGATGAGGCCAACGGTCCGCCCAGATCTGGGCGGATGGTAGCATGAGAAGCGTTGAGAATCCAGTTCGTGCGAGCATGGCCACGCAGCCCCTCCCTGTACCCTGTTAGCAGCCGACGCTACGTTTCTTTGGGTGAACCTCGTTGCCCCTGCTGGTGAATCTTGACATCCTTCGCATCAGCAGGAGGCTAGTGAATGACTCACTCGACTGAGATACCGTATTCCAAAGAATTCCTCGAAGCCCTTCCCAAGACGGACCTACATGTTCATCTGGACGGTTCCTTGCGCCTATCGACGTTGATCGAATTGGCGGAGGAACAGAATCTCAAACTGCCGTCCTATACCTCGGAAGGTCTGCGCGAGCTGGTCTTCAAAGACAGCTACCGTGATCTGCCGGACTATCTCCACGGTTTTGCTTACACCAGTCCGGTGTTGTCCACGCCTGAAGCTCTGGAGAGAGTAGCTTTTGAGCTGGCAGAGGACAGTTTGGCTGAGGGTGTGCTGTATGTCGAGGTGCGGTTTGCTCCGCAACTACATGTGCGGCCAGGCCTGGAGATCCCCCAGATTATCGAGGCTGTCGACCGTGGCTTCGACCGGGTCCGGCGTCGTCATGAAGCATCCGAGGCCGTTACCTCTGGCGCGGTTCCGCCGTTTCGTTACGGCATCATTGCGTGTGCCATGCGTATGTTTACCGGTGGTTTCGCACCGTACTACAAGAACCTGCTGGCGGCCCTCGGGCACTTTCCTGCCCAAGAAGTTTATGGCGTAGCGTCGATGGCGCTGGCGCGCTCAGTGGTGGAAGTACGGGATCGCTCAGGGCTCCCATTGGTCGGTTTTGACCTGGCAGGGGCCGAAGCTGGTAACCCGCCGCAGAATCACGAGGCGGCGTTCGTATACGCCAAGCGACATTTCCTGAAGACCACGGTCCATGCAGGAGAGGCTTATGGGCCCGAAAGCATGTTCCAGGCCATTACTCGGCTGAACGCTGATCGTATTGGTCACGGTACCCATCTCTATTCCAGCAACCTGGTGACCGATCAAGGGGATCCCGAACAATACGTCCGGCAGCTGGCGGAATATGTCGCCGATCGTCGCATCACGCTCGAAGTCTGTATCACGTCCAACATGCAGACCATGCCGGAACTGCGCCAGGTTGAAGATCATCCGTTTGGCCGGATGGTCCGGGACAAGCTATCCGTGACTCTATGTACCGACAACCGGCTGATTTCGCGGACGTCGGTGACACAGGAAATTTCGCAGGCGTGCCAGGCCTTTAAGATTTCGCCAACGGAGCTCCGTAACCTCATCATCTATGGTTTCAAGCGGAGCTTCTACCCAGGGACCTACGGTGAAAAGCGGGCATACGTGCGCCAGATCATCAATCTCTATGATCGCGTTGCGGCAGAACATCAAGTCGAAAGATAGCTTTCAGGGAGTCGGAATGTCGAATCTGACCGGTGGACAAAAGAAGTACCTTCGCGGCTTGGCGCACAGCCTCAAGCCCTTGGTGCAACTTGGCAAGAGTGGCCTCACCGACGGGGTGCTGGCCAATCTCGATACTGCTCTAGAGAGTCACGAGTTGGTCAAGGTCAAACTGGGTGACGATCGAGATATGCGCCGGCAAGTGGCCGAGGAGATCAACGCCAAGCTCGGATCCGAAAAAGTAGGTGCGATCGGCCACGTGGCGATTTTTTATCGGCCTGCCCGAAATCCCGAAAATCGTAGCTTGCGTCTGCCAGGCGCTTGACGAGTCCATGATGGGCATCGAATCCCTCGCTGGGTGGGAATCGAGGCTTCGCCCGTTCCTGGTCCGTTTGCCGCCAGCCTTGGCTGTGCGAGCTTATTCGCAGAGCCGGCAGCGGTTTCTAAATGCTCTCGCCGCTCGCCCGCCACGGCGAGCCCTCGAGGTGTTGGGTTTGGAGCGAACCCTCTGGGGATTGCGGTTCCAATCCCCGCTGATGAACGCTGCCGGTATGTTCAAGAACGGCGATGGGTACGAGTTGGCATCTCGGCAAGGGGCAGGGGGGTATCTGGCAGGGACCACGACCCACCAGCGGCGAGCCGGCAACCGGCGCCTCGGCGTGGCGCTGCCCTTTGTGCCCTATCCTCGTTCTGGGGCAGCGTCAAACTGGCTCGGCCTGCCGAATGCCGGACATCAGGCGGTCGCGCAACGTCTCAAACGATTGCCGCGGGTGGACGGCTGCCCGATCGGCGCCAGTGTTGCGGCATGTCCAGATTCCAGCGTAACCGACGATACCAAACTCAAACAATTGGTGACGGCCCTGGTCGACTACGAGGCGGCTGGCGTCGATTTTCTGGAGGTCAACGAGAGTTGTCCCAACACCGCCGAGGATCCCGGCGGCCTGGACCGTGTTCGAACGCGTCTACAGACTCTCGCCAGGGCTTTTCTTGCCCGCCGCAGGCGCCGGCTGCCGGTAGTGGTGAAGCTGTCGTGCGACACCGCTGTGGAGGACGTCGACGAGCTCGTTGGGATTCTTGTGGCCG
>JAJCXQ010000403.1 GCA_029263355.1 Acidobacteriota bacterium | reverse complement strand
CTCACCTTCGACCAAGATCTCAGACAAGCGTGCCAGCTCTGCCGGCGAAAGATAGCGTTCCCGTTTTGGCATCTTGTATCCCTTGACGTGCCGGGTCGGATTGCTGCCTTCAGGACGCCAGCCCCAAACTTCAGCCAGGCTGAAAGCTTTTGACAACAAGTCTCGCGTAGTGTTCGCTGCGCCAGGTGTTGCTGCCATGCTGGTGTGTAGCTCTGCGACGTCGGTGCGGGAGATATCGATTACCCGGCGATGACCGAGGCGGGGAAGGATGTGTTTGCGGAGCCTCCGCTGATCTGCCGTAACGCAGACTGGTTTCTTGTTGATTTTCGAATGCTCTTCAATGAACCGTTCCGCCAGATCTGCCATGGTGGGAGACCTGCGATACGCCATCTGATCCGCAGCAGGATCGGTGCCCTGTCGTGCCTGCCTGAGCGTGTCTAGAGCCTCTGTGCGGGCTTGGTAGACAGTGAGCTCTCCATAGCGACCGAGTTGGTAGAACCGCTGCTTGCCCTTGATCCGATAAGTCAGAAGGAACACCTTCCGCCCGGATGGGTAGACACGCAAGCCGAAACCGGCAATCTCGGTATCCCAGATATAGAAGGCACCACGAGGATGCGAAGTGGGCGACTTGTACCGTGCAGCATCGATCACCCGCTTAGTTAGCTTCCTTCTGTTGGGAACCCTCTTGGGTCGTTTCGCGCTGGCTGCTGCCTCAAGGGTGGTCGTCAATCCTGGCTCCACGGGTCACCTCCTGGTCTTCTGGCGAGCAAACTATGAGCAAACACGCGAGGTCGATTTCGGTAGCGTTTTAGCGTGCTCCATAGTAGACATGATATCATCGCAAAGCGTTTACTAGCAACGTTTACGTAGGACATGGAGACGTATGGTAGACCGTCGTAGACGCGAGAACAATTGACGCTCGATCGCGGTCTCGGCAACGTCAGGAGACCACGATTTATGCTCAAACGGGGTGTCTGAGAGCCGCGGGGACCGGAATCGGCGCTCAGACCCAAAAATCAGATGAGATGCCTGGTCAATTCCAGGTCATGGAGGTATCTTGTAAGCGAAATGCGCTGTTGTCGGAGGACTGGCGATACAGACTCTTTGGAGGTGGCTAGCAATTGCTGACCGTGGTGCTGCTGGTGTGCTGCTGGGTGCTGCTGGTGTGCTGGTGTGCTGCTGATGCTGGTGCAGGTGCCAGTCACAATCAGGGGCCATCACGGCCAAATGTGGCCAAATCGGGCGCATTTCGACTCGATTTGGGTGATTCCGCCAGAATGGTCGAGAAAAAACGCCTGGGAGAAGACCTTTCGGGAGTCAATACTCGGCCTTTTGTGACGGGAGAAGGCCTTTCCGAAGTTTGGAATGGCACCCTCGCAGCGGGAGAAGACCTTTCGAAGGTTTGGAACCGCGTCTTCCTGCGGGAAGGCGCGATTCCGAGGTTCTGAAAGGTCTTCTTTTGGCAATCGGGCGCCATTCTGATCTTGGGAAGAGCGCCCTTTGCCCGATTTGTTGCGAGTTTGATCTCGGGAACGGCGAGTTTGTGGCGTCAGGGCGCCATTTCCAGGCTGAGACAGATGCCCGGGGCGGGGTGTCGTTAGGTGGCCCGGATCCGCACGGGCATCTCCGAGACGTCCTGATGCTCCATGGAATCCTTCTGATACGTCTCGGAATGGGTCGAGTACCAGGTCGCGCCCGGTGAGGCGGAGACGCCGTGGGCGACGACGCTCAGGGCGACGGTGATGAGGGCGACGACGAAAATCTCTTCGCGGTGGTGCAGTATCGATTTTTCTACTACCAGGAGTCCAAACAGCACCGAGGCGATACCGCGAGGGCCGAACCAGCCGAGGAAGAGCACGGTCTCCTTACGGAGCTTGGTGCCGATCAGGCTCACCGCCACCGGTAACATGCGGATCACGGTCAGGCTGAGGACGCCGTAGAGCACAATTTCCCAGGTGACGTGATCGATGGCTCCGGGCAGCAACACGGCGCCGAACACCAGGAAGACCATGAGGGCGAGAAGCTGACCTTCGGATTCGGCGAACTCGTAGAGGCTTTCGAAAGAACATTCAGCAGTGTTGCCGAGAGCGAGGCCGGCGCAGAAAGCGGCGATGAAACCGTTGCCGCCGATCAGCTCGGCGCCAGCGAAGGACATCAGCGCTAGCCCCAGGGTGGAGAGATGTTGGAAGGACTCGTTCATCCATTTGCTGCGCATGCCCCAGCCCACCAGCCGTCCGCCTCCCCAACCCACCAAGATACCGACCAGCGGACCGAGGGTGACCTGTAACACCGCAAACTTGAGCCAATACTCGGTGCCTCCCTGGCCGGCAACGGCTGACGAGCAGGTCGACAGGAAGAGCAGCACCAGCGGCAGGGCGATGCCGTCGTTGAGGCCACTTTCGACATTGAGCGTCTGACGGATCCTCACCGGTACCTTGGGACTCGAGACCACCGCTTGGCCGAGCGCCGCGTCGGTTGGCGCCAGCACCGCGGCGAGCAGCGCCGCTTCCCAGAAGGTGAAATCGGGGAACAAGCCGACGGCCGCCAGGGTGCCGAGAACGATCGTCAGCGGCATGCCCACCATCAGCAGTCGAACCGGCAGGTTGTGTTGCTGTCGCAACTGCTTGAGGTTGATGCGGGTGGCGTCGGTGAACAGCACCAGCAACAGGGTGAGCTCGGCGAGGGTGTGGATCAAATGGTCCTCGATGTGGAGCGTGAATATGCCGAGGCCATGCTCGCCCAGCAATAGGCCAAAGCCGACGAACACCAAGGGGGCGGTGATCATCGTGTTCTGGACCCGGCCAGAGATCAATCCAAAACCGAGGATCGCCGTTGCGATGACGGCAAACACCATACTCTCCATTAATGGAAGCTCCTTCTTGTGAGTCGATAGTGACTGTCACTACCTTGTCGTCCGCCCCGTTTCGGGTTACAGCTCTCAAGTTAGATCACCCAAGAGTATACTGCCGGCCGTGAATCGAGACCTGGCCCGGAATCGTTACCGAATCGTGCAAGCAGTGACCGCGGTGCGCATTCCGCTGGCCATCGGTTTTGGCCTCGCGTTACCCCATACCCAGGCCAGACCTACCTGGCTCTACGGCTGCCTGGCACTGCTCCTATTGCAGGAGCTGAGTGACTTGCTCGACGGCCACCTGGCTCGTCGGTTCGGGGTGGTCAGCGAGTGGGGCCAGATGTTCGATCCCTTCGCCGACAGTGTCTCCCGGCTGATCGTCTACTGGTCGCTGGCTTCCGTCGGCCTCGCGAGTGCCATTTTGCCCCTGGTGATGGCCCTGCGTGACATCATCGTCGCCTACTCGCGGCTGGTGTCCCAGCTCCGCGGCGGTTCCGTGTCAGCCCGGGTGAGCGGCAAGATCAAGGCTTGGGTCCAGGGGCTGGGCGCGATCTTTTTGCTCCTCACCCCTATCCATGCACTATGGACAGGTGTCGATGCCCCGATCATTGTGTCCTGGGTCGTGCTGCTGGTGACTGCCGGATCGGCTGTCGAGTACGTGGTGGGGGCCACGAGTAAGTAGTACGTGTCAACCCAAGCGATCTTGGGCTGCTGCAAGAACGTCTTTCCATGGTCGGCCTTCAACCGATCCAGAAGTGAGCTCTTGGTCACGGCGGTTGGCTTCTTCCAGCCAAAGGCGCTCTGTGTCCTCATCAAGTAAAAGTGGCTGGTCGAGACTCCGCAGCAGGACCGAGGCGAGTTCGGCTCGAGATTTTTCTTCGAGATTCAGTGCTACGGTGGCAAGATTTTGTACGGCAGGGCTCATAGCTTCCTCCGATCTTTCTCTTTGGAACCTATTCTATCGGGCGGGATGGCCCTGGGATTCATTCGCGGCGCCCGAGCAGGTCTTTGGGCAGCTATCGATCGCGAATCTGACGGCGAAGAACAGGCCGCGGTTTCCGGTAGAGAATCAAGCAGGCTCTGGCCCCGGAGGGGCCGAATGATTCAGCCCGGGGCTGGCGTCGCGGAGCCCCAGCGACGCGTCGTGAGCCCCGGGTCTGCGGACCCCGTTTCCCGCCGCCCTGGAGGGGCGGAACTTTGGCGCGCCACCAACCCATTCGCCAACTCTGGCGCGGTCGGTCGAGGTGCCACCCGCACCGACGTTGATGCTCCGCCTCCGCAGCCTGACGCTTTAGCGTCCCCCGGGCGGTCTTCCGACCGCCCGGGCTTTTCCCGTTCGCTTCATTGAGCTGTCTTCAGGTTCGCCTCCCAAGGCTCCCAAATGGGGGCCTTTTACTCGTTTGAACAATCTCTCTAAATCTGGGTGTTTGGACGTTGCTCGTTTGAGCAACTGCTCCGCACCCGGTGTAAACGAGTTGCTCGTTTGAGCAACTGCTCCGCACCCGGTGTAAACGAGTTGCTCGTTTGAGCAACTGCTCCGCACCCGGTGCAAACGTGTTGCTCGTTTGAGCAACTCCTTCGCACCCAGGTGTGAAAACCTTAATGGTTCGAGCAACTCCTTCGCACTGGGTGCTAGCGGTGCCGGTCGCCGGTCGGTGCGGTCGGTCGAGGTGCCACCCGACTCCGGGCGGGTCGAATATGTAGTGGGTGCGGCGAGCAAGTAGTACGTGTCAACCCAAGCGATCTCGGGCTGCTGCAAGAACGTCTTTCCATGGTCGGTCTTCAACCGACCCTGAAGTGAGCTCTTGGTCACGGCGGTTGGCTTCTTCCAGCCAAAGGCGCTCAGTGTCCTCATCAAGTACAAGTGGCTGGTCGAGACTCCGCAGCAGGACCGAGGCGAGTTCGGCTCGAGATTTTTCTTCGAGATTCAGTGCTACGGTGGCAAGATTTTGTACGGCAGGGCTCATAGCTTC
>JAJCXQ010000402.1 GCA_029263355.1 Acidobacteriota bacterium | reverse complement strand
TAGCATGCGGGTCCGCACTAGGCGGTTCACAATGATGGAGCACACGATAGTTTCAAGCATAGCCATGGGCTTTCATCCACAGATCGCGGACACTGATCAACCCTTGGTTTTGAAGCCATTTGTTCGTCATTCCGGTCTGGGTTGCCAAGGTTTTCGACAAGTGCCAGTAGCTCTTGCGACTGAGCGCGGTGAAAATTGCTTGACGACGACTCGTTCCCAAAGCGAGAAGATGGCGGACCTTCGTGCGCGTCCAGCGCCACTGTTTCCAGTGACACATACGGATACGCCTTCGGATCCACTTGTCGATTTCTGGGACAGGTCGGTAATAGTCCGAAATGCCGAAGTAGTTCATCCAACCTCGGACATACTCGGCGAGCTTCCTGAGTCGGTAACTCATCGACACGCCCCAGCTGCGCCCTGTCATTCGACGGACGCGGTGCTTGAACGTCTCGAAGGCGGCGTCGGACCACCGAAGCTTCTTCCCTCGGAATGTAAACCCGAGGAAAACCACTTCGTTGATGCCGCACACCCGACTCTTCGACTCGTTGACCTTCAGCTTCAGCTGAGAGATCAAATACCGAGTGACGCTAGATTTGACTCGCTCACCAGCCCGAACGCTACCGACGAGGATCAGAAGATCATCAGCGTAGCGAGCGAACCGGTGTCCGCGCCGTTCCAACTCCCGATCGAGGTCATCCGACAGGATGTTGGCGAGCAGCGGAGAAAGCGGCGAGCCTTGAGAGGCTCCCTTCTCCGTCGCATGGATGTGATCCCCAACCCGAACACCGGCGCGCAGGAAGCGCCCGATAAGAGCCAGCAGACGCCGGTCTCTCACCTTACGGGCGACGCGGGCCATCAGCACATCGTGCGAGATCTGATCGAAGCACTTCTCCAAATCGAGATCCACAGCGATGCGATAACCCTCGCCGACCCAGCGCTGAACCTGCCGAAGTGCTCCGTGCGCACTGCGTCGGGGACGAAAGCCGAAGCTCGACTCGGAGAATCCCGGGTCGAAGATCGGCGTGAGGATCTGTTGGAAGGCTTGCGCGATCAACCGATCGAGAGCGGTCGGTATCCCGAGCAGGCGGACCCCTCGGCCCGAGGGCTTAGGGATCTCTACCCGCCGCACGGGTTGTGGCGAGTAGGTGCCATCCAACAAGGCTTGACGTATGGTGGGCCAATGCTCCCGCGCGAAGGCCGCAATCTCGTCGACGGTCAAACCGTCGACGCCGGGCGCACCCCGGTTGGCCTTCACCTGTCGCCAGGCACGACGCAGGTTGTTTCGATCCACCACACGTTCCATGAGACCATCGTGCAAGGCTGGCTGCGTGGACGCACGCCGCATCGCGGCTCCTCCGGTCGGACTCGTCGCCGAATGCGAGTGCCCCACGGCTCCTCCTTGACTCATCGTGTTCTGGCCTTCAGCACCCGTCCCCAGGGGGCCGAGGTACCTACTATGCCGTCTGCTGACTTCTGCTCGATCACGCCTGGGGTTGCCCCCAGACGCGCTGCCGGCGCGGCTTTAGGGTCCGGTGGCCAGTCCAGGCCTTTCGGCCTGGGCCTCAGTCCGGCTCCCATGGTCGCTGACCGCTCGTCGAGCAGATCTCCCCGGATAAGGGCATGTACTGTCGCTGCACAACCGCGCCATTTACCGGATCCCCGAACCACAGGGCTTCGACATGTTGTGCTGTCTCGCCCCAGGGAAGTCGGCCTTCTATGGCGTTCGTGTTCCTCGGCTCGCAGCTTTGCCGCGGGCTTCCTTCAGACGACCCCTCGCGGAGCCGCCCTTGCCGTAAGCTAGTCATTCTCGTAGTCCATAGCGTGGACGGTGGTTCTCTGACAGGGGACTTTCACCCCATAAGTACATGCCCATGCCGGGCGTACACAAGCGCATGCAGACGGACATTTTCACTCGCTACGCTCCTGAAAACGCCGCTGATGCGGAGCGTTAGCAGCCGACACGCTTCGCGTGCGGCTGAGTTCAGTCATTAGCCAAAAAGGCCCTGTCTCTTTCGTAGAGCTAGCGGACCTGCGGCTTCCGTCCTCGACGCAAACATAGCATGAAGGATTGACGCACTCGACAAGAGCGGATCAACTGGCGAGAATTGGGCTTCGCGCCACGGTTGGTGTTGGTGTGTGTTGGCGACAGTGGGGCAATGTTGGCCAGTGCTGCCCCTCCAGTGCCCCTTGACGCCGCAGTTCTGGTGTGTGGTAAGCTGGATCCATCATGGGCACGAAGGGAACAAGCACTGGCCAGTCAAGGACTTACGCGGTGAATTTCCAGCTGAAACAGGCTCAAAATCCGGGCCATTGAGCCCGTTGATCAACGCCCTTTCAGGGCGCGGTAATGAGAAGCCTCCCCTACCTGGGGTTTCACCCCAGGCTCTATGATCGCGCCCATACTGGGCGCCGGATCGAAGAGGCGTCATCCGAGTTCTAGATCATTGAGTGCTCGGATACCCGTGCCGGATGGACTTCTCCCGCCCGCAAGCCTTGTTGATGGCGTCGAGAGGCAGGGCGACTTCGATCCGAACGTGATCATAGGTGAGAATCTTGGCATCCGCTGTCGCCAAAACAATGTCGCTGAATCGAGCCGGGGGCGGCGTGGGCGACTTGCCGTTACCGTCTCCGATTCTTCTTTCGACTGGCTCGGGCTGCTTTGCGACGGCTCTTGCTGCGCGAGCCCGCGCCCCTTTGAGGGAGCGCTGAAAAAGAGCCGCGGCGCTTCCGCCGCGGCTCACGATCAAATCATCAGATCAGTTTTGGGTGTAACCCTAAGCCGACGCCTGCGTCTCCGTCGACGACTCCTGACTCACCTCACCCTCGCCCGCTTCAGGCTGCTCGGGCGCCTTCGCCGTCACTCCGGGGCGTCGGGTCGACGGCCGTACCCGCTTGGCGACTTCGTCCAGACCGGCCAAACGGAGAAGAGACTCCACCGTGCGGGCGATCCACAGAAAGGAGCTGTTGTGCTTCTTCAGCTGGTCATCTTTGGCAAGCTTCAGGACTTCGGTCTTGCGCTCCTCCAACGCCAGGGCGTCGGACGCCTGACGCAACTTTTCCAGGCCTTCGACAACCTTTGGAGTCAACAGGGCGGGATCGATCTGAAAGTCGCCGTAGCGGGAACCGGAAAGATCGATCTCCGGATCCATCAGGCGATTGATGAGATGGGTGCCGTGCTCCAACAGCTCCGCTGGCTGACGCGGAGTCTGCCGGGCAAAACCCATCTCGGCCAGCCGGTCCTCGCCGTAGGCGCCGGTAAACGTCTGGCGCAGTCCGACGAGCATCGAATAGACATCAGCAGCCAGAGCGTCCCGGCGACCGCGGAACACCGACTCCTGCGCCCGCTGATCACGGTACGCGCGATCGGTGGTCACGATCCCCTCCTGGTTGCGCACCAGTCGCTTGCGGAACAATGCCAGCTGGGTCGGGAAAGGTGTCGTCTGCCCCTCCTCCAGCAACTCATCGAAGGTTTCGGCGAGCACCTCGTTGAGGCGGTCGTCATGGGTGTCGAGCGCCCACACCACCGAGCGACTGGATTGCACCCGGTCGCTGACGCTCTTCAGGGGTCGGTTGACGTTCTTGGGTATCATAAGCTGTCCTCCTTGCGTTGTCCGGTAAAAGCCGGACGGTCTGTGGCGTCATTGCCATGTCGCCGCCCGCTTCGAGCAGCGACACAAGGAGTATGGAACATCGCTACGAAAAAAAGTTCCCCAAAGGTGGGTACCATTATTTCCGCGGCATAATTCCAATAATTGCAACACTTAGTTGACGAAGAAATCTGCAAAAGAGGCCGCGCACCAACCAAAATCAGACAACTTCGAAGACGAACTCATGTCGGAAGCCACTTGGCGCAAACGGGGAAGACGTCGTCGGTGCGCCACCTCGGCGAGACCGGATTCGACCTCTTCCTCGAAGTCAATCTGGAGCGCCGCGAGGATCTCCGGATGGTGCGAGCTTGTGGATCCGCCTAGCCTCTGTCCCCGACTACCGCGTCTGGGGCGCGAACGAACGGTAGGCGAGGGCCTTCATCACCAACTTCGCAACAACAAAATCACTTGCCGGCTGACCGCTGATCGGCGCCAGCTCGACGACATCCATGGCGACAACCTGTTTGCGTTCGAAGATCATACGCAGAAGTCGCATGGTTTGATTCCAGAAGCCGCCCCCCGGCTCCGGCGTGCCGGTTGCCGGCACCAGCGACGGAT
The DNA here is from genome assembly GCA_029263355.1 of Acidobacteriota bacterium. Taxonomy (GTDB): domain Bacteria; phylum Acidobacteriota; class Thermoanaerobaculia; order Multivoradales; family J023; genus JAAELT01. Next base: position 5,212 of record JAJCXQ010000402.1, on the reverse strand, counting down.
CGAAGAAGTCGACATCGAAGGTTACGTACACCGTCGGCGGAAGCTTGGCGAGGAGATTCTCGAAACGCGACTCGGCGGTCGCCAGCTCATGTCCCCAAATGACCGGAATCTGATGTTCCTTCACCAAAGCCATCTCCGGTCCGGAGATCGCCCGTACCCCCACCGCCAGACTCGGGATGCCGGCGTCGAAGATCCTCCGCATCACCGATGCGTGGCTGTAGGGTGACCCTTCGTATTGATCACGCAGGTCGCTGTGGGCATCAAATTGGACAACCCCGATCTCACCGCACACCGCTTGCGCCGCTTTCACCGGCGCCGAACTCAAACCATGTTCGCCACCCAAGGTCATCAGAAACTTGCCAGCCGAGAGGTGGCGATACGCCTCGGCCTGCAACTCTCCGAGAGCCACCCCGAGATCCACCGCCTGGGGTGTAAACGGCGGCAGTGTCGCGAGGGACAATCCACTGAGATCCCGGTCGAGCTCCTCGTCATACAACTCGATGTAATGTGAAGCGCGCAGGATGGCCTCGGGTCCCGCGCCGGTGCCGACGCCATAAGACGTCGTGCGCTCGTAAGGAACCGGAAGAATCACTATCTCGGGATCAGCGACCTCACGCAGAGCTGGCTCGTCACCATGTTCTGGCAGAGCTTCGTCATGCGACAGAGCTTCGTCAGGGATCGCAAACTTCAGGTGGTCGCCCAAGGCCTGGTCTCCGCGTGTTTGTGGTCATGACCTGTTGCCAGTCGAGATCGAAATCAAGCTGCGCTCCACTGCGGAAGAATGCTCTCCATCTTGTGAAGCTTGTCTTGGCAGTAGGCGTAGTTGTCCTCGAGCGACTTGGCCTTCATGAAGGGGAGCTGCGACGTGCGGTATTTCACTTGAAGGCGATCCGCTCCGCCGCCATTCTTGATACCGAGACTCTCTTTCGCCATCTCAACAAAGGACGATGGAATCGATACGGTAAAACCACTGGTGTCTTTCGACTCGACTCGAACCAGGTTGATCTTGCCCGCTTTGTCGACAATCTGTGTGTTGCGGTACACATACGGTCGATTGAGCAAATCCAGCTCGAACAAGAATTTCACTTTGTCGTCTTGCCAGTGGCTCAGAGATCTCATGAAATCAAACAGTAGACGATCGAACTCCTCACAACTGGCGTGTAATGCGATGTGGAGGATGCCTCCCATGGAACTGTACTTGTACTGCTCTGCAGCAGATATTGTCCTCTCGATGTATTGTGTATAGGGATCGCCGGAACGCCCCTTGCAGAATGTCGAGAACGCGATCAAGAACTCATGAAAGGGCATCTTTCCCGACGAATCCAAATAGGCTGCGACCTTCCTCAAACCCCGCAAGCTATACAGACTCGTCAGGTGATAGGAAAATCGCAAACCCTCCAGATAGTCCGCATTGCTAACGTCTTTAGTTGCGATCACAATCTGCGCTTCGCTGTTCGGATCCGGATCATCGATCGCGACGAAGCCATGCTCCTCACGCTGGTTGTCCATCTCCACATTGTTGATCAAGAGCAGCGGATAAACGATGAAGGAATCAGCGCCATAAGAGCACAATTCTCCAAGGCCGGTCCGGAAGGAGTCCAACGTCTCGCCTGGAAGAGGCCATATCATCTCGAGAAACGAAGACAACCCCTGCTCATTGAGTTTCTGCTGAAGCGCGGTATAACTCTCCGACCTGATGTTGCTGCGCTTCACCTCTTTCAACGTATCAGCGCTCATGGTCTGCAGTGAGATGGGCTGGGTCGCGATGAGGCCAACCGAGTCGAAAATGCTCGTGATCTCGGTCACCCGCTCTGGGGTGTTCTTCGACGAACTGAAATAGACCGACATGGGATAGCCGTTCTTCTGCTTACAGTCGGCGATGTGTTGGGCAATCTCGACATCACGTTTCAGCATGCCAAAGTTGGCATCGGCAATGAAGATGTAGAGCACTCTGTTCTCGCTCAGCCAGGAAATCTCGTCCAGCACCCGGTCTTGACCGTATTTGTGAACCTTCGCATTGGTAGCCGCCCCCCAATAACAGTAGGTGCACTTGAAAGGGCAACCCCGATTGGTCTCGATCACTGCCCAACTGTATTTTGCCGGATCAATATAGCCGCCAAGATACGGCGAAGGGACTTGATCCAAATCTCGAACCCGGTCCTGCCGGGGTGTCGTGATGACCTCGCCGTCGCGGAAGAAGCTCAGCCCCTTCACCGCTGTCAAGTCCGGCTGATCGTTTGCCAGCTCGGCGAGGTACTCGGCGAAGGTGTGTTCACCTTCGCCATTACAAATCACGAGGTTCTCGTACTGTGGCTGGAGATAGAGGTCGGGCTTGTTCATGACCTGCGGGCCGCCGAGAATCACGTGAGCCTCGGGGCGACGTGCGAACAGCTCCGGCAGGAGACGCTTGACTAGACCCATATTCCAGACATAACACGAGAAGGTATAGACGTCGGCATCTACCTCTTCCAACGTCGACTCAATTTCCGGGCTACCAACCCGAAACGAGAATTTCTCGAACTCGAAACGCTCAGCAACTCTTGGGTTTAAGGTCGCTGTCGACTCGAGATAACCGGAGGCAAGAGGAAACACTCCCTGAAACACCGGAAATTCGAAACAAGCGACACGTTGGATTCCTGACATGATGTTTCTTCTCCGCTGTAAATCTTGGAGCCACGCTGACCGCTCGGCTTCACCTGTCGAAAAACGACCCAACCCACCTACCGCTATAGGGCACTCCAGGCAGGCAAGATACTCTCCATCATGTGAAGTTTGTCTTTGCAGTATGAATAGTTGTCGTCAAGGGACTTAGCCTTCATATAAGGCAGTTGGGTCGACCGATATTTGACCTTCAGAACAGGCGCGCCTCCTCGGTCCACGAACCCAAGGGACTCCGCGACCTGTTCGTAGTGATCTTCTAGCATCCTCACCACGTAGCCATCGCGATGAACCGATTCGATGCGAATCAGTTCAAGTTGTGAGCTCTGGCCTACGATCGGTGTGTTTCGATACACATAGGGGCGATTCAGTAGGTCCAACTCGAGCAACAGTCTAACTTTGGGATCCGCCCAATCTCCGAGGGACTCCATAAACTCGACCAGCAGCCGATCAAACTCTTCACGGTGGGCATGAAGGACGGTGTGCAGAATTCCACCGATCGAGCTGAACTTGTATTGCTGCGAGGTCGCCAGCATGTCTTCGATGAAGTCCTTGTAAGGATTTGGGGCGGACTGATGATAGAAGTCCGAGAACTTTACCAACAGGTCACCCAAAAGAAGACGACCGGACGTATCCAGGTACCGTCCGACATAACGCAAAGCACGCGCGCTATATAGGATGGTCACGTGAAAACTGAAGCGCAGACCCTCCAGGTAGTCCTCATAACTAACGTCTTTGCTACCCACGACAACCTGTGCTTCACTGTTCGGATCCGGATCGTCGATCACCTGCAACTCATACTCTTCCCGCTGCTGATTCATTTCAACATTGTTGATCAACAACAATGGATAAACCGAAAAGGAGTTTGCACCACGACTGCACAGCTCGCCGATCCCGGTCTTGAACGACTCCAGCGTCTCACCCGGAAGCGGCCAAATCATCTCGATAAACGACGACAGGCTATGTTCGTTCAACACTTCCTGCAGCGCTGTGTAGCTACTCGTCTTGATATTGCTGCGCTTGACGCTTTCCAACGTATCGGCGCTCATTGTCTGGAGAGAGATGGGCTGAGTCGCCACCAAGCCTGCTTCGGCAAATAGCTTGGTGATCTCGGTGACCCGATCCGGCGTGTTCTTCGAAGAGCTGAAGTAGACGGTCAGAGGATAACCGTACTTCTTCTTACACTCTGCGATATGGCGCGCGATCTCCAGATCTCTATTGAGCATGCCGAAGTTCGCATCGGCGATGAAGATATACAGAATTCCTTGCTCGCTCAGTCGCGTGAACTCATCAAGAATCCTGTCTCCCTCGTACTTCCGAACTTTCGAATTGGTCGCGGCGCCCCAATAGCAGTAAGTACACTTGAACGGACACCCCCGATTGGTCTCCATCGCCGCCCACACATACTTGGTAACGTCGATCAGGCCGGTCAAATAGGGTGATGGGATCGCATCCAGGTCGACGATCCGATCGTTTTGGGGTGTCGTGATGAGCTCGCCATTTCGGTAGAAGCTGAGCCCCTTGACCGGCGTCAAGTCCGGTGGGTCGGAAGCCATCAACTGGGTCAAGTATTCGGCGAAGGGATACTCCCCTTCTCCGTTGCACAGCACTAGATTCTCGTGTTCGGGCATCAGATAGCGCTCAGCATGGTGCATCGCCTGGGGTCCACCCAAGATGATGTGAGCGTCAGGCTTTCTCGCCAGGAGAGGCGGCAGCAAACGCCGGACAAGCCCCATATTCCAGACGTAGCAGGAAAAGGTGTAGACGTCGGCGTCGATTCGATCCACTTCTTCCACGATCCCGGCGCTACTCACCGGAAACGAATGCTTCTCGAACTCGAATGTCTCCTCGATGCCGGACACGAGACACGCTGCCGACTGGAGATAGGCGGAAGCCAGCGGGGCAATGCCTTGAAAGACGGGAAACTCTAGACAAGCAACTTTCTTTTTCATCTGGCACTCCTCACTGCAGGTCGGGCAACGAGCGTCTAGTCTGGCTGCTGCTGGCGCACATGAATCAGGCCGAGACTAGCAGCCGGAAGCCGACGTGAAGATCGCTTCCAAGAAGTCACTTTTTGGTGAAAAATCTTCGCTTATGCTCCGCCCCCACGTATGCACTCGTCGGCTGTAAAGGTATTGTAGCAGCTCTCTAAGTGATCTCGTCAACGTCTCGAGATACAGACTGGCGAAGGAAATTGCCGAGGTAATTGCGAGTCAAGTTGGGACCCATAAAACGTCGCCGCGTGACCCATGATCGCTACCTCTGAGACTACAAGTCGGATTCGATCTGGGTCGGACCGCCGACAAGGGGTGAGGAGTCGCGTCCAAGCAAATCCGCTGGTGGCGTACACTCAATCCATCAGTCGAGTCACTTACGGAGTTGCCATCGACGACAGTTAGATCTGTAGGTCGCGGGCCACCGCCTTGATTCATCCGCAGATACTGAGAAGGGGAAGCTCGTGTTGAAGATCCAGAATCTGTCGAAGACCTACTCCAACGGTGTCCGTGCATTGCACGGGATTCAGCTCGAGATTCCCCATGGCATGTTCGGTCTG
>JAJCXQ010000401.1 GCA_029263355.1 Acidobacteriota bacterium | reverse complement strand
GCCCATCAGCGCGACCGGCAGAGGGTCACAATTGGATGGGATCTAGCCGCCTTGGACAAAAGAGACGATCTCGATACGATCATCGCTAGTCAAGGTGACCGCGGCGTAACGATCCCGTGGCAAGATCTCACCATTGTGCTCCACCGCCACGGCCCGGGCGTCACGGCGCAAGCTCTCGAGCAGACTGCTGACTGTCTCACCCGGCGCCACCGCCGTGCGCTCGCCGTTGAGCTCGATGAAAATCGACTGCATGAGTTCGTGGGCCCTTACAGTAAGTGCTTGAGCTCTGCCTGGCCGATGCTCGCCGAGGCAGTGATGATCAATGCCGCGGTACCGCGGTCTACCGTCGGAATTTCGATCGGCATCCTAAGGAAACCCTCGGTGTCGGTCTCGCCGAGTCCCAGGGTTCGTGGCCCGCCAAAGGTAGAGATCATCTTGACCGTCACGGACGCCCCACTTATCGGCTGACCATTCCTGCTCGAGCGGGCTCTGAGTGCAAGTTCCGCAGCAATCCCGACCTTGAGGTCGACCTCCTCTTCGAGCACGAGCAGCAGCTGCTCTTGTTCTGCTTCGCTGGTGAGGTACTCGAGAATCACTTGATCCAATGTCCGTCCGCTATCTGCCGAGATGTCGAAGCTCGGCGCGGGCTCGGTTTCGATCGGCTGAGTCTTGGGCCTCTCCGGCAGGAAAACGCGAATCTTGTCGTCGAATTTTCCGGTCTGGATCGACTTGATCATCGTCCGATGCTGATGATCCATGAACGCCATGATCTCTTCGTCGCCCTTGCCAGTCTGGAGCAAATCGGCATAACTCGCACGATTGGCGACGACGACTTGCCCACCGAAGTAGATGAGGCTCTCGATGCAAGGGTTGGACTGCCCTTTGTCTTCGGTCTGGACGTGCAGGACGACATCGCCATAACGCACATCGGTGTTGTGCCCGGTGATCATCTCTGAAGTCCGGCCTTTACTGTTCCGGGTCGTCCGTCAAGTCGCCAGCGATGAGTCGCCTTCTGGCTCTCTGCGTGCGGCCTAAGCGTAACCCGAATACTTGAGTCTGGGTTCGACAATCTCGGCCATTCTAGGGACAGCGATTCCACGGGGTCAAGCCATAACAGCGATCAAGCACAGAGCTCGTGCCTCAGGGCCTGCTCCAAGGCTTCAAAGCGGAATGAAAATGCCGTCGACTGCAGGCGGCTCGGTGCAACCCAACTACTTGCCAGCAGAAGCTCTTCACCCATTTCACCAAAAAGGAGTCGAACAAGGAAGGCTGGCATCGGCGCTAAGGTGGGTCGACTGAGAACCCGCCCCAAAACCTTGGCGAACTGACGTTGGGTCACCGGCTCGGGCGCCACCGCATTGACCGCACCGACTAGATCCTCACGATCCAAGGCATGCACGATACTCGCCACAAGATCCTGCAGGTGAATCCAGCTCATCATCTGCCGGCCACTGCCGACCACGCCGCCCAGTCCGAGCTTGAACGGCAGCAACATCCGCTGCAGAGCTCCCCCCTCGGCGCTCAGCACAACACCGATCCGTAGGTGGACCACCCGTGCGCCAGCAGCTTCAGCTGGCTCGGTCGCAGCCTCCCACTGACGGCAGACATCCGCCAGAAATCCCGTGCCTGCAGAGTCGTCTTCGTCAACCGTCCGCTCCCCCGTATCGCCATAAAAGCCGATCGCTGAAGCCGAGATCAAGGCTGGAGCCGGATCGCAGGCGGCAACCGCCTCGGCGATCAATCGCGTCCCCTTGGTACGACTGTCCAAAACACGCTGCTTGAACGCGGCGGTCCACCGACCGCTGGCGATGTTCTCCCCCGCCAGGTGAACAACCCCGTCGATGCCCGCGAGAGCGTCCTTGTCCAGGCCCCCGGTCGCTGGGTCCCAAAACACCTCGTCAGACGAAATCGGGCGACGACGGACCAGACGCCGCACTTGATGCCCCCCCGAGTCGAGAGACTTCGCCAGCGCCCTGCCGACCAGGCCACTCGCTCCGCTGATCAGAATCTTCACTTCGTCCGCATCATATCGTGCCCACCCCAAGCAAACACCAAACAGCTAGAATGCGAGCGCACCGGCGTCGCAGGAAAGATCCCAATGAAAGCCAAGAAATCCGTCTACATCGCCTACACCGGGGGCACCATAGGAATGCGTCGAGGGGCCCATGGCTACGAACCTGCCCCAGGATTCCTCGAAGAACAGATGGCTCGGCTATCGGTTCTCAATAGCGAGGACATGCCGCACTACCGTATTCACGAATACGATCCCCTCCTCGACTCCTCCAACATGAGCCCTGCTGATTGGGTGAAGCTCGGTCGCGACATCATGAGCCGCTACCAAAGCTACGACGGCTTCATCGTGCTCCACGGCACCGACACCATGGCCTTCTCGGCGTCAGCGCTATCGTTCATGTTTCGCAACTTGGGCAAACCGATCGTCTTCACCGGCTCACAGATTCCGTTGTGCGAAGTGCGAACCGACGCCAGGGAAAACTTGATCACCAGCCTGTTGATCGCTGCCCACCACCCGATCCCCGAAGTCAGCCTGTTCATCGGCCATCAGCTGTTACGTGGTAACCGCGCCACCAAAATCAGCGCCAAGCGCTTCCTGGCTTTCAGCTCACCCAACTACCCACCGTTGGGTGAGGCCGGCGTCGACCTGATGATTGACCGCAGCCGACAGTTGCCACCACCCAGCCAACCGGTCGCCTTCGACGAAGTGGGCCAAGCTCAGGTTGCCGACCTACGGATCTTTCCGGGCATCACTCCCGAAACCCTGAAGGGCTTCCTCGGTCCACTGCAGGGAGCCGTGCTCCACACCTACGGCGCCGGCAACGCCCCTGACCGCCCCGAGCTACTCGACGTGCTGCGCCAAGCCAGCGAACGGGGTGTTGTGCTGGTCAATTGCACCCAATGCCTCGAGGGTTCGGTCAACATGGCGGACTACGCCACTGGCAATGCTTTGCGCGAAGTTGGTGTCGTCAGTGGTTACGACATGACTCCAGAGGCCGCCTTGACCAAACTCTACCATCTGCTGTCCCGTGGTCTCGATCCCGAGATCGTCAGAGATCAGATGCAGCAGAATCTGCGTGGTGAGCTCACTCGGCCGACCCTGCAGTCCTGACTCAGTCTCCCAGGTCGAGCTGTGAAGCGAGCTTCTCTGGCGGCGACTCTTCCACCCCCAACAACCGTCGCGCCCCCGGATACGCTTCGACCATGACCTCACGCAGCGTCTCGTCCAGCAGTCGACGCAGATCGCCAACCCCGCGCGACGAGAAGCCCTGCTTTTTCGTCTGGGTGAGAACCATCAGCCCCATCTTGCTGCGCCGCTTCAACGCCGCTCGGACTCGATCGCGCCATCGCTGTGAGGCTTCTCGCTCCTGGAACTCGCCCCTGCCGCGGCCAAAATGGGCAACGGCAAGATAACGCAGCAAGACTTGGTGGACGAGGCGCTCGAGAAAAGGCGGTGTCCAGCTCACCGCGGGCCGTTGCTCGCCTTTGATCAACTGGAATCCGCGGGCCAGCCCGGCGCCGCCGAGTGCACCGAGAATGGCGCCGGCCAACATGCCACCGCCGAAGCTCAAGCCGCCGGACAGCAGGTCGGCGGAAAGCCCTCCCAACGCGCCGCTGACCACACTGCCCCACACCGCGCCCTTCTCCGGGTCGACGAGGTCTTCGCCGTCGATAGCAAAAGCGTCGAGCTGGCGATCGATCTCGGTTACCGTGGCACCCTCGAGCCCGTGGAGTCCTAGCAGCGTCACCATCAGCTCGCCAGAGGCGCGCTCCAAGCGCTCGGCCAGGGCTTCCATACCTTGCTGCTTATCGGCTCGGCTCGGTTTGCGATTCGCCAGCTCTTCGTTGTCGACGGTGGCGGCATGAAGATAACGCGCCATGGCGTCGAGGGCCTGATCGAAGACCGCCAGGTTACGACGATTCCAAGCCGCTTCGAGCTCTTTCATCGCCGACTGACGGTCTTCGGGCAGGAGGTCGACAATGCGTTCGAGCAGGACGCTTTCTTGCACCCAACAACGGCTGAAGGCGTCGAGGGCAAGCACGTCCTCGACGACCGGCCAGCGTTCGACATGACGCCGCCAAATGTCGAGCTGTCGAGCTTTTGCCTCTGGCGCAGCATCACCACCGCCGGTCTGGTTGAGCAACAGTACAATCGGTCGCCCAATCCAACTCAGAACCTCGAGCTCCGACACCAGGTAGCCAGCATCCTCCGGCTCTTCGGTGGCGTTGACCAGATAGAGCACAACATCGGCCTCGTCCCGGATGTTGAGGGCGGCTTGCTGGCTGCACCACAACGGCCGATCCGTCACCCGGTCCCAGGTTTGCTGGACGAACCAAACGATCGGCTGAGCATGGCGCTGGAGTCGCTTCAGAAGCCGCACGGAATCGCCGAAACCTGGCGTGTCCCACAACCAAAGTTCGTAGTCAGGGGTCTCGATCAGCGTGTAACCCACCGCGACGTCAGTAACATGAGCCTGATCGAGCACCTCGCCGACGTCGCGACGCAACAAGGTCCGCGCTAGGGTGGTCTTGCCAACATTGGTGTGAGACACCAGGCTGAGGTTGACTCGGCGGGTCATGTATCCCCTCCGAGCACGCCATCGAGCACGCCATCGAGCACACCCTCAGGCCAAGCGGCAGCAACGGTCCGGGTCAACACCTCGTCCGGTAACGGCTGCATCAAGTCAACGTGGAGCGCGGATAGTCCAGCGTCGCGAGCAACCCGGTCCCAGGCCCGCCGCCGCTCTGCCATTCTCTCGTCGACCCCGCCGCCGCCTTCCAACTTCAGGCGGTAGGCCGATCCATCAACCACCAGCAGCAACGCCTGGCCGTCCGCAAGCTCCTGCTGAATGTGTTGCAAGAACTCGCCATGGACCTCGACCTCCGGCGTCTGAGCGAGGCCGAAGAGTACCGCTCGCAAGCGACCGCGCGACGGTTCGAGGCTCTCCGGCTCTCCCCCATAGTCAAAGGTCGGAAGCACCCGAATCTCTGATCGCGGGCCGAAAAGATCGAACAGCAAACGCTTCAACCCATCAACCGTCCGCGCCGACGGCCGATAGCTATAAGGAATCACCTCGAGACGGCGCTCCGAAGTATCAACCGAAGCCAGCAGGCGACGCACGTAGCCATCCGCCAGGGTCAGTGTCACCCGACGGCGTCGGCGCGCACAACGCACGCTTTCGAGAATGACCAGCAGCAGACGCGGTAAACCGACGAACAATGCCGCAGTCAGTCCGTAGAGATGGATCCATGGCGCCGCATCACCAGTCGATGGGCTCTCGATCTCGGCAGCTCGCGGCACCGGGATGCCGAGCAGTGAGGCGGCCGGCGACAGAACGGCCCCAAGAAAACGATCGATCGTGGCGCCTTGGAGGAAGGTGCTCTCCCAACTCGCTCGGTACTGGAACGCGATGCCACGGGCGTACATCCCAGCTACTACACCGACGATCAACAGCAGCGAGCAGGCATGCATCAAGCGACGACTGCGGGCTGCTGCCAATGGCGTCACCGCCGGCAGCCAGGCCGTGAGGTATCGTCCGAGGGCTTGTTTCAGGCGCGCTTGCGAGGTTTCGTCACGATGGTCCCGGGGCAGGCGCGCGATCAGACGTCGCGCCATGGCTGCCAGTCGTTCGACGAGGCGAGGCGCCCCAGAGCGCAACGCCATCCGCCCCACAGGCAACCACGACTTCACCGCCAGCAAGGCCAACATCGCCAGATTCCATGCGATCAAGCCGATCAGCGGCAACGCTAATACGTTGACGCGCTTCTCGGGCCCTAGTGCATTGGTGCCGAGCCCGAGCACAAACGCCACTAGCACCGCTGGCACCAACAGGCCGCGAACCGGGTTCGTCCAGCGCCGAAAACGCGGCAGGAAGGGCATCTCCTGTTCCAGCTGACCACACAGGTCGCGGGCCCGCACTGCGAGCCACGACGCATCGTCACCGGCGTTCGTCTGGCGTGCTCGAGCGGTCGCCGATCGCCGAACGTCGAGTGTCAGAAGCTCTCCGGTGCGATCGGCCTCTTCCACCGCCTGCACCAACAGGACGGCCTGAGCGTCGTCCTCCGGCAGCACCAGGTCGCGCGTCGACCGGGCTACCGTCATTCCGTAGCCACCCTGGCTTCGAGCTTACTCTTCATCCTCATCGGCCAACGGACGTGACACCACACAGGCATTGATGCCACCCACTCCCATCGACAACTTGCCGACCGGGCCGCGAGGCGCAGTGCAACTGCTGTCGAAGGCGAAGTTTTGATGGACTCCAGCGATCTGTCGGTTGAGCTCATCTCGCCGCAGACCGGTGGGATAAATTTCGCCGCGCTCGTAACCCAAGTATTGCGCGGTCAACTCCCAGCCTCCACCCGCTGACATACCGTGGCCGAAGATCCCTTTGCGGGCCGTCACCAACACATCCTCGGACATCAAGTCCCGCAAGATCTCGACCTCGTTGAAGTCACCGGGGGTGGCGGTGGCATGCAGATCCCAAGAAGCGATTTCAGCCCCCTCAGTGTCGGCACGCTCGAGAGCCATACGCATGGCTTCCGTCGGCCCTTCCTTCGAAGGCGTGATGATGTGGTCGGCATCGGACGTCACTCCGACTGCCAGTGGCTCCATGCCAAGAGGTTTGAAACCCTTCGCTGTCATATGGTCATAGTCGCCAACGATCCACACTACCGAGCCCCCTGCAATGTGAGTCCCACGCAGCTCGGTGAGCGGTTTCGACACCTGGGCATCAGCCGAAATCACGCGGGCGTTGTAGAACGCCCCAACCAGCAACGGGCTGGGAGGCGGGTCGGTAGCGCCGATCACCACCGCCTTGGCGTCTCCGGAGCGGATCGCGTCGAGGGCCAGTTTGAGAGTAACGCCAAAGGTCGAACACGCCGCGCCGACCGCGATCGACATGCCGGTAATCTGACCGAGCATCGAAATCTGGGCAGCGGCGATGTTGTCGATATTCCAAATGAAGTTCGACGAAACCGCCTGCCAAGGCGGCTGAGGCGTCCCCCACTTCTCCTGCAACCGACGCAGGGCGCGATGTTTGTCTTTGATCGCCTTGAGCTTGCCCGACTCGACATCACCTTCCACCGCCACCGCTTCGATGGCACGCATCTCTTCGAGGTAGGTCTTGAGCTGGGGCGAGCGTGAGCTCCAGAAATTCCACCACGTTTCTTCCGCCAGATCGCGATCGTCCTCGGGCACGGATTCGGGCCGCGGAGGAATCGACGCTCCAGAGTCCGTTCGAGCGGGGCAAGCACCATCTCTCGCCGCGCACCGTTCCTCATAGATCCGGCGCTCACTATTGCGCGTCGGCGACGCCCAGAAGCGCTCCCAGCGACGTTGTGCCCGGTGGAAGGCCAGCGACTGCTCATACTGAGTCACGATATCGCCGAGGCCGGTGCCGAGGTAAATGTGGGACTGCGTGCCGAGGGCCTGCAACTCCTGCTCGAGGCCGGGATTCTGGCGGAGTGACTGAATGAATGCTCCGATGGCGTACTTCACCGGCAGCCCCATCTTGCTCTCGAGCTGAGAGAAGCGATTGGGCTTGAAGCGCTCGACCACCCAGCTTTGATAGTCGTCGAACGAGAACTCTGGCACCCCGACCAGGAAGTTGTCGGGGCCAAAACCATTGAAGGGTTCCAGCCAGCTCTCGCCAGCTTCCAGATTGCGGCTGAAAACGTCAATATTCGGCGATCGCGGAGCGACGACGCCCCAACCAAAAATGCCTACGCGTTTCACGATGACGTCAACCTCATATGTTGGTAAAGCTCGCCATCGGAAAAGCCGAGGCGGCGATAATATTCTCGGGTACCGACCGACGAAATCACAGCAAGATTGTGGAATCCGGCGTCGGTGGCAAGTTGTGCAGCTCGGTCGATCAACCGCCGCCCCAGCCCCAAGTGTTGAGAGCGATCCCGACGCGCGTCGCCAAGGCTCACTACAACCCCATAGACGTGCACTTCGCGGATCATGGCGCTGGCAGCAATCTCGGGAATGTCAGCCTCGACCTCCGGTAGCGCCAGCCGACAGAAACCAACTATTTTGCGTTGAGGAGTAATGAACTGCAAAAAGACTTCTTGACCGATCGAGGTCTCGTAGTCGAATCCCTCGAGGGTCAATTGATCGGGATCAACCGCCTCGCCGCGGATCTCGCGAGCGCGAATATCGCTGCTAGCTCGACCCTGACGCTGCAGATCTCGCTCAACCACCTCGCGGAAGTTGGTCACCTTGTTGCCGGCATGAATGTCGTCGCCTGGAATGTCGCGAATAATGCGGGTGACGCGGCAATACTCGGGCACCTGCAACAGACATCGACTCAGCACTCGCAAGAGCTCAGCTTCACTGTAAGGACGCCATTGTCCCGACTCGTAATAACGCATGAGCTCGGCGCTCTCGATCAGACTGGTGGGGTAGATCTTGAGCTCGTCGGGGCGAAAATCAGCATCGTCGAAGACGCGTGCAAAATCCTCGATGTCACCGTCGGGGTCTGAGCCGTAGAGATTCGGCATCCAATGGGCATGGAGCTTGAATCCCGCTGCCCGCAACATGTACATCGCCCTACGCGTCGCTGCCACATCGTGCCCGCGATGATTCTTGGCCAGAACTTCGTCGGACAAGCTCTGAAAGCCGATCTGGACTTTGGTGGCGCCCAACCGACGGACACGGAGGACCTCATCGCTCGACAGATGATCGGGTCGGGTCTCGACCACTAGGCCGACACAGCGCGCAACCGCAGTTTCATTCTGCTGCTGTACCGCCGCCAGCTGCGACCAGGTGGCCTGCTCACTCTGATCGAGTAGCTCGCCGTCGAGCTGGTCTGCCAAATATCTCGAAACCACCTGATTGTAGGTGTGTTTCGGCGCCCGACCGTCGACCTCCTCTTCGAGTTCGTGGAAGCTGATCGCGCCTCGAATTTCGTGCGGGTGAATCGCACCTGAATGGCGAGCAGCAGCGAAGTCGTTCATCGCGTCGAAACAGCGTTTGATGAACCAGATCTGGTAAGGCTCCGGATAGAACGACCAGGTCCCGCCTA
>JAJCXQ010000400.1 GCA_029263355.1 Acidobacteriota bacterium | reverse complement strand
TTGAGCTTGGCTTTCGAAGAGGTATCTGCCTCGCCCGCCGGCTGGAATCGAGAATGTTGCTTCCCCGGCAAGATTCTCATCCCAACTCAGCGGCGCCCCATCCGGCTCCAGGGTCTTGAGCTGGAAGCCGCGAATGCCAGGCCCCAGCAGTCGACCATGGCACACCGATTCGCCACCGCACCGCACCGCGATCTCGATTCCGGGTGAGCTCACAGCCAAGCGTTCGAGCACCCGCTCCCGGATCTGCGGAGGTAGGAGCTCCGTGCCAGAGAGATTCGTTTCCTCCCTCGGGTCCGCCTTCAAGTCATACAACTCGTCGCGTCCGCTCGGCAAATCCCAAGCAGTGTTGTTGAACAGATACTTGGTCCGCGGCCGACGCAAAGCGATCCCTCGGTTGCTTGACGCGGCATAACTCCAGGCCTCCCGTGGCAAGTCTTCGACCTCGCCGTCGATCAGCGGACGGAGAGACTCGCCATCGATCTGCGGCAACTTGGAAGGGTCGATCTCGAGCACATCGAGCACGGTCGGCAGGACATCGATCAATCGCGCTTGCTCGACAACACTTCGGCCTGCTTCACGATTGTCTGGCAACTTGACAATCAAGGGCACCAAAAGATTGAAGTCGTAGAGGTAGCCGTGGGAGTCGAGCCCCTTCTCGCCAAACGCCTCGCCATGATCCGAGGTGAAAACAATCAAGGTGTTGCGATCGAGACCAAGCTCCGCGACCCGCTCCAGAAACCTCCCGAGGTGAAAATCGGCAAAGGCTATTCCACTGTCGTAACGGTCGATGACCTCCGATATCTCTTCGCGAGGCACTGGCACTTTGCCCTCTTCCGGCCGATGCCAGTGAAACTCCTTACGCACCAAGTAGCCCTGCTTAGGGTCAGCAAAGCTCTGCCCGGTCGCGACCATAGAGGCATCTTCCGGCAAGCCCGAACCGCCTAACTGATCGAAGAACGGCTGACGACGACGGTGGGGACTGTGGACCTCGAAGGTATGTAGGAAGAGAAAAAACGGCTCCCTCGAAGCCGTCGCCAGCCACGCCGAGGCCCTCTCGACCCCGAGCTCGAGCTCGTCGTCCTTGTCGGTCTTGAGAGGCCAATAGTGAAAGCGATCAAAGCCTTGGGCAAAACCATAAGCGGGACGCATCCATCCACCACCAGTGGTCGCCAGGGTGCGATAACCATCATCACGCAAGATCTCCGCCAGCGAAAGGATCGAGGTCGGCATCGGCAATCGATGGTTGACCCCATGGCGATCTGCATCGATTCCGCTGAGCAAAGACACGTGTGAAGGCAACGTCCAAGGCGCCGATGCGACCGCGGTCTCGAAGACGACCGCTGAGCGAGCCGCCCAGGCATCTAATCGCGGCGACGTCTGGCGCTTGTAACCATAGAGAGAAAGATGATCGGGTCGCAATGTGTCGACCGAAATCAAAATGACATTGGGCCGAGCCGACGCCGCTGGGCGGAAAATTTCTGGATTCCCCCAAACCGGCAACCCCGCTGAGGCATTCCATGGTTCGGATACCGAGGTTTCCAACACCAACTGAACGGATTGACCGCCAAAGGCTGACAGATCAATCTCAGCGTTGCGCCAAACTTCGAGGTCATCAACCGCCGGATCTACGATCTGCTCGAACAGAACGATCAGCTCGCCATGTTCAAGCTCGCCATGTTCAGGACGCGCTGAGACCCGGTAAGTCACCGGCGTTGCAGATCGGCCCACCAGGCCATAGGAGAACCTCATCCGAGCCTGCTTGGGGACCTCGATTCGACGTTCCATCGGGTGACTCGGTGGAGTCAACAATGCATTGCGCATCTCGTGACCGATGTCGACCTTCCAGCCCAACTGGACGGCGGCGTCAAGGAGACCTTCGGGAGCCTCGAAGCGCACCCCACGAACTCTCTCGACCCGCACCTCCTCGTCCGGAGCTATTGTTGGATCGATGCGCAAGCGATGGATCATTCCGGCCCAGCCGCGATGCTCGGACACTGCGAGTCGATGCCGCACAACATCGGCGCCAGTCCTCGAGTCACCATCGATCGACGATCCGAGCTCGGCAACAAAGTTCTCTCCCGGGGCGGTCCAGAACCAACGCAGCGGGCCACGGTGCAAACCAGCAATATCGATATCAATGGCGTCGATATCGAAGGCGTCGAGATCAATCTTGTGCACCATTGAGGGAACCTTGGCGCCACGCCGGATTCGGACTCCCCCCGGAACCAACTGCGGTGGCTCGTCGAGCTGACTCCAGCGCCAGGCGTCGAGATCTCTCGCGGTCTCGAATCGCCACTCGAACACTTCGACCTCATCGAAGAGAAGGCTGCGATCGAAGGTCCCCGATGGCTCTTCGGCCACCAGCCGTTCGGCGATCTCCCAGCGCTCGACTTCGTTCTCCGGCAGCGAGCCACAACCGTACATGAGCCCGACGATTCCCCAAGCCAAGAACCGAAAGAGGCTCGAACTCGAGCCCCAGCATCTACTCGCCAAGTTTGCCTTCTCCCTCCGCTCCGATGACTAAAGGCAACTCCGCGGTGGAGGGCGAAACGCTAGCGCTAAATCCATCGACCTCAAGCACTTCCGATTTCCGTAGCCGCCACCGGGGCGAAGATTCTCTGCACGTCTCGAGTTGCATGTCTAACCCGTCTGGGCCGCTGTTGATGGCCGATCCTAGCAGACCTTGCCAGTAGTAGGAGGCGATGCGAGAATCACCTCGCCGTTTCGATATCCTGGCGCAATCGCTGCACCGTTTCGATGTCCTGGCACAACAGGTTGGAGGATTGTATGGTCAAGCCCTCGGTCTCTAGATTCTTCCCTTGGTGGCGCTATTGAACGCCAGCAATCCGAATGCGGGCCCAGCCGTCGGCAAGCATCTACTGTGGTGCGCGCCACCGTGGTGCTCGCTACTGTGGTGCGCGCTAGGAGGACTTGGGCTACTGGCCTGCACCGCCAATCCTCGCAGTGGCGGCGACGGGCAGCACAAGAGTGAGGGTCTGCCCGAAGGCGGGCGTCTGCCCAACATCGTCGTGGTGCTGAGTGATGATCAGCGTTACGACACTCTGAGCGCCAGTGGCCATCCTTTTATCGAGACGCCCCACATCGATCGTCTCGCCCAGGAAGGGGCCACCTTCTTGAACTCATTCGTGGTGACGTCGGTATGCCGGTCCAGCCGAGCGACCCTGCTGACGGGTCGTTACACGCACCGCACCGGGGTCACGGGCAACGACGGCAACATCAAGGAGCCTGAGGCCAGCGTGATCAAGCGGCTCCAACAAGAAGGCTACCGCACTGCATTCTTCGGCAAGTACCACATCGCGGATTGTACGCCGCCCCCAGAGTTCGATCACTGGGAATGTCTTGCTGGTCGCTTCGGCCAGGGGCACTATGTCAATGGAAACCTCAACGTCAACGGAGTCGAACAACCCTTTGAGGGTTACAGCACTGACGCGGTGGGCGAACGAGCCAGCGCCTGGATCGCTTCCCAAGGCGAGGGTCCGTTCTTCGCTTTGATCTCACTCAAGAACCCGCATTACCCACTCACCCCCCCGCCGCGCCATGCAGATCTCTACCGCGATGCCGAGATCATCCTCCCGGCCAGCGCCAAGGACAACCCAGATACCCTGCCATCCTATGTTCGCGAAGAGATGACGGCGCCGGCCTATGCCTTGGCGCTTGGCGAGCACCCCGCCGAAGCGGAGCCACTGCGGGGCATCTTGCGGGACTACGCACGGATGATCCCAAGCATCGACGACGTCGTTGGTCGTGTCGAGGCGACGCTCAGCGACAATGGGCTACGCGAGACAACCCTCCTCGTATTCACCAGCGACAACGGCATCCTGCTCGGAGAACACGGCATTATCCGCAAGAAGCTGGCTTACGAGCCGTCCATCCGGGTGCCACTGGTGATGCGCCTGCCCGGACACATCCCACCCGGCTCTCGCCTGGAGGCAGCCGCCCTGAACGTCGATCTTCCGGCCACGTTCCTGGCGGCTGCGGGCGTAACGCCGGAACCTTCATTGGCCCTCGATGGCCGCAACCTACTCTCTCTATTCGCCAATCCGGCTGCGGACTGGAGAGAAGACTGGGTCTACATCGCACCCTACCGACCCAAAAAAAAGCCGCCCCTTTTAGCGCTACGCACCTCCCGCTGGAAGTACATTCGTTACACCGGACCGGCCAACGAAGAAGAGCTCTTCGATTTAGAGCTGGATCCCGATGAACGCAACAATCTGGCGCGCGCCCCTGCCAGCCAGCATCAGCTAGAGATCATGCGAGAACGCCTACGGGCGGGCATGCGGACCCTGGAGCTGCCGGAAAAGTGGTTAAACCCGCCCCGGCGATAGCAAGGTTCCCGTCCAGAAACAGCTCTAGGGCGCGTTCGGTTCTGTGGGCTCCGCGCGGTGCCTAATCTAACTCGTGCGATCTCTTACGCTTCGCCCACAACACTATTGATTCTTATTACTTAGCCAGAATCATTCGTTGCTCACAGCTCAAACAATCAGCTCCGTGCTCACTCCACAGACCCGAAACGCTGATACCGAAAACGGCAAGACTAGACAGGATCTCGCTAGTCGAGGTCTACCTTCGCTCTCTCTGCCCCGCCGACTCCAAGCAAACTCCACACCAGAGTGAGAGGCGCGAGTTGCAGGAGTAGACGCTTCAGAGAGCTATCGAGGTGCCACACCAAACCGGCCGGGGTGCAGAGATAAACCGTGAAATAGACGGCCCACGCTGAAGCCACGGCAAGGCTGACGAATAGAAAAGGCCGACCGACAGCTTGCCGCTGTCGCCAAAAGACGACTGCGGCGATCATGATGAACGGCCAGAGAAGCCCCCATAGAGCGATACCGGACCATGGGTTCAGCTCCGCAAGGAACGCCTGCGCGATGATTCGCCAACGGTCGA
This sequence comes from Acidobacteriota bacterium, assembly GCA_029263355.1. Classification (GTDB taxonomy): domain Bacteria; phylum Acidobacteriota; class Thermoanaerobaculia; order Multivoradales; family J023; genus JAAELT01. The sequence continues at coordinate 24,948 of JAJCXQ010000400.1, read as the reverse complement.
CGTTTGCGATCTTGGTCAAAGCATCCTGCAAAAACATGCCTGTCTCGTTGACCGGTGACCAGAAAACCTTGAACAGCCCCAAGGCCACCAGAACAGGCAGGCCTCCAACCAGCCCCCACAGCGCCCGACGGATCCAACCGTTGCGGAAGTCTTTGGTCACCAGAATCGTCGCCGTCAACGCAACTCCCAAGAGCAAAGCCAAGACCAAGCCTTCGTTCTTGATCCAAGTGAGCAGGCCGAGACAGAAACCGGTCAAAGTAGCGGGCAGACGACGCGCCGGTTCCTCGAGTTGACTCGCCAAGACCAACGCCGCCACAACGAATAGATACGCCAGCGGCAGATCTGCATACTGGGCATACAACCAGCGCCAATAGCTCGGAGTCACCGCCAACAACGCGGCCGCCGAGCCGGCGGCTGCCAGCGAGCCATACCTGGCGACCATCAGGAACACCGCGGCACAGGCCGACAACGCGAACAGTAGACCTGTGACCTGGGGAATCGCGACATGCTCCTTCCCCAGCAGGCTGTATTGCGCTGCCAAAGCCCCTGGAAGAAGCAGTGGATAGTCCGGGTGACCGTGTCTGAGGTCAGAATAGATCTCGGCCAGATCGCCTGCTGAGCGAAACAGAAAGAACGATCGTGGGTTCCAAATCGCTACCGCGTCGTAAAACCCGAAAGGTTGCGACACCCGAGCCAAGGGAAAAGTCGCGATGACGATCACAAGCGTCGTGATCACAAGCAGCCCTGCTATGAGCTGTGGCACGGTCGGCCGCCGGAACCATCTAGATCGCCTGACGAGCGGCTCGACCCCGCCATCCAGACGCCCATAAACCGGCGCCGCGAGTACTAGCGCCAATACCATGATCAACCCCAACTGGACCCAGCGTCCAGGAGGATGGAAGCCCGCGAAGACCCAGAAAAAGAACCCCAACGACGCCAGCCCCAAGCCGACGCCCGGCCCCAGCACCAACGCATAGGGAACCGTCGCCTCCCACGACCAGCCGTGGCGCCGCAACAAGGCGGCAACGGCTGCTCCACCGACAACCGCCAGGAACAACGGAACAAGCGCCGCGAGCACCGTCAATTCTTCCGAAACTGGACCAAAGCCAGCGCCCAATCGACCTGTGTTGTCGTCATGCTGAAACCACGTTCCTCGGCTTTGGTAGCGGTCTCCGCCAGGGTCTGTTCCAGCACCCGCGGTTTCCTGAAATCATAAATCAGCGGCATCCGGCGAACCCGGTGGGTTTCCAACAATGGAAGCTTATTGGCCAACTGCACGATTCTCGGCGCCAGCACGTATTGCGCTTTGAACAGCTGCGACTTACCTTGCCCTTGAGTCGGCGCGTCATACACCAAAGCCACCGTCTGGCTGTCTCCGAGCAACGGCTCCAACGCCGCGTAGCGAGCAAACCACTTGTGCTGCGGGGACGGCCGGAGCTGCCGGGTCCGTTCCTTCATCGAGAAGAACAGGCCGGCGCCCCACGCCGGCAACACCAAAGCCATCAACAAAATCTGTGAGCGTCGATTCATCGAAGAGAAGGTATCTCAAGCCTAGTTGTGGCTCAACCCTCACCAGGGCAACATTTCCCAGGGCAACAATCCCCCGCGCACGGCGCGCAATGCCCCACGCGACTCGGGGCGTCGCTCAGGGAACATAACCGAGCGCCTCGAGCTGCTCCAGGATTTTGGGATCCGCGGTCGGCGTCGGCGCCCCTTCGGCCGGTCCGACATGTTGGGGTCGATAAACCAAGATAGCGGTTGCGGCAGCCGAGGATGCAGCATTGTCAATAGGATGTGATGTCCAGATTCCTTCCGTTTGGGCAATTTCCCAGTCGGTCGTCAATGTCTCGACGTCAACATCCGCCGCAAAGAAGTCCGTCGCCGACTGCGGATCACCCGCTGGCTCATCAATTTCGAACCGCAATCGTTTGCCTTCGACCCGTTCGAGATAAAAAGAAAACTCCTCGCCGGGTTGCATGCGAAACTCGGCCATCCCCAACTTGATCCAGGTCAGGCCTTTTGCCGGCAGAGCGAGAGTTTTGACGATCGCTGGATGAATCCCGGCCCCGCGTACCCTGCCACTGACCGGCCGCGGTGACGCGTTACGAAACTGAACCCGGAGCTTGATCGCCGTCCACGCGGCCATCTGTTCACGGACCCGGCGCCGTAACCCCTCCACATCACGCTCTGAACTCACCAAATCGAGTTCCTCGGCTGGATCGCTCTGCAGATCGAAGAGCTGGTCGCGGGCCACCAACGGCTGCCACGCCGTGTTGTTGAAACGATACTTCAACCGGTTGTCGAGCCGCAGCGCAATCCCTCGGTTGGAGAACGCGGCGTAGCTCCAGGCTTCCGGCGGATGCGCCGCTGAAGGATCCTCGATCAACGGCACCAGCGACCGACCGTCCACCGCCGGATGCTCCAAACCCACCAGCTGACGCACGGTCGGCAGCAGGTCGGTACCACGGACTTGGCGGTGAACCCGCTGCCCCCATCCGCGACCGTCGGGCAGTGAGACCAGGAGCGGCACCATCAGATTGAATTCATCCAAGTAGGCATGCCCCCCGAGACCGCGCTCCCCAAGAGCTTCGCCGTGATCCGATGTAATCAGAATCAAGGTCCGATCACTGAGGTCACCGGCCTCGAACCGGTCGAGCAGACGCGCCACTTGAAGATCCGCGAAGCCGATCCCCGAGTCGTAGCGACCGACGATTTCAGGAAGTTCGGCGGTGGTGACCGGGCTACGTTCCAGGATCCTCTTCTCCGGCTTCCAAAACAACTTCTGAGAGAGCAAGAAGCCCGCTTCGGGCTCACGCGGATCATCGGAGATCCCGATATACACCTCCGGCGCGGCTGCCACATCCGGTCCCATGAATTGTTCGAAAAACGGCGCCCGCCGACGGTAAGGCCAATGCACTTCGTAAGTATGAAAGAAGAGAAAAAACGGCTGGTCCGCGACCGAATCGATCCAGTCGAGCGCCCGGCCAACACCATGTTCGATCTCGCCTTCAGATTGGGCTTCCGGCCAGTATTGATAACGGTCGAATCCTTGCCCGAACCCCTGGCTCGGACTCATGAAGCCGCCACCGGTCACCGCCAGCGTGTTGTAACCAGCTTGCCTGAGCTCCTCCGCCATCAGCTGGAAACGGTCCGGTACGATTCCCGAGTGGTTGAAACCGTGATGCATGGCATCGAGTCCCGAGAACATCGTCAAGTGCGACGGCATTGTCCACGGTGACGAGGCCACCGCATTCTCGAAAACTGTGGCCCGGCGGGCCGCCCAACCGTCGAGCTTGGGAGTGGTCAAGCGCTCATACCCATAAAGCGACATGTGGTCGGACCGCAGGGTATCGATTGAAATCAGGACCACGTTCACCGGCGCCGAGCCTGGCGATCGCATCGATCGCCGCGGCGCGGCCCGCAACACTTCAGGATTGGCCCAATACGACAATCCCTGGATCAGGTCGTAATCTTCCCGTGGCCCGTCGTCGGGTTCGACGGTCAACCGCACCGTCGCCATCTCACCGCCAAACTCCGCCAGGCTGATCTCACGATCGTGCCACTGTCCCTGCGGTAAGCGCTCAAATGCCGGGGCCGTCGTCGCCGGGGCCGTCGTCGCCGGGGCGGTCGCTTCAGGTTCAGAAGTCGCGGGACCGCCCGAGATCGGCTCGACAACCTCCTCGAACAGCAGTTGGGTCCCCTGGCCATCAACTTCGATCTCCGCACCGAATCGCACCGGGCGACGCGCTCCAGCACCCATCGCGAATCCGACCCGCAGGGTTGCGTCCGCAGGGATCTGCCAGCGACGATCAACGGGGACACCCGGAAGGGCTAGAAAACCGTTGCGCGCCTCGTTGTCGAGATCAATTTTCCAAGACCGTGAGGCGGCAGCAGCAACGCTCTCAGCCACCGGCAGGAATCGCGACACCAAGATCTCGCGCAACAAGATCGGCGACTTCTGGGTCGACTCGAATTGAATCTTGAGCCGCTCGATGTGGCCTCGCCAACGAGGGTGAAAGGTGAGATCGAAGACCAGCCGCTCGGGATCAACATCGTCCGCCCGTCGGGCTGCCAAACTACGGTCGTCCGAGAAGTCCTCACCGTCATCAGCCCAAAAGATTCGGCCGATGCCGCGGGAAAAACCACCGAGCAAAACTTCCAGAGCATGGACTTCGTCCGCCTGCCAGTCGACCTGCCGCAGCAGCCGCGGACGCCGCTTGGAGCTCAACATGACCAAATTCAGCCCGCGCTGCTCGAAGCGGCGGTCGAAGAGCTCCTGCCGCCACGGCTCGAGATCTTTGGGCCTGTCAAAACTCCAGGTTTCCAGACTGCTCAGGGTAAATAGATCCGTCCGCTGAAACGTCTCGATCGACTCCTGCTCAATGAAACGGTGTGCGATCTCTCGCCCCACTCGGTCTTCGTTCCCGCAGCCTGCCAACGAGCCAAACGCCAAAACGAACGCCGCGAAGGACTGCCATCTCCACAACCATCTCTGCAATGACTGTGGGGGCAAAACATGGTTCCAGATATCGAAAAACAAGTCTTTGTGACTCCAAGACGTGGTGCCGGCGGCCGAGCCTAACAAGATCCCATCCAGTTTTGCCGTTTTCGGTCTCTGCGTCCGGGTCTGTGGAGCGAGCACGGAGCTGATTGTTTGAGCTGCGAACATCGAAGAATCGGCTCAAGTACTAGAAATCAATAGATCTTACGGCGGCACGTAAGAGATCGTGCGAGTTAGGTACCGCGCGGAGCCCACAGACCCGGACGCGCTCCCGAACTGTCTGTAGATGGGATCTAGCAACCTTGTCACCAACCGGTGGCGATGCCACAATCGCCGCTCGATCCGACCCCGAGGTTCTGGATCGCCCTTAACCTCTTGCAACAAAGGGTCTGATGTCGGCACACAGTAGACCAAGCGAATTGGATCAAGCCCACGCTTCGAGACTGCATCTCTTGATGACACTCGGCCTGTTGTTGCTGATTCTCGCTGGCTGTGGCCGCCAGGCACCGCCACCGCCCAACATCCTGTGGGTGGTGTGGGATACCGTACGAGCGGATCGCATGAGCCTCTACGGCTACCCGATCGCGACCACCCCGTTCCTCGATCGCTGGGCCCAGAAGGCCACTGTCTTCGAAAACTGCGTCTCCCCCGGCTCGATTACGCTGGCCTCCCACGGATCGATGTTCACGGGCCTGTTGCCTCGAGAACATGGCGCTGACAACAAACACACACGCCTGCCTTCTCGCCACCAGACTCTGGCCGAGATTCTGGCTGAGAACGGCTACCGCACCTTTCTCTGGTCCGCCAATCCCCACATTGCCAAACAAGGGAACTTCCACCAGGGTTTCGACGTTCATCTGCACCCCTGGAGCGAGCGTTACCTCGAACGGGCGCGGCAGATTGTGCGGGAGAAGCTGTCGCCCCGCGACAAGAGCAACGAGCTACCGCGACGCTACGCCAAAAACAATGTCCGCAAATGGGACATCAAGGCTTCTGGCCGTTTGGCCGGCGAGGCACTGCTCAACTGGCTCGAAACCGAGGACGCAGCTGTAAAGACACCGTCGAAGCCGCAGCCTTTCTTCGCATTTCTCAACTACATGGAGGCCCACCGCCCGAGAATTCCTTCAGCACAATACCGCGAACGGGTGATGCCACCCCACGACGTCCCCCGGTCTTATGAAGTCGACCGCAGCTGGCCGGCGATTTGGAGTTACAACTTCGGCCTGCAAGACTTCACCGAGGAAGAATTGCGGGTGATCGCCGGCACCTATGACGCCACCATCGCCGAGCTCGACGAGCTCTTGCGGGACTTGCTGGCGGCGCTCACTGCAGCCGGCCATCTGGAGAATACGATGGTCGTGCTGACCTCGGACCATGGCGAGCACCTGGGTGAACACCATCTCCTCGACCACCAATACTCGGTTTACGACGCGCTGGTGAGGGTACCCCTCGTGGTCCATGCTCCGTCCCACCTCTCTCCTGGCCGCGACCCTCGCCCGGTGATGAGCTTCGATGTTTTTCCTACCGTTCTCACCCTTGCCGGCATCGACAATCCGGTCGCCGCGACCTCCCACGCCGTCAGCCTGCTCGATCCCAAATCACGACGGCCCAGATTGAGCGAGTACACCGCCCCCTTCGAGACCGCCTTTCGTACCGTCCGAGAACGTCACCCCGAGTGGCAATCGGAACCCTGGGAGACCGCCCTCAGCGCCCTCACCTACGATCAACACAAGCTGATTCGACGCGCAGCCGATGGCGGTACCGAGATCTACCACCTGCCGTCGGATCCCGACGAGACCACGGACCTCAGCGTCTCCCAGCCGGAAATCCGAGCCGAGCTCGAAGGTTTGCTCGATCGTCACCTGGCCGTCGCAACTTCGGTGCGCCACGACGACGAGCCCTCCCCCGTCTTGTCCGAGGAGCAACGACGACGGTTAGAAGCCCTCGGCTACCTCGATAGCTCAGACCCCACCAGCCCTCAGCCCGCGGACTCCAACACGCCATGATCATCACTGGCAGACGATCAAAATCCGTCATCCCAGCTTGGGTCGCATCTCTGGCCCTGGTGGCGGGATGCCAGGTCGGCAGTGGGACCGACAGTGGGACCGACAGCGCCTCCGTGCGCCCCAACATCCTCGTGGTAGTGGTTGACACGCTGCGGGCAGACCATCTCGGCTTCATGGGTTATCCGCGGGCGACTTCACCTCAGCTCGACCGTTTGGCCGCCGAGTCGATCACTTTCGAAAACGCCTTCGCCCACGCCCCTTGGACCTCGCCCTCGGTCGCCGCTCTACTGACCTCTCAATATCCAGGGGCTTTGGGGTTCGCCGACAGCAAAGAGCCCGCCAGACCTGCAGACGACGTTCAATTTCTGGCCGAGGTCCTCGGCGAGCACGGCTACCCGACCACAGCGATCGTCTCCCACACCTATGTCGGCAGTCGCCTCGGCTTCGACCGAGGTTTCGACCGCTTCGACGAAGCCGACGCCCGCGGCCCCGGCCACGTGTCGTCTGCCTCGGTCACCGACAAAGCCCTCGCCGTCCTCGATCCCCAACAGCAGCAGCCTTTTTTCTTGCTCCTGCACTACTTCGATCCGCATTTTGCCTACCGGCTGCATGAAGGTTTCGATTTTTATCCCGAATATCAGGGCGACGTCCAAAGTGGCGAGAAGTACAATTCGTTGCTCAAGAGAGCCCGCAGCGAGACAATCCGTGACGATGATTTGACCTACATCCGAGCTCTCTACGACTCGGAGATCCGTTTTACCGACCTACATATCGGGCGCCTCCTCCAACACTTGCGAGACAACGGTCTCTACGACAACACGCTGATCGTCTTCACAGCCGACCATGGGGAAGCCTTCCTTGATCGCAACGACCGTTGGATCGGCCACGGCAAGACCCTCTACCAGGAACTGATCCATGTCCCTTTGACGATCAAGTTACCAGGCCAGGCGGCAGCTGGCGCCGTCGTCAAGACCCCGGTCGGGCTGATCGACATCGTGCCGACGTTGCTCGATTTCATCGACATCCCTTACCCAAGCCAACACCGTTTCGAAGGCCGGTCCCTGCCGTTGACCGACGTCGATTCACTTCTCCAACTACCGGCAGAGCCCGTCTTCAGCGAGACCCTGGCCCGCAACCGCTGGTTACAGTCGGTCGTCGACGGCCGCTGGAAACTCATCGTCAACCGCGAAACCGAGAAGTTGCGACTCTTCGATCTCGAAACCGATCCGCTCGAGGCCAACAACCTGGCCGACAGCGAGCCTGCCACGACCCGGAGGTTGGCGGCAGAGTTGAGCTCATGGAGCGCTCGCGTCGACGAACGACGCCACAACGCCGGCTCCCCCGCCAGCTTCACCAAAGAAGAACAGGAGCGCCTACGCGCCCTCGGGTACCTTCCCTAGAGCCGGCATTCGGCCTCTCTTGGCGCTGATCCCACCGGCTCGTCTAACTGTCTCCGCTGCTTGCTCTGCCCCGCCAAAGATGGGAATATCAAAGCTCGGAAAGGCTCCGACTCAGCCCCTTCCGAGCCCAGGACCAAGCCGACGATCACTGCTGGGTCGATTCCATGGAGAGAACATGAAAAAAGCAAGCCTGTTTGTCGCGATCGCAGTTCTGCTGCTCCCGGCCTTCAGTGGCCCCATCGACGCCGACGACTCCACCACTCTCACCGGTGAATACATCTGGAACCGTCAGGACGTACCGAGCGAGATCGAAGCCGTCTTCACCCCAGCCGGCGAATCCAAATGGGATGTTTCCTTCCACTTCGACTTCCGCAACGAGGGCCACATCTACACCGGAACCGCGGAAGGCAGTCTCACCGAAGGTCCGCTCAAGGGTGAAGTCAAGAACGAGAACAAAAAACGCACCTTCATTTTCTCGGGCAAATTCACCGACGGCGTCTTCGAAGGCACTCACGCCGAGATGCGTGATGGCAAGGAGCTCGACACCGGCGTCATCAAACTGAGCAGCTAGAGCTGGGCTGTCTCTCGGGTCGACCCTTCTCGATCGAGACGTCACGGTCGGCCCGTCTCGCTCGAGACGTCGGCGCCAATCAGTTGTTGATGTAGCCCAATGCCTTCAGCTGCTCGACGAGTGCCGGGTCGATCTCACCGGCCGCCTCCGCCGGAGCCCGGCTGCCGACGCGGCGCAGCTGGATCTGCGCCACCGAGTCGCTTTCGCTCTCGACACCCGCGAAGCCCTCGACCCAGTCCGAACCATCGTAGGCCAAGCGCCAGCGATCCTCCAACTCATCAAGATCAACGGTTGCCCTGAATGGGGTCGGAGCTTCGCCGTCGCAACTCGAGACCGTCCCAGATAGGGTCAATGGCCCGCGAGCCGCCTCCAACAGAACACTGAACGCCTGCGACGGTCCCACCCGAAAGCTCGCCCGACGCTGCCCCAACCAGACAAAAGCATCTTGGGGCAGCTGCTCCGACTTGATGCGGGAAAGATGGATGGGCAAGCCGGTCACCACTCCTGCAACCTCGCCGCAGCCACGGTGATCGAATTCGACCCGCACACCCTGACCACGCTCCTGCAGATGGCTGACCAGACGTGACCTGAATCCGTCTACCTGCCGACTCGACTCGGCAGCGATGTTGGGACGTGGTTCTGAGTCCGACCGCAGGTCGAACAACTCATCACGGGCAACTAGGGGCTGCCAGGCCGTGTTGTTGAAGATGTACTGCAGCCGATCGTTGACCCGCAACGAGACACCGTAGTTGGTGGATCCGGCATAACTCCAGGCTTCCCGGGAGCCCTCAGGCTCATCCGCCGACAGTAGTGGGACCAGAGATCCGCCGTCGATCGGACGGCCCAAGCCCTCCGCCTCGAGTCCAAGCACGGCAAGAATCGTCGGCACGATGTCCACCGTGCTGACTTGCGCGTCGACCACCGTTCCCGCGTGCTGTCGGTCGGGAAGCGCCATGATCAGAGGCACCAACAGGTTGTTGTCATCCAGGTAGGCGTGTTTGACATGCCCTTGTTCACCCAACGATTCGCCGTGATCAGATGTCAGAACCACCAAGGTCTCACGATCGAGCTCGAGCTCACCCAAACGATCCAGCAAACGTCCGACCTGGGCGTCAGCGTAAGAGACCCCGCTATCGTAGAGGCAGTTGACCAAAGGCAGCTCGTCTTCGGTGGCCGCCACGGCGTCCTCGAGCTCTCCCGGTAGCCACTTGAGCAATTTGTAATCGACAGCAAATCCGGTGTCGGCCTGACGGGTCTTCTCGCGCGCGCCATAAAGCATCTTGCCACCACCGTCTGCGGGCGCCGGACACCGGCTGGCATAGGGCAATCGATGACGGTATGGGTCGTGCACCTCGTAGGTGTGGAAAAACAGGAAGAACGGACGCCGGGCGCCCGAAAGGGCTTGCAAAGCGTGCTCAACACCAACGACAACTTCCTGCTCTGCCGCCTGGGCTTGTCCCCAATAGCGAAAGACATCGAATCCTTGCGCCAAGCCATTGTCGGGATGCAGCCAACCACCACCGGTGATTCCCACCGTCGAGAAGCCTTCTCGGCGCAGAATCTCCGGCAGCATGGCGAGCTCGGTGGGCGCCGGTAGCCGGTGATTCACACCATGGCTTATCGCGTCGAGCCCGGACAACATCGAGACATGGGACGGCAGTGTCCAAGGTGCGGTGGTGATGGCGCGCCGAAAGACGACGCCCCGCTCCCGCGCCCAGCGGTCGATGTTCGGCGAGGTCGGCTGCGGATAGCCGTAGACCCCAAGTCGGTCGGCACGCAAGGTGTCGATCGAGATCAACACAACATTCGGCCGCTGTCGACCCGGCGATCGCTCGAGGATCTCGGGATGCCCCCAAGCTGGGATTCCGTGGTCGAGCGTATAGCTCTGAGAGTCATCCGCGACCACCGTTTCAAAAACCAATTCATCAACCGCTGAAGCCAATTCCACTTCCGCCTCGATCCACTTTCCGACCCGCGGATCGTTGTTCGGAACCAGCGTATCTTCGAACAACACCTGCGAGGTTGGCCCGAGGACCCGGAAGGTCATGGCCGGCCCGGTGCCCTGCGGCAAGCCGTAGGCGAAACGTAACTTACCCTGGGCAGGCGCCGACAGATTCCAAGGGAGCGGTACCCCCGGCGGATTCAGCACTGCATTGCGCGCCTCGTGACCCAGGCTCACTTTCCAATCTCGAGCCAAGAGGCTCGCCAGCAGACGCGACTCGAAGCCTTCGCCCCCAACCGTCGAGACCGCCTCGAGCTCAACAACTTGGCCGATGACATCCGGCACATCAAGCCGCAAGCCGCGAATCTTGCCCGTCCACAACGGGTGGCCTGCCAGCTCGATGCGGTAGACCTCAGTGCCCGTCGCCGATCCTCGCCCGGCTTCGACATGCATCCCCCTCTCCGCCACATAACCTTCTCCCGGACCGGCCCAAAATAGCCGCAGCCGACCTTGTCGAATGCCCCGCGCCTCAACCAGCAGAGCCGAAACGTTGTCAGCGACAAGATCAACTTCCCGAGACAGCCGGACATATTTGCCGACCCTACCGGTGGGCGGTACCCGCAAGAATCCGCCCTCGGCAGACGGCGCCGAGGGATCAGGGCTTTTCCAACGCCGCGACTCGTCCGCGTCGCCAAGGCTCCAGTTCTCGTAACCGTGGGACTTCTTCACTCGGTTCAGATTGAGGACCTGGTCCGTGGGCTCGACGATCAGGCGCTGGGATATCGTCCAGGACTCTTCACTGACTGGACGGTCACACGCCGTCATCAGCAGACAGGCCAGCAGTAGGCCTCGAAAAACGCCCGAGCGGACGCCGGTATCGAAGGTGGGCATGAGGTCGCGGTGTTGGCCTGCGTTGGGTTTCTCTTTGGAACGGGGGACTCGAACAACGGCTCCCACCGGATCAGATGTTGGGTTAGTCTACGCCAAGCGCCCTTCCCCGACATCTTCTCGACCAAAAGAACACCCAACGTGACCCGAATCCTCATCTTGGGAGCGGCTCCGCTCCCCTTCGAACCGCAGCGTCGTCAATACGCCGCCAACTTGCGAACCTGGCATTTCACTCGCCCACTACTCGACGACGGCCATCGGATCCGTCTCATTGGCTGCCGGTTGCCCAAGACCTACTCCGACGACGCCGAGCCGGCTAGTCTGATCGAACGCGACGGTTTGGAGTATTTCTCGATCTCGGGAGAGCTGTTTCACGACACCGGTTATATCCAGAAGCTGTGTGACGAGTTCGACCCGCAAGCGATCGTCGGCGTCAATACCCACCCGTCGTCGCGGGCAGTCCTGATCGACACCGATCGCCCCATCTGGTGCGACCTCAACGGCTGGATCATGGCCGAGGGGCAAACCAAGAGTTACGTCTACGGCGACGACCGCTACCTCTCACACTTCTGGAACATGGAACGAGAGGTGCTCGACCGCGCCGATGTCATCTCAACCGTTTCCGAAGCCCAGGCCAACGCCACCGTCGGTGAGCTGGCGGTGCGCGGGCGGCTCAATCGCAAGAACTTCGGCTACGACTTCGTGCATCGCATCGCCAACGCCATCTCCGAGGTCGACTACCAGCACAGCAAAAACGTCGTCCGCGGCAACGTGGTGCCGGAGGACGCCTTTGTGGTTCTGTGGGCCGGCGGCTACAACACCTGGACCGACGTCGAGCTGCTTTATGCCGCCTTGACCACCGCCATGCGCGAGGTACCGCACCTCACCTTCGTCTCAACCGGAGGAGCCATCGAGGGACACGACGAAATCACCTTCGAGAGTTTCCGTCGACAAGCAGAAACCAGCGCATTCGCCGACCGCTTTCACTTCGCTGGCTGGGTCCCCACCGAAGACGTCCCGAGTTATTACTTCGAGAGCAATCTCGGCATCAACGTCGACAGTTTCAACTACGAAACCGTCTTCGGCGCCCGCAACCGTCTCAACGACATGATGAAGGTCGGTCTCGCCGTGCTGACCACCACCGGCACCGAGATCAGCCGCACCCTGGCCGAACACGGCCTGGGCTTGAGTTGTGAGACCGGAGACGCGGCAGGGTTCGCCCAGCAGTTGATCTGGGCGGCGCAACATCCCGACGAGCTCGCCACGATAGCGGCTGCCGGTCGCGACTTCGTCCATGACGAATATTCTTATGACCGCACCACCGAGCCAATCCGAGCTTGGGCTGCCAAGCCGCAACGCGCCCCCGATCACGGCCAACGGGTCGAGTTCGGCAACATCGATTTCTTCAGCCAGCCCGAACCCTTGCCGTCGGCCCAAGAGGACGACCCCAACACTCCCGGCGTCGAGCAGGACGCCCCGACAGCCCAAGCCTCGCCACCGGCCACGGCCCACAAAGTTGCTCTGCCCGAAGACGATTTGACCGACCTGCCCACCATTGAGCGACAGCGCGTCCACGTGGTGATCGTGCACCACCGCGGCGAGGCGATGTTGGCCCGCTGTCTCGACAGCTTACTGGCTTCGGTCGGCGTCGAGCTCGAGATCATCGTGGTCGAGAACCACTGCCTCGAGCCGCTGCCGAAGATCGCTCAAAGCTCGCCGAAAGTTCACAGCGTTGTCTCCGAAACCTCCCTGGGCTTCTCCGCCGCCAACAACCTGGGCACGGAGTGGGCCCGACAGCACTTGGGTGAGCCGGATTTCTATTACTTCGTCAACAACGACACCGCCTCGTTTCCAAGCGCTCTGCTACGACTGATCGCTGCCCTCGAAGCCCGTCCCAAGGCCGCCATGGCCGGCCCCAAGCTACTGATTTTGGGGGCCGAGGATCACTACAACAGCCTCGGGATCAACGTCACCGAAGACGGCTGGGGCTGGGACGAGGGGATCGGCATCAAGGTTGCGGACTACGGCGAGGTCCCGCCGACGCGACCGGTGTTGACCGTCACCGGCTCGGCTGTGTTGATCGACGCTGCCGTCCATCAAGCGATCGGTAGCTGGACCGAGATCTACGAGTACTACTTCGAAGACATTGATCTCGGCATCAAAGTTTGGAAGCAGGGCCGGGAAGTGATCCACGTCCCCGACGCCATCGTTCGCCATCAAATCTCCGCCACCATGACCGACGGTTCGGCACGCAAGGACTTTCTGTTTTGGCGTAACCGTCTGCTGTTGGCCACCATCCATTGGCCAACGTCACTCTGGCTGCGTACCTTCCGTCGCGCCTGGGGAGAGATCTTCGATCGCCGTCGGGTCAACCGGCCGGTCCTGCGCCAAGCGATGCTCGAGACCTTGCAACGCATGCCGTCGCTGCTGCGCCAGCGTCGACGTTTGAAAGGCAACTCGAGCTGGACCCGTTTCCTCGTTGCACCGGGGTCGACGCCGGTGATCACCCTGCCAGACCTCAACGTGACCAACGAGGTGGCGAAAGAAACTCCCGCTGAGCTTGCCGCTCGCCAGGCTGACCTTCCCGACCCCGAAGACTTCGACGCCAAACCTGCCATCAAGAGTGTCGTCGAGCACCTCACCCAAACCGTCGCCGTCACCCGCGCCGAGCTCGACGCGTCCCGTCAACGCGCCGACCGCCTAGGCGCCGAGTACACCGAGGCGATGCAAGTCCTCCAGCAGATCCACACATCGAAAATGTGGCGACTGTGGTCCGCCTTCGTCGGCGCCCGACGGTGGCTGTTCAAGCCACTCGCGTTCCTGCGTCGGTCCTGAGGTACACCACCGGTCCGCGGCCACCGAAAGCCTAATCGTCAAACCCGTCACCGCGATGAGACGGCCGCCATATTGCCTTCTGGCCGCGTCACGGAAACAGGGCCGCGTCACGGAAGCAGCGCCACGTCCCGCTGACTCCGCACGAACAGCGCCACGGGCGAGGAGGCCCCAGGCGCCAGGTTGATGACTCTTCGGGAGATATGCGAGAGGTGATAAAGACGTTGCATCAGGCTTGGGTTAGAGCTGACCTTTTGCCCCGACAGAGGGCCGTCATCGGCCTTCCCATCGAGCTCGCGGAAGGCTTCCACCAAGTGCCTACCGTGGACGGCCACACGTTGGAGAAAGTCCAGCAGATAGGCGTCCCACAACTCCCCCTGGCCATCGATCACCAGGAGGCAATTCAAGTCCTTCGGGACAAGCTTGACGAGGTCCTCGTCTTGCCCGGTGACCAAGAGCAGTCGGACGCCTGTCGAACTGCAAGCGCGGAAGATCCGCTGTGCATCCTCGGCCCCGAGAAGATACTCCGTGAGCAACTGAACGACTTCATGGGACGTCGAAGCCAGGACTTCGAGACAGTCTTCGACGTTATCGAAATCACGACGACTCACATTCTTGTAATACCGCGCGTAGGCCTCGACAGCGGCTTCTATGGGTTCAGCCTCTCCGATTGCCGCAACCAATACCCTGGTGCCGACAACAAGGTCCGTGGCATCAAGAGCGGGGTCCCGGGGCGCCGGCCGCAACTTCCAAAGGATCCTGATGACCACAAAGACGGTCAATGCAATAAGAAATTTGTTGTCCATGGCACGGTTGCATGCTTCGAAATCGCGGGGAGATGATGGAAAGAACTGGAGAGGCGGTCCTTAGAGTCCTGGGCGCTTATCGCGTAAAGATACTTGTCGCTGCGCACAAAAATTTCGTCACCCGCGATCGCCGGTGACGCGTTGACAGGGTCGTCCAAGGCATTGGTCGCCAGCACCTTGTACTCCCTGCCGGCGTCGAGCACGATGGCTCGACCATCCTTGGCGAAAATGTAGAAGCGCCCCGCGGCGGCGACCGGTGAGGCGTAAACGTTGGTGATGCCTTCGAGACGTTGCTCGGTGTAGAGCACCTCACCACTGGCGGCGTCGAGGCAGGTGAAGATGTTCTTGAAGTGTTTGATGAAGCAGATGCGGTCTTCGTACAGGACCGGTGACGGCACATAGGGCGTGTGCCGGTCGAACGTCCAAGCGATCGCCTTGGTGTCGTTGATCGGTCCCTTGGCCTTGGCCAGGTTAATGGCCTGCATGAGATTGCCGCGGTAGCCACTGGTCAGGTAGACGAGGCCGTTGTGATGGAGCGGCGTCGGAATCGTGTTGACGGTCATGCCGCTGGCGCTCCAGATCTCTTTGCCGGTCTTGAGGTCGTAGCCCCGGCTGCGTCCAGTGGCAGGCACCACCACCTGGTGGTGTCCTCCGGCCTTTACAACCAAGGGCGTGGCCCAAGAGGTCACTTCGTCGGGCCGTTCGGTGCGCCACAGCTGCTTGCCGGACCGCGCGTCCAAGGCCACGATGAAGGAGTCCCCTTCGTGGTCCCAATTGACCACCAGGGTATCCCCATGGAGCGCGGGGGAACTGCCTTCACCAAAGCCCCGGCGCGTCTTCATGTCACCCAAGTCCACCGACCACAGGAGCTCACCGTCGAGGTCGTAGGCATAAAGACCACTGGAACCAAACTGAGCGAAGAGCCGTTTGCCGTCGGTCACCGGCGAGGCCGAAGCCCAGGACGAATCGAGGTAGTGACTCTCGTGGGGCACCCTCTCTGCCGCGGTCTTGCGCCACACGACACTGCCGTCCTGGAGCGACAGCGCGAGCACCAGGAAAGCCTGCTTCACCGGCTCGACGCTCGGCGGCCATTCTTTCTTCTCGAGCTTCTCCGCCGCCGCGTTCTGAGACACCTGATAGGCGTCCGCATCGGCAGCAACCGCCGTCAGCAGGAAGATTCTGTCACCCCAGACAATGGGAGAGGCGAGGCCGCGTCCAGGCACTGGTACCTTGAAACGGATGTTCTCGGTCTCGCTCCAGGTGATCGGCGGATCACCGTGGGGCGCCACGCCGTTATGCTGTGGACCACGCCACTGAGGCCAATAACGCTCGGCCTCCTCTGCATGTGCATGGGTGGGCGGAATCCCCAGCAGGACGGTGAACAGCGTCACCAAAGCCTGGGTGTGACAGATCTTCATGGCTTGGACCTCCGGCCGGAAAGGTTGATGAAGACGCGGTTGAGGCCATCAGAGTTGGACACCCCAACGTCTGCGTAGCCATCACCATTGACGTCGCCGACGGCAACTCCGTAAGTCTCGCCCTCCGGGTCGCCGAAGCGCTGCTCCACGAGCTTCAAGCCTGTGCCGTCATTTAGAAAAATCGCGTTCTCACCGTCTGCGTTGCCAACTACAACGTCGACGTCACCGTCTTGGTCGAGATCAACCGCTCGGACAGCATAAGACTCACCATCCGGCCGGCCGAACCCGACGTTTTCGAAGCCCCCCTGGCCGTCGCCGAAGTGGATGCCGTTGGGCTCACCGATATTGGCGCTGACCAGGTCGGCGTTACCATCCCCGTTCAGGTCAGCGACCGCAACGGCACGGGTCTCGTCGGAACCGGTGCCGAAACCGCCGGCCTGCTCGAGATTGCCGGAACCATCGTTCAGGTAACAGAAGTTGGGCTGGCCATCGCGGTTGGCAAGGGCCAGATCGAGATCACCGTCGCCGTCGAGATCGGCGGCGGCGAGGGATATCGTCGAGTCATCGCTGGCGCCGAAGGGGCGAGCGTCCTCGAAGCCGGCCTGACCGTCGTTGAGGTAGATCCAATTCTGCTCACCCCGATTGGTGACGACAAGGTCGACATTGCCGTCACCGTTCAGATCGGCGAGGGTGACGCCGCGGGTCGCCGAGGTGGGTTGGCCAAACGGGCCCGCTGCGGTGAAACGGCCCGCACCGTCGTTTAAATAAATCATATTGCGGACTTTGTCGTTGCCGACCGCGACATCGAGGTCACCGTCACCGTCGAGGTCGGCCAACGGGGCGGCGTAACTCGTCGCACGCTCGTCGCCGAGCGGACGGGCCAGGCCGAAAAAGCCCTTGCCGCTGTTGAAGAAAACCTCGTTCTGCTGCGCCCAATGGCGTCCGTTGGCCACCACGATATCGAGGTCGCCGTCAGCGTCGACATCGCCGAAGGCAAGGGACGCGGACCGATCCATGTTCGTTCCAAGGGATCGATAAGGACGCAACATGGCGTCGTCGGTGGTCGGGACGGCTTGCGGGATCTCGCGCACGCACCCCGTCAGCGAAAAAAATGCCGTCAGGGAGAGGACAACGTTGCTCAGTTTCATGCGGGTAGTGTCTCAGACTTTGTCCCGCAAGCCACACCTCCCGTTGACCGATCTGCAGCGCCACCTGCGGTGCCCACCAGGTGACGAGGCCCGGGTCAGCGTCAGAGACGCTCAGGGCAACACTTGCCAGAAGCGTTTGGCTACTGCGAGACGGCCGAGCGGAGGGTCTCGAGGGTCGAACGCACCGCAGCGCCAAACTCACCGTCGGGATTCTGCGCCGCAACCTCTTCGAGAAGCTTCCTTCCCTCGTCCATTTTGCCCGCGTTGAACAGCTCGATCGCCTGGTTGTAAAGATCAACCTGGCGTTGTCGATCTACAAAGCTTCGCAGCTCGCGCAGCCGATCGTCGATCCAGGCCAGCTCTGGGAATCCCGAAGATTCCTGCTGAATCCGCTCAAAAGCGACGATCGCTTCCTCCACCTGCGGTAACGAGGCCTGGGCCGCCGGTATCAACGCTTCGGCCTTTTGCGCCTCGAGATGCCAGAGGGCGATTCTGGCGGGCCTCGCCACCTTGGGATCGCTGTGGGCGGCAAAGAAGCGATCGAACAAGTGATGTGCCTTTTCGCCTTGGTTGGCGCGGACGTAGTGGTGCAACAATGTCTGTGCAACTTCGGCCTGCGACGGCAGCAAGGTATGCGCCTTTTCACCGGCGCGAATCGCGTCCTCACTGATGGTGTCGTCGAAGGTGTGAGCGTAGCTGAGTGCGGCCCAGGCGGGGGCGAAGCTGGGCTGAAGCTCGACGCTGCGCTGTAAGGCTGACCGGGTCGCCGCGTCGACGCCGCTCGTCGAATCCGCTTGGATGCGTAACAACCCCCAGTGGTACCACGCCACGAAGTTGTCGGAGTCGAGCTCGGTGGCCTTGCGAAAATGCCCTTCGGCCTCCGCCATGCGCTCCCGCAACTCCATCACCCGCCCCATACCGACGTGACAGTCGGCGGCGTTGGCCTGCAACTCGAGTCCTGCCCGAAAGTGCTCTTCGGCCTCGTCCTGACGACCAGGCTGCGAGATCAGAAGATCTCCCAGCCAGCACAACGCTTCGTGGCGTGCCAGCTGCCGCGGCGCTGACAGCTCCTCGATCTCATTGGGGGGCGACAACGTCTGGTAATAAAACTTTCCCTGTCGGGCATACTTCCTGAGCTCGGTCTCCAGGCTCTTGTAGTCGGTGACGAAGACCCGGCGGAAGGCTTCTTCGATCTCCACACCGCGCCGCATCTGATCGAGAAATTTCATCAACTGATCACGCCGCTGCTCGTCGTTGTTCAACATCAAGTAATGAATGAGCAGCCAGGACTGGGCATAGAACGATCCTTGACGGGTTCCTTCGTTGTAGGTCGGAGACTCGACGTCGATCGCGAACAGCTCTTCCAACGGAATCAACGCATGATCGCGCAGCCAGAAAACGTGATTCTCCACCGGCTTGCCAACGTGGACTTTGTCGCCCACAACTTCGAAGGTGCTGTAGAGCTCGGCCAACCCCTCACTGGCCCACACCGGCAACGGGCTGAAGTTGCTGCTCAGCACATAGTGCATGAGCTCGTGATAAAGAATTCCTGCCGCCTCGAGCCTCTGATCGCCGTTGACGGCAATCAAGTTACCGTCGATGCGCTCGAGGAAAAATCCTGCGACATTGGCCGGCTTGCCTTCCCACAACAATTTGTAGGGTTTGAAGGCATTGTCGTTCCGGAACACAAAAACCGTACTCGGTAAGGGAGACGCCGGCTCACGGCCGATCAGCCCGCCAAGAACTGTGATGAACTTCTCGAGATCAACACCAACCTGCAAAGTATTGTTTTTGCTTGCGTTGCTGATCAGCGTGAAGTGCTCGGTATCGAGCCGCAACCATTTGTCTTTGGCCCGCGGCAGCCCCTCCGCCGGTGCGGTCGAGATCAGCATTGCAGCGAACGCGATAGCTACCGTCAACGCGACCGTCACAGTTACAGTCAGCGTGGCCTGGCGGCCTGCCTGACGAGGGCAGCGCGAAAAGCGAAGATCATCGAAGCTCATATCGGCATCCCATCGTAAGAAGTTGGCTCATGGTTGGCTGACCCAAGTTCACCGACCCGGCTGGCTGGCCGCGGCTCGCCGATCCGGCTGGCCGCCCCTGGCTCACTGCCGCTTATCCCTTCACCACCCTCTGAGGAGCGGAGGTCGAGGGCTTCCGCCTCTATAATAGTATGAGCCCACGACATTAATGAATAGCACAACCTGCGGCTTGCAGACCCCGGATCTTCTGTCCTTATGCCTGAATCGATTCTTGCGGCGATCTCGCGAATCTTGTCGGGTGACCGGGTAGCGGTAGCTTGGCTCTACGATACTTTCGCACCTCGACTGTTACGCCGCCTCGGCCTGCGCTTTGCCGGCATCCCGGGAGTGGATCCCGAAGACCTGCTGCAAGATACGTTTCTTTATGCCTTGAAGCAGGAGGGGCAGGTGCTCGAGAGGTTTCGCCGAGGACACTCCAGGGGCGAACCGCAGGAACAGGATCTGGAGCACTTTCTGTGGAGTGCGGCTTGCGGTATCGCCTCGAACCGTCGGCGGTCTCTGTTGCGTCATCCTGCTACGGAGATCGATAGCCAGACCTTCCAGGATCAGGTGATGCTCAGCCAGCGCGACGATGGCCCGGCGCTGGCGCGGGATGCCCTCGAGCGACTCGCCGCCTGTTTGTCGAAGAGCGGAGATCGTCTCGAACTGTACTTTCAACTGCGCTACCGAGACGGCCACAAGCCAGCGGAGATTGCCCATCTCACGGGATGGACCCAAAAGGCGACCTACAAGCTCAAGCAGGCCCTCGACACAGCTCTCGACTCCTGCATCGAGGTTTTAGAGCTGACTGCGTCATGAGCACTCGAAGGGCCGGAGTCCTCCAGGCGAGCCTGCAGTCGGCACTAATGATGCTCCTCAGCGCCTGTTCGCAACCGGAGAACCCACGTCAGAAGCCATCACAGAGCTTCGAAGAGCTGCCGCCGGGGGTCGAGCTCACGGTCCGCGGAAATCAGGAGGTGGTCCTGCTCGACGATGGGTCTTTGAGACCACGATGGTTCGGTTCGAAACAGCCGATCGGCATTTGTCTCGACGCACCCATCGAGATTGACACCAGTCAATGGCAGGTTCGGTTGACGTTTGCGGGCCGGCCGAGCGCCGAGTTTATCGATCAGCCACTGCAGGCCGGCACCACCTCGTGCTTCGCACAACCCGCCCCTCCAGATCTGGAGTCGACGCCGGACTTGGAAGTGTGTGCAACCTTGCGAGACGGTTTCGACGATCGGCACTATCGCCTACCGTGCTTCCGGGTAGCCTTCGACGCCGACGACTCGGCCTTCGGTCGTGAGCTCGCAGCTGCCCATCACCTCATCTCAGAGCTCACCCAGCAGCCAACCGCGGCCGGTCGTCAGGCTATCGATCAGCTGGCGGACGGTTTGATCGAGCGCGGCTATCTGCTGGTGGGAGCTAGTTTGCGACTGATGAACGTCCACCAGCTGCTCAAGGTGGGCACCACCGATGCACACGCCGAAGTTCGGCGTCGACTCGACGCTGCGCCAGCTTGGTCGATTCAGCCCGCAGCCACGGTACTGCACGCCAAACTGAAGCTCGACCGGGCCAAGCTCGAGCTCGCCGAAGGCCGAACACAATTCGCCTGGCAACTCTTGTCCGAGGCCGACGCGCTGACCCGAAAGGTGGCAGCGAGGGAACGTCTGGCGGTCGCCATCATCCAAGTTGGAATCCTCGGCCGGTTGGGGGCTGGCGGAGAATCGATTGCACGTCTTCACGCAGCGCTCGACGATTGCCGCACCGGAGCCTGCCGCCAGAGCCTGATCAACTCGGCGCGCCAACTCCTGGGCTGGCTGCTATTGAACGACCCAGACGCCTCAGCTCGAGACCTCGACCGAGCCGAGGACAACCTCGAAACCACCGGTGATGGCGACGACGACCTGGAACGCGCCAATCGGCGGCTCAACGCTGCTCTTCTTGCGATCCGCCGGGGCCAGGATCCGGGCCAGGATCTCGACCAAGCGAGAGCAACCCTAACGGAGCTCGAGCCGAGCGCACGGCAACAAGACTTACAGGCTTGGGGCCAAGCGTTTGCAGGCTTTGCCGCGCTTGCTGCGGGCGACGCCGGCAGCGCCGTCGAGCACTGCGCGGCTGCCGCCTTGGCAACCCCCCGCATCGCCGCTCGCGGCTGGAGTTGCGTCGGACAAGCTGAACGTCAGCGCGGCAACCTCGACGGGGCGGCGTCAGCCTTCGATCAAGCCATCCTCCATCACACCCTGGCGCTGCCGGATGCCTCTGGACTCAGCCGTCCACCCGCACCCGGGCAACGCGTAGACGACAGTTACAGCGCTGCCCGGGTTGCCGTCGAACGCGGCGATCCCACCCATGCTTGGCAGCTCTTGGAAGCCCTCGACGCATCTGCCCTCGAGCTCATCGAGACCTGTGACGCCCGGACGGCCATCGACATCCAACAGCACGAGAGCCGACGACACGAGCTACTGACTCAACTCGCCTGGACCGAGCCGCCCCTCGCACCGCAACGCCAACAACAGGTTGCTCCGATCCGACGATCGATCCAGCACTCTCTCGCCGAGCTCCAGCGAGACCTGCTGGCCAACTGCCAACGGCCGCTGCAAGCGTCCCCAGTGGCCGCCGATGTCCATGCCTTCGCCTTGGAGGACGAAGTGCTTGCTCTGTGGCGGTCGGCGGACGGTAGCCTGATGGCGCAACGCACGAGCCTTCCCCGTCGCGAGCTAAAGCGACGGATCGAAGAGCTTGCTGAGGCACAGCACAGCGGCCAACTGGACGACGCAGCCTGGCGAGCCCTGGCAGGGCCCATCGCCGAGGCGCTGCTGCCCGATGACCCGGAGAGCTTGGGAGTGATCACTCACTTCGCCCTTCATGGTGTGTTGCAACGAGTGCCGCTGCCGGCGTTGCCGCTGGCAAACGGAGACGGTCGACGCTGGCTGGCCGACGTAACGACGGCAGTGGTGCGCCCGCCCTACGTCGGCCCGGCGTCTTCTCGACCTAGCAGTGTCCTTTCAGAGCCACTATTCATTGTCGATCCGCGGCGCAATTTGCCGAGTGGCACGATCTCCCGCGACACTTATCGCAGGCGATTTCCGACTGCCAGAGTTCTTTTCGGCAGCGAAGCCTCAGTCGAGGCGGTGCGGGCTGCGCTGCCGTCGGCCTCGTTTCTCCATGTGGATGCTCATGGTCAATACGACAGCACCTTCCCGGAGCTGTCGAGCCTCGAGATGGCGGACGGCGACCTGATTTTCGGTGACTTTGCCACACTGGCCAGACTTCCTTACCTCGCCAACCTCAGCGGTTGTCACACCGGCTTTTCGAGGCCGACGGGCGGCAGTGGGCACGATGGACTCGCGGGTGTCTTGACCCGCCGTGGCACGCGCTGGGTCATCGCTCATCAATCGGCCACCCACGATCGCCTCAGCCACGATTTCAACAAAAGTTTTTACCGCAAGATCGAGGCCGGGAGCGGGGTTGTCGAAGCCTATCGAGCGGCCCTATTCAAGCTACGACTGCACTATCCGGCAGCAGCGTGGTCGAACCTGACTCTTTTCGGCACAGACGAGGGCAAAAACCAACCCTTGGTGACTACTAAGGATTGAGCGAAGAGATGAATGATGCAACCTGACGACCGAGAACACATCTACTGGGCCTTGAGCGAGATCGCCGAAGGAGAGCCGTTGGAGGACACGTTGGTACCGGAGTCGACCCTGGTGGCCTACCGCAACGGCGAATTGACCGCGGCGGAAGCTCGCGAGGTCGAAGGGCTGTTGGTCCGCAATCCGGCCAACCGCCGCCGACTGGAAGCGGTGGCCGGAGCCACCCCTACCGACGCTCCGAAGGCAACTCGAATCCGAATTCTCGAAGCTGTTATCCCCTCAACTTCCTGGTTTCCTGCTCGCCAGCATCGGCAGCGCTTACTAGCCGTCGCTGCGGTCATCGTCTTGGTCATCACCTTCAGTTGGTGGGTCCGGCGGCCCGTACCGGGCCCTCCCGCCTACCAAGTGACGATCGCGGCGTTGGCCGAGCGTCGCGACTCGGCAACCCCCGACCTGATCGCCGAAGCTTATGGCGATTCGAGAGTAACGATCACAGCAACCGTCACCGAACGCGCCGTCGATGGCGTCGGGGTCGGCGTGTATCGACGGGTCGAGGATCGACTCGAGAGGTTGAAAATAGGCGACAGCCTGCAACTCGAAGAGCGCCCGGGAGCCCTGCGCTTTTCGGCGTTGGCGGCGGATCTGGTCGGCCCGGAGGCCGGAGTCCACAAGGTTTTTGTGGTGATCGCTTGGCGCGAAGAGCTACCGGCGGCGATCCGTCTCGAGCCGGAGGACGATCCGGCCACGAGCTTGGCGGGCGGCCATCGACAGGTGCATCAGCTCACTCTTCGTCTACTGGCTGAAAACTCAGCCACGTCCATCAACGACCAGCCTTCAAGGTGAAGGCTGGGCTCAGACGAGGAGAGTGCAGATGTTGTTTCTAAAGAACTTATTTGGAAGGTCGATGTTGCGGGCATTGTGGGCCCTGCTACCCATCATCGTTTCTACGACTCCCGAAGTCCACGGCGTCTGCGAGGTGAGTTGGGCACTCTACGAGCCGAGCTGCAAACCTCAAGTAGTGCCGCCAGCAAAGACCTTTCGCGCCGGAACCTACGGCGTCTTCGTAATCAACGGGCCGGCGATCCCGGGATGCACTCGTCTCGCTGCGTGTAGTGAAACGGCGAGGGTGTACCCACCGCCACCGCCGTCCCCCTTGGACGGTGCAGTGTGCCTCAACACCAACGGCTGCTACCAAAGCATCGATGAGGTGCAAGCCACCGGCAAGCCCTGGAACTATATTCTCGACTTCGACAGCGGCCATGCGTTGATGGTCGAATCAGTCATAAGACGATCCTCTAGCTCAAAACTGGTCAGCTATCTGGACACTCTACGGCCGCTCTTTTGCGCACCCAGCGACGGCGTCAATGACGTTGATGTTCTCGAGCGGCTCTCGGCCCTCGCCGAGGCCATCGACAACGACGAAGTCACGTCGCCGCAAGTCATCCACATGAGCTTCGGCCGCAAGCACGAATCGGACGACGCGCTCGGTGCAAATTGTGTAACCTCGGAAAATGCGTGTGATGGTTCCTTGGGCTGCCAGATCGCCCGCGTCCTCGCTCACCTCGAGCGCCCGGATCCCGAGCTGCCGCCACGCTCGATTGCGGTCGCCGCCTACGGCAACCATCGCCAGCCGTTGCTGCCCGGAGAATTTACCGAGGTCACATCGGTCGGCATGCTGGATTTGACTCTTTTCGCCTACGACGGAACCGTACAACCCGCGAACGAGACGCCGACTGGGCCGGACGCCCTGATGCCAGGCAATGGGCTCTGTTTGGAGTTGGCCACCAACGAGGAAGATACGCCCATCTTCGAGACCCCA
>JAJCXQ010000399.1 GCA_029263355.1 Acidobacteriota bacterium | reverse complement strand
AGAGGACGCCGCCGGCGACCAACGCCAGGATCAGCACGATGAAGATGAGTCTTTTCAACACTTGGAACTCCCAGCTATATTCGAGTCACTAAAGGGTCTTACGGATGAGGTGAGCCAGCCGTTGTGGCCGCGTCGGTGAGCGCGGCCCAAGAATGACCATGATCAGGCGCTCAACGTTCTTCGATTATCCCTGAAAGCTCATCCGGCGTAGTCTCTCAGGGCGGTAATGTTGAAGGCGAAGTTTGCTAGCTGGAGGTGGCTCGGATTCGTGTAGCATCAGTTTCCTGACAGCCAACATGAAAGACTACCGATGACAGACATTCTTGAAGATCTAATCCAGCTTCTTACCCTCGAACGCCTCGATACCAATCTCTATCGCGGCCAGAGCTCCGATATCGGGACCAACCGGGTCTTTGGCGGCCAAGTTTTGGGCCAGGCCCTGGCGGCTGCCAACAATACCGTTGAAGACCGCGTCGTACACTCACTCCACGCCTACTTTTTGCGTAAGGGTGACCATAACGCGCCGATCATCTACGAGGTCGATCGCCAGCGCGACGGCCGAAGCTATACCAGCCGACGGGTAGTGGCGATCCAGCACGGTCATCCAATTCTCAACCTTGCGGCGTCGTTCCAGGTGCCCGAGGAAGGGCTCGAGCACCAATCCAGCATGCCTCAGGTACCTGCCCCCGAGACCTTGAAAGATGTTACCGAGTACCGTCAGCAGCTACTCGAAAGAGTCTCCGAATCAGCGTTGCCACGATACCTACTGCACGATCGGCCTTTTGAATTTCGCCCCGTACAACTGCCTCAGTTCATCGATCCTGAGCCTCGCGAGCCGCGAGCCCAGATCTGGTTCAAGACCACCGGCAAGATGCCTGATAACGATGCCTTACATCGCAACATGCTGGCTTACGTCTCAGATTACTATCTGATCGGTACCGCCACCCGACCCCACGGAGTGTCGGTGTTCTCCAAAGAGCTACAGCTCGCCAGCCTCGATCATGCGCTGTGGTTTCAACGCCCGTTCCGTATCGACGAGTGGCTGCTGTATTCCATCGAGAGCCCGAGTGCTTCAGGGGCCCGGGGCCTGTCTCGCGGTCAAATTTTTCGCCAGGATGGCGCCCTGGTGGCGGTGGTTGCCCAGGAAGGTGTGATGCGCTTGTGGCCAAAGGCGCAAGAAAAATAGGGCCGCGACGAGGGACTCGACCCCAGAGGAGGGTATATGGCATCCGACACCAAGAGTGACGTCACCCGACTCCTGAAGAGGTGGCGCCATGGACGCTCGGACGCGCTCGAAGATCTGTTGCCGCTGGTGTACGAAGAGCTGCGGGGGCTAGCGGCCAGTTATCTGCGACGGGAGCGCTCGGAGCACACCCTGCAGGCGACGGCGTTGGTCCACGAATCTTATGTTCGGCTGACCAGTGGCGAGCCACTGACTCTCGCCGACCGGTCGCATTTTTTTGTCGTCGCAGCGCAGGCCATGCGCCGCATCCTGGTGGACCATGCCCGTCGCCAGCAAGCCGACAAGCGGGTTGGAGCGCATCAGAAGATTGCACTCGAGGATGCCCCTGAGCTGGTTGCCGAGCTCGACGTGGATATCATCGCCGTTCATGAGGCGCTCGAGCTGTTGAGCCAGATCCACCCCCGTCAAGCGCAATTGGTCGAGTTGCGCTACTTCGGGGGTTTGAGCATCGAAGAGGTGGCCGAAGTGCTCGACGTTTCGGAATCGACTCTCGCTCGTGATTGGCGGGTGGCCCGTCGCTGGCTGTATCGTCGGCTGACGACGGATCGAGGGTCCGCGGGGGTGACGTCGTAGTGGATATCGAACGAAATCGAAGTTCTCGTCGACCTGAAACGTACAGTCGTCGAAGCTCAACCTGTGGAACCGCAAAATCGGTTTTGTCTCGAGAATCCGTCGGGTGATCCCAACAACGATCGCCTGGCCACACAATAGGAAGGAGACGGGATGTCGATCACTCTCGGCTGTATGTTTGGATTCCTCGCTTGGTTCACGGTGCGCTATTTGGTCTTCGGTGTGTACACCGTCGATCAGAACGAACGTGCGGTGAAGACCAGTTTCGGCCGTGCACAAAGGCTTTCCGGTGCTCCGGTCGCCTCGCTCGAAACCAAAGCGATGTCGGCGGAGGAGCAGGAAAGGTACAACTTTCCGCAACTGCGAGTGATTCCCCCGGGCGGTCCGTATTTCAAGATGCCCTGGGAGAAGGTCTACAAAGTTTCGATCGCCACCGAGACGGTGAGCATGGCCTTCGATCCCGAGACGCCATCCGCCAACGCTGGCGGCACGATTCTGGAGGCGGTGACCAAAGATCAGCTCAACACGGGTCTCACCGGCCAGATCCGCTATCGGGTGTCGGAGCGAAACATGTACGCTTACCTCTTTGGGGTCAAGAATCCGATCGCCCACGTAATGGGATTCTTCATCTCGATCCTGCGCGAGAAGATCGCAAAGTTCGAGGCCCCCGAAGTTTCGGGAGGAGATGCCGAGGTCGGGATCACTGAAGATGGCACGGTGGTCACCGGCATTTCGATCAACGACCTGCGCAAGAATTTGCGTGATCTCAACGATCATATGCTGCAAGAGTGTCGGCACTCGCAGGCGCGATATGGCGTCGAGCTCGACGCTTCACTGATCACCGGCATCGATCCACCAGAGCATGTCGAGTCGGCGTTGGCAGCGATCAACACCGCCCAGAATCTGGTGTCCTCCGACATCAGCCTGGCCCGCGCTTCCGCCGACCAGAAGTTGGTGCAGTCGAAGCGAGCTGTCGAGATCAAGACTCTGAATGCTCAAGCGGAGGCCGAACCGCTGATGGCGGTGGCTGAACAGCTGAGGGTCTTGCATGAAACGGGGCCGGGAGCGTTGGCCAACTATCTGCGTAACGCGCGCCTGGCGCTCTTTAAGAAGGCTGAACGGATGTTCCTGGAGGTGGCGCGATGAGTTTCTTGATTGCCGCTGTTGCGACCTTTATCGGCATGTTTGTGATCGCGCCGATCTTCTTTTTCATCGTGCGTCGATTCGGTCTCTACGCAGTGGTCGAAGAGCGTACCTGTATTGTCTGAGTACTATACGGCAAGGACATCGGAGTGATCGATGAGCCCGGCCTCCACGTCTTGTTGCTCAAACTTGGACCCCGGGCTTTTCTCTTGCCTTGGTTTGGACGCCAGCACAAGCTCGATCTGCGACTCGATCAACAATACCTACGCAGCCAGGCGGTGAATTCGGAAGAGGGGGCGCCGATGGGGATCGGCATCTGGTACGAGTTTTTTATCTCCGATCCGGTGAGCTACCTGTTCAAGAATGCTGATCCCGCGGGCTCGTTGCGGGCCAATGTCTCCAATACCGCGGTCCGTTCGTTATCTAACATGGAGCTTGCCGAGATGCTCGAGAATCGGCATCCGATGAGCCGTACCGTGCGTTCCGAGGTCTCGCCGATGTCCCACGAATGGGGCTACAAGCTGGGCTCGGTGTATGTCCGCAAAGTCCACTTCCGAGATCGTGAGATGATTAGTCAGATCGAGGAAAAAGTTGTCAATCGTTTACGCCAAGTCACCTCGGCGATCCGGCAGGCCGGCGACAACCAGGTCAACATCATCACCAGCACCGCCGAGCGCAAGGCTGCCGTCGAATTCGCCCGCGCCGCCGCGATGCGTCCCAAGATCCTCGGCGCCACGTTGGAGGAGATCTCGCGTATCCCCGAGGTCAGCTCGGCCCTGTTCGAGATCCTCGAGATCGAGCGCATGATCGCTAGCGATGGCAAGATCACATTTCTGCCTGCTGGCGGTGGAGAAGTGTTGGGGCAGTTGTTGGCGGCGGATTCACCGTCGGGCTCGGGTGAGGCTGCGGGGTAGGAACCTAGAGGGGGGACTCGTTCATGGCGTCGCTTCCAGCGAGTAGGTCTCGAATTTTGCCTCCCGCTCGAGGCAGCGCACTAGCTTGAGGTCTCGTGTCAAGACTCCTAGATCGAATCGAGTCGCAGAGGCGACGATGAGTGCGTCCATCCAGCCCAGCCCATCGGTAGAAAATCGCTTCATCCAGGCGCCTGCCAGTCGGGCGGCTTGCGAGTCGAGCATCATTGAGTCGAAATGAGCGATCAAGGCGTTGTGGCGATCGACTTCTTGTGGCTTTAGTCCGCGCCATAACTCGGCTTCTGTGATGGCCGAGATGTAGGCCACGAGCTCGCCGGCCAAGACTTGTTCGACGAAAGGAGCGATTCCGGACTTGCCGCGATACCAATCGATCAATGCGGTCGTGTCGAACAGCAACGACTGCGGCGAGCTCTCAGCGGTCAAGCGTCTTCCCATCGGCTATTCCAAGCTTTGCGGCCTTCGCTTAGCCAGGTGTCGTCGATCTCTTTTCGATCCGCCCACATTCCGAATGCGGAACGAGCCAAGTCATTGGAATCGACAGGTAACGCTGGTGGCTGACACGTCGCCTGGTAGGCTGCCAGGGACAATATGACGGCTACCGGCCGGCCTGCCCGTTCGATCAGCAGGGGGCTGCCGGTCTGAGTGACTTCCCGTAAGACGTTACCGAATCGGTTCTTGGCCTCAGTCGCCTTGATGGTTCTCATTTTCGACTCCCGTACTGTCCTCGCCTCGACTTGGCGTGGAATAGCTAATGTGCTTAGCTATTCCAACCAGAATAGTCGTCGACCCCTTAGACGTCAAGTGGGTAGCAGCTCTACAACTCCGAGCGTAACGCCACCGACGGTGCGATAGCTGCTGCTCGACGCGCCGGCAGCAGAATTGCGGGCAAGGCGACGACGATGGCACAACCGGCGGCGGTGAGCAGGATCCACGGATCGGTGGCATCAACACCATGGAGTAGGCTGGACACGAGCCGTGCCGAGGCCAGAGCAAGTCCAAGTCCGACGATGGTGCCGGCAACGACTAGCCCCAGCCCCTGCCGAGAGATCAGTCGCAAGATGTCGCTGACCTGGGCGCCGAGGGCTTGGCGGATGCCGATCTCGGGAGTGCGTTGATGGACGGAGGAGGAGAGAACCGCGAGTAAGCCGAAGACGGCGACGGTGAGGGCGAGGGCGCTGAAGAGGCTCATTGCCCAGGCATTGAACATCGGCCGTCCCAGCCAGCGATCCTGCGGTGAATCGAAGGTGCGGAAACTGTGGATCGGCTGCGCTGGATCGATCCCGGCGACGGTCGCGGCGAGTTGGTCACGACCGATCGCGCCAGAATTCCGCAGGCGAACGGCGACGCCGAAACTCGGCGATCCGAGTGAGGGTAGAAAAACGGTGGGGCGGATGTCACGGATCGGTCCGGATTGGCGAATGTCACCCACCACGCCGACGATGGTGGCTTGCTCGACGTCGGCCGCAGGCAGCCCCACGGTCTCGCCAATCGGATTGCCACCGGGCCACAGTTGTTCCGCCAGCTGCCGGTTGATTAGGATCGACGATGGTTCCGCGCTGACGTCCCTCGGATCGAACCTCCGCCCCCTCAACAGCGGTACGCCGAGGGTGTCGAGATAACCGTCGGTCACCAGGCGAAAGCTCACCCGCGGTGGACTGGCGCCGTCCTCAGTGCCGCCGGCCAACAGGATCGGTGTCGCGGTGTTGATCAAAGTCATCGGCAGGCCACTACCGATTGCTACCGACTGCACTCCGGGCAGTGCCGCGACAGCTTCCATAACCTGTCGCTGGAAGCCGCTGCGTTGCTCGGCTTCGGCATAGTGGGTCGGTGGTAATGCAACCTCGAAAGTCGCCAGACTCTCGGTTTCGAATCCGAGGTCAACCGCGAGCAAGTGACGGAAGCTGCGGACCAACAAGGCGGCATTGACCAACAGGACAACGGAGAGCGCCACCTGGGCGATGACCAGTGCGCCGCTGAGCCGGCGGCTAGACGGTGAGCGAGACAGTGAGCGAGACGGTGACCGTAAACCGCCGCTGACGATGCCGGAGGAGCGCGAGGCGAGCCAGCCCGGAAACACGCCGAACACGATGGCGGTGACGAAGGCCGCACCCAGCGCGAAGCCGATGAGACGCTGATCAACCGAGATCCACGCCAGCCGGGGTAGAAAGTTGGGACCGAGAGCGTGGAGCAACTCGAGGCTCGTCCACGCTACCACCAATCCAACAAGGGAGGCCGCAAAGGCCAGCACTAGGCTTTCGCCCAACAACCAACCCACCAAGCGGCCACGGGAAGCTCCGAGGGCGAGGCGGACGTCGATCTCTCGGCGGCGGCGGGCGTTGCGGTTCAACATCAGATTCGCCACGTTGGCGCAGGCGGCAAGCAGCACTAGACCGACCGCGCTCCACAAGATCCAAAGAGCCGAGCGCACCCGCGACACGCTGGCTTGGCCGACCGGTTGCAGAGCGACCCCCACCTTCAATTGTTCGTCGCCAGCGCGCCAGGCGGGGGGCGGCAGGGCAGCGACGATATCGCTCATCGCAGCCTGGGCTGGGCCAGCGTCTCGCCCGGTGACGCGGGCGAACGGGAAAAGGTAGTTGAAGTCTTGGGGACCCGTCTCGCGAGGGAAGGTTGCGGGCACGAAGAGCTCGCCAAAGCCTTGGGGTGGTAAGAAACCTTCGGGCAAGACTCCGATCACCGTAAAGCGCTCGCCGAGCTCCCGCCTTGGACCGAACGCGGCGCTCCAGTTCATCTCTATCTCTTCGCCGAGCACGTCGTCGCGACCACCGAAGCGCGACTGCCAGAGGGCGTAATCGACAATCACCTCCGGCGCCGGCTCAGCGTGGGCACCTGCTGTCGAAAAATCGCGCCCCAGGGCGAGGTCGAGGCCAAGCATACGGAAGAAGCCGGGGCTGACCGCCGCTCCGGCGAGGCGTTCGGCGCCGTCCTCACCGCGCAGGTTGAAGGTTAGCGGATCCATATATTCGATCCTTGCCCAATCCCCGGCGCCCTGCTGCAAGGCTTCGATCTGGTTGGGGCTCAGCGGCGTGTTCTGCGAGAAGCGAGTGTGCTCCCGGATCCGAAACACCTCTTGGACGTCGGCGTAAGGCAGCTGACGCAACAGCACCGCATCGACGACGCTGAAGATTGCGGCGTTGGCGCCGATGCCGAGAGCGAGGGTGATGATCACCGCGGCGGTGTATCCCGGCGCGCGGCGCAATGTTCTCAGGATGTAACGGAGCTCGGGAAGTATCGACATCGCGGCGGCCCCCATGAGGTGAGTGGTTCGCTAGATCACATCCAAATAGTGACCCTCTGCCGGTCGCGCTGATGGGCTGCGCTCAGCGCTGCGTAACTCGCTTTGGCAGATCCGAGTCTTCTAGTTTCATTGTTTACAAAGCATTGTTGGATAACTGCTTGTGTTCTGCTCAAACATACTCGGCTGTGCTCGCTCCATCAGCACGACCTATCGGACTCGAAAATGCTGTTTCTGGATGCGATCTAGTTAGGGCCTTGGACCGAAAATTCAGGTTGTGAGTTCCCAATCGCGACCCCATTTGAACTTTTTTTGAGTTCAATGACCCGTTTCGAGCGCAAAAACCGCCCTTATAAGTATGAGATGTTGTGAACTGAGGGATGGAGCCGTGAGTCGAGAGGCTCATTTATCTTCGACCGAAACTCAGGAGGCGAGCCGATGAAAGTCCAGACCAAAGTCCGAGCTGGAAACGGCGATTCGGGCGGCCCGATGACGGGCGGCTGATCTTGTTGGGCGCGTGGCAGCGCGACATCTACTGTCCTACCTTCTTCTAGCCAGGAACCCCGAAGACCGCGCCTCCAGTGCGGTTGTTCATGTGATCCCTTCTTCTTACCAAGGCTCCTCGCGCGATCTCACCGGTCGTCAGCGAGGCGGCCTTGGCCCTCTACCAGCCGGGAGCGAGTGCTCCCAGGCTGCCTTTCTTGCTGCCTTCTGCCCGGCCTCGAATCATCGGCGGCGCGATCGTTGCTCAGCGCGGGTCGACCGAATCGAATGGGGTGAGATCTGGGACTTCGATCAAGAATTTGTTGGACGGCGAGAGGCGGGATGACTAAAGTCTAGCCGGTGGTTCGCGGCCGGCCGCGACGCCCCCCGAGTCGAAGCGGATTGGCCCCGACTCGTTAGCCCGTGATAAAAGCCAACCAGGCTTGAAGTGAGCCCACAC
>JAJCXQ010000398.1 GCA_029263355.1 Acidobacteriota bacterium | reverse complement strand
CAACCAGGCCCTGGCGGTGCTCGCTAGCAAGGCGAGCCTCTTCGAGCGAGAGGGCCAGTTGGTGGAAATCCAACGTCCCCGATGACCTGCGGTGCCGCCCGCCCTGAGAGTCGTCCGGGAAGCTCGCTTGCAGGAGCTGCTCGCCGAGCACTGCACCTTCGTCACCCGCCAGCGGGACAACACACAGCAGATCGTTCATCCGCCGCGGTGGACCACCCGCGCCCTCCTCGCTCGCGGCAGCTGGCCCGAGCTGCCGTTGCTCGCTGGCGTGGTCGAAAACCCGATGTCGTCACCGTCACCGTCACCGTCACCGTCACCGTCACCAGCCCCCAAACCTCAGCCAACAGAAGGAGTCTCCGCATGATCATCGACAACCTATGGACAGCAAACGGTCCGTCAAAGCGTGATCTGAGTGTCCTCGAGCGTCTCGAGCAACGCCGCATCCCGATCGAGGCCTTCGAGCCCGACAACGAGGGGTTGGCCACGCTCCGCACCAGTCTGCTCTCCACTCTGGACTTCATGGAAGAGTGTCTGTGTCAGCAGGGGCACAACGCTCCCGCCCTGGACGAAGGCTGGCGAACCCTGGAGCTCTTCGAGCCGCGTCTGTTCGGGAAGCGCCATTGCCCACGCAGCCAGACCTCGCCGCCCATCCTGCGCCTCAAAACATCCGCTCCGACATCGCCCAACGCCGAAGATCCTGCGATGGCCAAGCTAGCCGCCTGACGCGTTTCACCGCAGCCGCCTGTCGCCAGCTCGCCGCCTCACAGCTCAGCGTCCCGCAGCCCAACGTCCCGCAGCACGACGTCCCGCAGCTCACGTCCACAACCCAGGAGACCCCTACCATGGCCAGCCACTCCGTCCCCAAAACCGTCATTGACGCCCTCGCCGCTCTCGAAAACCTGCGCGCCCCGATCGTTGCGTACCCGTGTCAGGGCCCTGCCGAAACCCGGCTCAAGAGCAGCATGCTGCAACTCGCCGAGCAGCTCGAAGGCATCTATGAAGAGGACGACGATGACACCTTGGACGCCGCCATCGTCTGGACCGCCCTCTACTCGTTCCCGGCCCTCGTAACGCCGGGTCCGACGCCACAAGATCTCGTCTCGCTGGTGATTCAAGGCAAGCTGACCAACGAAGAAACCCTCGCCACTTTACAGACCCTCAGGAAGATCCGGCACGTCCTCGGCGTTTACCAACCGACCGGTTTCTCCGCCGCTCTCTGGCGCTCCACGCTCTTGGCGATCTACAGCATGATCGAGCTTTTCATCGTGCTCGATGACGAGCGCGGAATCAACCTCTGCTTCGAGCTCCTGGACACCGCCGAATCGATCGTCGGCACGATGGAGCGGGCTGGTAAGAGACAGGCAGATCACGCTGCGGAGGATCAGATCGAGGCCGGTCACAATCAGGACCTGCGGTACAAGGCGGCATAACCATGGCGACGCCGAACCCCCGACTCGAACGATTGGCCGAAGTCCGCCTGTTTGTCGAAGGCTTCGATACCCCCAAGCGACCCCAGAAACAACTCCGACAGTTGTTGTTGGAGATGCTCAGGGAGATGGAACTCAGCTTCTCTCGCCCCGGCAAACGGGAGGTCTTGGAAATGTGGTGGGCCGCCGTCGACGTTTACCTTCAGTTGCTCCAGTCGCCACTGCTGGCGGCTCCGGGTGGAGCCAAATTGCTGCGGGAGACGCTAGACCTCACCTGGGCCCAGTTGAAAAAGCCGGCGCAAGTGCGTCGGGTTTCGGGTCGGGCGGTTCGGCTGTTGCGGGCGAGGGGGAGACAGGGTTCACGTCGTGGGCGCTCGGGCCGGAGGACGAGCGAGCGGTTGGATCGTCGCGTGGGTTAGTAGGATGACGCGAAATCTATCCGGTCAGTCTCTTGCTGGCTCCTGCACGTCTTGCCAGTCCTTCCCCCGGGCGGCCCGCTCACTCGCTCGGTCAACACCTTGAGCTGACGGGTAATCGATGCGACTTCGCTGACGAGGCTATCGACGTCGTCGCCGAGCTGCCGAACCTCCTTCTTGTCTTTGGGGACTTCGCCCTGAATCTGATTGAGCGCCTCTTGCAAATCGGCAAAGTCAAAATCCAGGGAGCCGAGATAACTCGCCAACAATGGCAGGCTCGGCGCCTTGCGGCGGGTTTCCCAATGGCTCAAGGTGCGGAAATCTGGCGCACCGTCCACTTTGGACGCCGCGGTCTGGGTGAGGCCACGGCGCATGCGCAGCAGTTTCAGAGCGTCGGCGATCGGCACCATAGCGGCTCGTTTCATTGGGTGGCATCCTGGCTGGCTTGGGTTTTGCCGATGCTGGGTTCGCTCGGTTGAACCTCGGCTGGTAGCTGCGACCTGGGAGACCGGTTCACCGGATGCGGATACCAGGGGGCGCGCCGCAGGATCTTCTCGCATTGTTCGACGACCAGAGCGAGCTTGGGTGAATCGATGTCGAGACAGAGTTGGCGCAGGCAGGCGGCGGTGGCCACGCCACCACGAGTGTAACCTTCCGGGTCGCGCTCGGGTGGCCGCAGCGGGCGGTCAGGCGCCGCCAAAATACTCAACATGTCGAGCTGGTCGTGGTGGTCGGCGAGCACCTTGGAGAGGTCGTGCTCGCTGTGTCCATCTTGGTCACGCGCTGCCCTCAGCGCTTCGACCACTGCGTACAGGTCGCCAAGCGTGCAGCCTTTCAGGGTCGAGCGGTCGGCACCGGTAGAACGGATTGACGTCTCAGGATTCATCGCTGCTCCCTGGGCATGGGGGGTGAGTTGTCGCTTGCGGACCGAGGATCTCGCGGCGAATGCGGCGTAAGACGCTCAGTCGGTAGAGGGTTTCGATCTGGCTGTCGATCGAGTCTTCGATCTGGCAGACCGCCTGTTCGATCCGTTGCCCGTGCAAATGCTCGAGCGCCTGCACCAGGCTCCGCACGGAGTGTTGGAGCCTTAGCTCGAGGTCGCTCTTGGGCTCGAACTGTTCCACTTCGGCGAGTGCCTCGGCCGGCAGTCGGCCGCTGTTGCTCTCTCTCACAAGGGTCCACTCCGCGCTGTGGTTT
>JAJCXQ010000397.1 GCA_029263355.1 Acidobacteriota bacterium | reverse complement strand
AGAACCGTCACCAGTTACAGTAGCATCCCACTTAGCTACGTCAATATCTACAGCAGAGAAGCGATCATAGTAGAACGCCCCTATTTCTACATCAGTGAATGAACGCTGGCCTTTAGCTTTCTCAGCTGCAAACCTACGTACATCTACATTCTTAAGAATACGTGCTTCATTCCCGCTTAGTGCATCAGGAGGGGAGACTAGATCCATACCCCCATCAAAT
Source organism: Acidobacteriota bacterium (assembly GCA_029263355.1). Lineage (GTDB taxonomy): Bacteria > Acidobacteriota > Thermoanaerobaculia > Multivoradales > J023 > JAAELT01. The sequence goes on along the minus strand of JAJCXQ010000397.1, from coordinate 3,175 downwards.
GAGAATGAACCATCAATTGGCTTGATGGCTCTTGGGTCAATATCACCAGCCATTAGTCTATCCGATCCCAGAAATTACCGGCATCTACTTCACGTAGATGTTCACGGCTCTGGGCAAAAGTCTGTGGGTCAAGAATAATTTTGTGTGCTTTGTTACCAGCATCACGTTTCTTATACTGTTCGTACTGGGATATACCACGTTCATAGTCAGCAAGAGCCGTAGCCCCTCTGTCTCTATGTTCCTCATCTGCATACAACATCCTAGCTGCTGCCCATAGGGGAGCTAGGTACGTATAGATAGGGTTGATGTCTGGAATGTCATCGTCATTCGTTAACTTCTTAGGAGCTGATACGTAATAGAACGTTATCTCTGTTTGCTCCGTTATCTTAGGACGGACATTAAGTACTCTCTTAGCTTGATCCCACCAGTAGAAAGTGGTGTTACTTACACGACCACCAGATGATCCATCGAATAACCCGACAGCACGCATAAAGTCATTATCATTCTTCTCAAAGTATTCTCTCTGATTAATGATAAGCCATACAGGTTTGAGTACCGTAGAGGGTACTTGAATCTCTTGGGTAGGTTCAGTAGCTGTGCCATCTACATTGAACTTAACTAGCTTCTTAGGCTCCATGATACGGGCTGATACTTGCATCAGTCCCTGATTAATCATGCGCTTCTTCTCATCAAGAGTCCACTGACCATCTCTGGTGTGTGGTTCTTTAAGATAGTTAGCTAAGTCTTTCTGTAAATCTAAGAAAGTACTGACTATGTATTCTGATGTTTGATTCGGGTCAGGCATTTTCTCTTCCTAAAAGGAGGGGTAGCCCGAAAGGTAAGACTACCCCACCACATACAGTTGAGGTCTTAACTACGCTCTTGACGAGAATCTAAATAATCAATGGTCATTGTGTCAGCTGCAGCAGCACCATTTTGAATGGCGAAACTTAAAGCTAACTGCTCATCATCAGGAAGATTAGTGGTGATCGTACCGACCTTCATCCACCTATCGTCATTTGCATTACGCTTGTAACCAGTAACTACACCAGCACCATTGTAGTGGAAGCCCACTTCAACATAGGTGTCATCAGCCATAGTAGCCATATCAAGTACAGTTTCTGTACTATCTTTTTCACATACTAACTCAAGCGTTGCAGAAGCTTCTACAATACGGAAGTAGATACCATCAGTGGTACCGTCAATCATAGCTGTGTCAGTGATGACAAGACCGATCATTGCGTCCACATCATCAGCATCATTTACTTTAAAGCGGGTAGAGAAGCCGAGCTTCTGACCAGCAGTTAAACTCCATGCTTCGAGGACAGTTGTTCCACCATCACTAGATGCTTGGAATTCATCACTGTCTGCATCAGCAAGGTCGTTAGTGATGAGCAAAGCACCACACTCTTCTTGTGCTGCGATAGCTTCAGTAGCTGCACCTGCACCTGCTTCTGTGGTAGTGATGACCCAGTCAGCAGCAGCATAATCTTGGCTTGCTAGAAAGTCATTGAAGTAACGACAGACTCGTGCATCGAGTCCGAGGGGCAGACCAGCAAAAGGATCTTTTGCATCTGCAGTTGTTTTTATAATTGGGTTGAAACTTGATCCCATGATTTTTCCTTTTCAGTCTAAATTAATAGTCAGCACCATGCTGTCTAAAAAGCGAGAGGGAGTGTGGAGACTCCCTCTCTAATTAACGGTTATACTCCGGCAGTACCGAAGACACCTCTCCAGTCGGTGTGGCCAACTGAAAAGCGCATATTGGCTTTGAACTTGGCATCGCCAGTATCAAAATCCATACCACTTGTGAAAGTAAGTGGCTTACGAGTGAAGTAATTCAACTCGTGGATATCACCAAGAATGAACCAAGCATCTGAATCGGTCAGATAATGCCACAACATTGAACTCAACCCGGCCTGAGTTAATGGGTTCATGTTGTTATCAGCACTGTCTGGCTTCAACTGAGAACGAAGTACTTCTTGAACGTCCCACTTCAACTCAATAGGGTGCAAGATTTTAGTTGCACGCTGTAAGAGAGGAAGACCACGGTCATCCACAGTATCTTCAAACTCAATCAGAGCTTGTTTAAGTGAGGTAGCTGAAAAGTCAGCTGCTACAGCCAATTGGTTAGATGCAGTTCCACCATCTGAGAGAGGGTGAGCAGCACTAAATAAAGGCTGTCCATCTCCACCAGTTGTTGCTGAGAACCCGTTGTTAAACAAGTTAGCAGAATTGGTTTCAATGGTTTGTTTAGCTGAGAGGCCCAACATCTTAGGAAGTTTTGCAATCTTCCCATAGAGGTCATCGTCTTGAAGTTCTTCAGTAACGCGGAAACCCAAAGCGAAAGTGTTATGGGTGTAACGTACATCGTAACCTTGTACAGCTTCGTCATAGAAGATAGGTGAACCTTCAGCCTTAGCTGGCATAGTTCCGAAACCCCATACTTGGGTATCTTCTTCATATTGACGTTTCGAGGTTAACATATTATAGACTTGCGACCACTCATCACCACGACGATTATGTTCATCGAACATAACCTTCCTGAACCCCGGAGCCATTAGGTCTGCAAAGTCTGATCTGTTATTAGGCATTTCCTATTTCTCCTTTAATTACTTGGCTGCAAGCACTGGGTTATAAGAACTACGTAACCAGATGAAATGTACTCGGTCATTTGTGCCTAGTGCAAGATCATCACTAACATCAGATTCCAACCCAACAATTTGGGCAACATCTTCAGTAGTCGCGTTCTCGTTAATTTCCATGATACCTGTAGTACCTTCGATATCTACAGCTGTACCTACGAGGGCAGCTGTTGAGTCTCCAGAGCACTGCCCTGAAAATATATTACTTGGAATAGCAGGATAAATCAGAATCTGATCGTCGGCACGAGTGACCGATCCACCAGAAGTAACTGACTCAGCTGCAACCCCATGAATCAGTGGACTTGTTGCCACTGCAATTTCAATCAACCCGCTACTGATAATCACAGCATCGCCCTTAGCGATGGTTTGACTAGCAGCGATAGGAAGACTGACAGTATATGGTTGACCAGTCGTATTACGAACTAGCTTAAAACCATTTGGGTTGTCTGTGTTAGCCATGGTTTACTTTCCTTTTTCTAAGAACAAACAATTCTTCAATCTTCGGTTGTTACACCGTCAATTAGTGTATC
>JAJCXQ010000396.1 GCA_029263355.1 Acidobacteriota bacterium | reverse complement strand
GTTAATTGCATCACCAATCGTTGGCGAAGCAAATCCCGAGCCCAGTCATCCAACACTGGGATCGGGATCAGCGGACACAATCCACTGGCCAGACTATACGACACGAGTTGTCGCAGGTCGCGACCTGATGCTGGCCCCGTGTCGTTACCTTGAGTCAACGCGTGGCGCTCGACCAGACGGCGGTGTCACCGGACTCGAAGCCGTCAGAAAAGACCGAGCTCGGAGAGTTCAGCAGGTAAATGGAGCCGTTGAGATTCACCAGGTAGAGTTCGCCATCCTCGTCCTCGCCGTAAGCACTGATGCTGAAATTTGTGTCGCGCCACAGAGTGCTTGTCCAATTGTTACTGGCGTCGCGGGTGGCGAACCACATATTGCCGCTGCAATTGTCGCCGTAGATATAGGTGCCGAAGAATCCGTCACCGATGATGCTGCCGCGATAGATGTAGCCACCGGTGACGGAGCAGCCGTTGAACGTACCGCCGTCATTCTGTAAGTAGGCGACGATGGGAGCCGTCAGGGGGCCAGCCAGGCAATCATTGAAGTTCTGAGTGAGGGTACCTTCCATGCAGCTCCAGCCGAAGTTCACACCGCTGGCGGTTCCGGCGGCCTGGTAGCTGATTTCTTCCATCGCATTCTGACCGACATCGCCGATGAAGAGGTCGCCGTTCAGGCGGTCAAAGCTGAAACGCCAGGGATTGCGCACGCCGACCGCCCAGATTTCGTCACAGCCATCGTCAGCGCCCGGGAACGCATTACCTGCGGGGATGCGGTAGTTGGCGTTGAGGCCACAGACTTCGCCTCCAACCTCGGGTGGCAAGGTATTGTCGACGTCGATGCGGAGCATCTTGCCGAGCAGGTTGCCGACGGTCTGGGCGCGGTTGTTGGGATCGCCACCGGAACCGCCGTCACCCATACCAATGTAGAGGAAACCGTCCGGCCCGAAGAGGATATTGCCGCCGTTGTGGTTCGAGAAATCTTGCTCAATCTCCAGCAACGTCGTGCCCGAGCCCGAGTCTGCGACATTGGGATCGCCAGCAGACACGCTGTAGCGCTCGATCACCGTACGATCGAGGCCAGGCCCTGGATCACGAGTGTAGTTGACGTAGAAAAAGCCGTTGCTGACGTAGTCAGGGTGAAACGCCAAGCCGAGCAGACCTTGCTCGTTGCCGGCATCGTCAACCAAAGTGTTGATGTCGAGAAACACCGTCGGAGCCGAGGCCCCATCCCACACTAGAATGCGGCCCGGCTGCTCGACGATGAACAAACGTCCACTGCCATCGCCAGCATGACGGAGGGCGAGAGGACGAGTCAGCCCCGTGACCACCTGCGTCAGGTCGAGGTCCGGAGGCTGAGCGACGAGGGGAGACGTGATCGCTGCGACCAGAATCATCGCCGATGCAAGAACGGAGCGTGTCGATGGAGTTAGAGAGCGCAATTTCGTTTCCTCTTCGTTGCAATAGGGCTTGGGCAGTGAACCGGACGAGAGTGACCAACTCAGGGATCACGGTGCGATCGTTGGTCCAGAGAGAGATCACAGGTGGGCGAGCTTCGCTAGAGTACAATAGTTTTTGATGATTTTTGGCCGCAATATGCCCCTCACCCTGATGCTTCTGCCTTTAGCCCTGACGGCGCCACCGCTGCACGGGCGTGAGACTTATGATCCCAACAAGGTGGCGTGGACGCGCCTCGAATTCGAAGCGTCGAAGTTCTTCGTCACCGCTCGCTCCGAGGTCGAGCTGGCGAAGCACCGGAATGACGTTGCAGCCACAGAGCTCATCGAACCGGCAGGAGCCGAAGCGCTGCGGGCATCCGACTCAGAGAGTTACCTCATCGCCATCAACAGCCGGGTCTTGAGTCAAGAGTCGCAGGTCAGGTTCTGGTTCGATGCCGACGACGCCCAGGCCTTGCAGCGCAGCGAGTTGTCGCTATCGAAGAAGCGGCAGCGACATCGCACTTATCGTTACGCCGTTGATGGCGTTCACGCGCAGACTCTGCGGCCCGGAACGGGCGAGAGCGAGAAGCCCTATTCGGGTTGGACCGATATCGAGAGCGAGTATGTCCCGTTTCCCAAGGGCCTGGACCCAACCGTCGTTGTCACTGACGCCACCTCTTTGCTCTATGTGCTGCCTGCGGCGGCGCTTGATCAACCCGGCGATTCGACTCTGATGTATGTCTACTCACGAGGTGACGTGAGTCCGGTAGAGATCACCGTGAAAGCCAAGGAGCAGATCGCGGTTGATTACCTCGAAGTGTCTGCCAAAGGTGAGCGACAGGTGCGAGCCCTGGCCGAGACATTGCGTATCGCTCTGCGCCCACACCTTCCGCAAGGTTCGAAGAGATCCGATCTCAAGTTACTCGGCTTGGAAGGCGACATCGATTTCTACCTCGACCCGCAGACCCGAGCGCCGTTGCTGCTGACCGGAAGAATCAAAATCGCGGGTTCTGTGCGCCTCCATCTACGTCGAGTGGACCTGCGCTGAGCCACACACCGTTCAACGCCGGGTAAACTGTTCAACGCCAGGTAAGACATGTCCAACGCAGAATCCGGCCAATCACGGCGCCCTTTACGCCGCTTGATTTTCGTCACGCTGAGCGTCTGGGCGCTCTACGTGTTAGCGATCAACATCTTTCTCAATACGTCTCTGGCTTCGCGAACCCTCAACCGCAATCCAGCCAAGCGGATTTTGGGATGGGAAAGTGGTTGGTCGATTGTCCCGGGCCGCATTCACCTTTCGACGGTGGCGTTCGATCTCCATGGTCGGCGGCAAGACTTTCAGGTCACGGCGCGAAGCGCTTTCGCCAACGTTGCGGTCTTGAAGCTGGCTTGGCGTCGGTTTGCAACTCAGCGTCTCGATATCGAGGGCTTGAGTGTAGCCATCTCGCGTCGACCGGATGCGGCGTCGGTGCCGCCACCGGCACAGCGAATGTCGCGACCGCCCGGGTGGCGGATCGAGCTGCGCGGCGTCGATGTCGCGGACATTGCAGGCTTCTCGTATCTGGATGTGGGCGTGAGGGGGGGAGACGGTCATTTCAAGGCGGACTTCGTAGCCCAGGTGCGGGGCGATTTGGCGATGGAACAGATCGATCTCGATTGGCGTGGGGTCGAGCTTCGGAAGAGCGGTGTGGTGGTGGCACAGCCGCTAGCGATCAGCTTCACGGGTCGTATTTCACCGCTGGACCCCAAGCAGGCGAAGGGGCTCGCAGTACTCGATCACTTGAGCGGTCGACTCGAAGCCAAGGGTGACGTTGAGCGCTTGGCGATCCTACGACGCTTTTTCGAACGCGCGAAGTGGATTCAAACTCTCGATGGTAAGGGGCAGTTGGAGACCAAACTCGAGCTTACCGAGGGGCGCATCACCGCCGGCAGCGAGCTCGAAGCGAAGGCAGAAAATCTGCGGTTGGACTTTCTCGGCTACGCTGCGGAAGGCTCTGGCCGCGTCTTGGGAGAGGTGACTGAAGGTTCAGGGGGCGAAGATCGGTTGGCGCGTATGGAAGTGATTTTCGACGATTTTTCGGTCCGTCGTAAACCAGCAACCGACCCCTACGTGCATGGTGAGGGGTTACGCTTGGTCGCGACCAGCATTGATCCATTCCTGCGCGACGGTATGAACGATCTCGACTTCATCCTCGATATGCCACAGGCCAAGGTACCGAATATGGCGGTCTACGGCGCCTATCTGCCGGAACATCTCGGTCTCGAGATTGATTCTGGTAGTGGGCTGATCCGGCTCCACCTCGAAGGTTCAGCGGTCAAGAAGAAAGCCTCCGGCGAGCTCGAGCTGCTGGCCGACAACGTCAAGGGACATTTCCAAGATCTCGAATTCGAGGGGGCACTCGAAACCCACACCAAGATCTCGGGAGGGGATCTCGATAGCTTCCATCTCGAGATCATCGGTACGCGCTTGGCGGTCAAGGACGTGATTTTGCGCGACGGGCGCAACACCGAAGAACACGGATGGTGGATGACTCTCGACGTGCCGGCGGGGTCTATCGAGATCGGTGAGACCCCTCGTCTCGCTGCCGAGCTCGATGTGTTGATGAAGGACACTCGAGCCGTGATGGCGTTGTTCGGCGAGGTCAAGCCGTGGGCCGACCGATTCGAAAAGATCTTGACGATCAAGGAGGTTGAAGCCCATGCCTCGGTGGCCTTGGCGCCTCAGCTGATGACGTTGCGCAACGTCGACATCACAGGACGCAAGCTGCAAGGCCGGGCCGAGCTCGAGATTGGGCAAGATCAGCGGCGCGGACTGCTTTACGTTCGGTTCCATGGGTTTCCGGTAGGACTCGAGATCATGGGCAAGAAGAGGGACTGGAAGTTGATCAAGCCCAAGGCATGGTACGAGGGCCGCGTCGCGGAGCAGTGGGCGTCAATGGACAGTGAGGACGGTGAGGCATCATCGGACGGTGAAACCTCAACAGACCGTCAGCCATCAGCGGATCGTCAAACCTCATCGAGCAGCGAGGTATCCGATGCCCCCTGAGGTTCGCTGGCAGCGTTTGCTGGCGATCGTGCTGGTGGCTTGCTATGTGTCCGGCCCATTGTTCGCTGAGGGGACTCAAACAGGGGTCATCGCAGGCACGGTTCAAGAACCCGACGGCACGCGGTTGCAAGGAGTCGTGGTGGAGCTTGTCGGGCCTCAGATCCAGCGCCGAGCCGTGACGGATTCCCAGGGCCGATTCCGCTTTCTGGCCCTTGGCGTCGGCACCTACGAAGTTGCTGCCGATCTTCTCGGGCTCACCGTTCGGCGCTCCGATGTGTCGGTCTATTTGGACCGCACCACCGAGCTCGAACTGACCCTGACAGAGACCACTGACGAGGCCACTTTGTCCGATGTGAAAGATTGGATCCAAGTGGTGGGGGAGGCGCCGGTGATCGATCGTTTCGATACCGGGGTCGGCGCCAATGTCAGCTTCGAGCTGCTCGACGAGCTGCCGGTGAAACGGTTCTATCAGAGCATCGCGGTCTTGCTGCCCGGAGTTGCCGGCGGCGATGATGGCAATCCGAATACCTCCGGTGCTCTGCGCAGCAGCAATCTTTTCCTAGTGGATGGTGTCGATACCACCGATGCCACAACCGGCCTGTTCGGGCTCAACCTCAACTTCGAAGCGGCGCAGGAGGTTGAAGTGACGACCGCTGCTGCGCCGGTGGAGTATGGACGCGCCTCAGGTGCGATCATCAACGTCGTCACCCGTTCCGGCAGCAACCAGTTCCGAGGCTTGGCGCGGTGGCTGGCGACCAATAATGGGTGGAACCAGGATTACGAGTATCCGTTCGAGGAAATCTTTCATTTGGAGAGCCAGCTACAGGCTGCCAATACTGGACCCGGCAAGCTCGACTCCACCTTCGCCCTTACCCTGGGCGGTCCCATCGTGCGAGACCGGCTATGGTTCTTCGGCGCTTTCGAGGCGAATCAACGGTCGTTCCAGCGGCTGGCGCTCGCCGATATGCTGTGGGATGATGGCTCGCAAGGTGAGAGCACCGCCTTCAAACTCACCTGGCAGCCTGATGAGCGCCACACCTTGGTGCTACAGCACACTGCGGACGACGCTCGCATCGCAGCGTTCCAGCCCTTTGACCGCGAGCCGCTAGAGAATCGGCTCGCCGAAACACCGGCTGAGCTCGACAATACCGCGGTCGAACGCTTGCCGGGAGATATCTTCGCGCTCGAAGAGCAAACCCAGGATGGCAGCTTCAGCAAGTTGCAGTGGAATGCAGCGTTCACCCAGGACCTGTCGCTGTCGGTGACTCTGGCGCAGCAGAAGCGAGCCCTCGAGCGGGCGCCGATCAATGCCCAAGGGATCACCTCGGACGCCCCGCACGTTGGGCTGATTTTCATTCCGACCGACGACATCGAAAACCCCGACCAGGTGTTTGTGATCTTCAACGGGGTGACTCAGGAAGGCAAAGCCAACAGGCCCCGGGATCAAGGCAACGTTGGCGTCGATGCGTTCCTTCAAACCGGGGGAGTTGACCACGAGCTCGAATTTGGCGTCGACTACCAAAAGACGGAGTCCCAACTGGGCTTGAACTTCGCGGGCGCGGAGGGTGTGGATCGATTCACCGGCCGACCGGTGGCGGGGCAGCTCTTCGTTGACGCCGATTTTTCTCCCGAGTGTGTCTTCTTTGGCTCCTGTGCGCCCTTCAACCCGTTCAACGGGGAGTTTCAGCCGTTCTCGGTGTTCAATTTCTGGCGTCGGCCGACCCGGCAGACCGACGAGCAAGCCGTGGCGGTCTATGTCTCAGACACCCTGAGTACGGAACGCTGGCTGGTGAGTCTCGGGGTACGTTACGAGGCAGTAACCGGCGACAGTCCGACCGGCGATCGGCTGGTAGACGATGATGTTTTTGCCCTTCGTATCAGCGCTTCGCTCGATGTCGCGGGCGACGGCAACCTGATCCTGTCGGCCAGCTGGGGGCGCTATTTTGAACCCTTCTTGCAGCAATATCTCGATGCCTACAGCCGGATCGAACCGTTCACTGGGTACACTCAGTACGTCCGCCAGGCCAATGTTGCGGGACTTGACTGTGGCCGCCAGGATGCGGCCAACCTCGACTCACCATGCTGGCAGGTCAACGACACGTTGGGTTTTCTGCCGGTACTCAGCGCGCCACCCGACGAAACCCTGGCGCGGTCCTCCGTCGACGAATTGGTGGTCGGCGTCGAGCGTCAGCTGACCCCTTTGACCGGCGTCAGTCTGCATTATGTCGATCGTCGATGGGGCGACCTTTGGGACGATGTATTCTTCCTGGCCGCCCCTGACCAACTGGGAGCTGAAGTCCGCAATCTGGACCAGGCGCGACGCGAGTACCGCGCTGTCCAGGCTTTGGTCCAGAAGCGTTACGCTCATCGCTGGCAGCTTCTGGCGTCATACACCTGGAGTGAGGCGGCAGGCAATCTGTTCTCTGATGACGGTCAGGATACCTTCGCCAACCTATTCGATGTCACGGACCTCAACTTGATCAACCGTTTTGGGCCTGCGCCCTATGATCGCCCGCATCAGTTAGCGCTTTTCGTCAACTATCAAGTCCCGTGGGAGCGCGCCGCGTTGTCGTTGGGCTCGGTGGTGCAATATCGCGACGGGGTGCCTTTTCAACGCGAACGCGTCGAGGACTTCGGCGTCCGCTTCCTGACCCCCCGCGGCTCCGAACGTTTGTCGGGATTGATTCAGTGGGATTTGGCGGCCAAAATTGGCTGGCGCCTGGGACAAGACGCTGAGCTCGAGCTCAAGGGTGAGGTCTTCAATCTCACCGGCGAGCGCCAGCAGCTCGGCGCCGAAAGTGTTGTCAATACCGGCCTCCAGGGGTTGCCGCGGACCCTGGAAGATTTGCAAGCGCCGCGTAGCTTTCGACTGAGTCTGGGTTTACATTTCTGACGTGGATCTGAGGCGTCGTGGACCCAAAACGCTGGCAGCGAATACAGGGCCTTTTCGAGTCGGCGCTGAAGCGCTCGCCGGAGGAGCTGGCGGGCTGGCTCGACAACGCCTGCGACGGTGACCCAGCGTTGCAGCGTGAGGTCGAAGATCTACTGCGTTCCGACGCCGAGGCCGGTAGC
>JAJCXQ010000395.1 GCA_029263355.1 Acidobacteriota bacterium | reverse complement strand
ACGCCAGGCTCGGGATGTCTTCGTCACCCGTCTGCACCTGCGCTACACCGCCGACACCTTCCCTGAGGACCTCTTCTTCCAACAAACCGGCGACCGCAGCAACTTCCAGGGTCGCTACATTATTCGCCATCCGTGGGATGGCAGCCCCAACGCCTGCCCCGAGGCAGGCAGCTACTTCGCCGAGTTACAGCGCCGCAACGGCCGAGACGCCGAGACCCTGGCCTCCCTCACCGGCTGGGACGTAGCCTCGATCCGCAACCGTATGCCTGACACTGGAACGGTCGAAGCGAGCGACGATTCATCGTGGTGGAAGAAGCTGTGGGGCTCGCCGGAGGGCGGGCGGTAGGGCGACTTGGCGGCATTTCGTTCGTCTCGGAATGGGGCGGCGTGCTCGCCGGCTTCTACTTCCCAATGTGATGGCACCAAGGAACCAAGATTGGCTCGATGTCCACAGGAGGCGTGCGTCTTCGTAGACCATCGACGCTCTCTAACCGAAAAGGAGGTCTAAAACCAGGCGAAAATCGACGAAAAATTGTCCGCAAATGGGCAACGGAGGCGACTTAAAGCCCAATTCTCAGCTTCTAACGTCCAACGGAGGTGCGGACACTGCGGACGGGACAACACTGCGGACGGGACAACGGGACACCACGGGAGGTGCGGACATTGCGGTCGGGACAGTCCAGCGGGGGTGCGGACACTGGGGAGGGGAAAATCTAAGCGAAGCGAATCATGCGACTTACAATAGGGCACTCTGGTTCGTCCACGTTGTACTCGCGCAGTGAGACGCCGTCGATGGTCACCCTCTCAACTTCAGCCAGGAAGCCGTCTGGTTCATAGCTGCCATGAATCCGAAGGCGATCGTCCAAGACCACCACACGCTTGGAGGAAGCTACTGCGAGAAATCTCTGGTTCGTAGCGGGTACCAGATCTAAAAGATCCAAGGAAGACTTATCTACGAACGCTAGTTCGATTACTTTACGTGTTTTCCCGTCTGCCAGATCGATTACAACTGCTCGTGGGTAACCTGCGAGAACGACTACCCCTGCCCTCTGCCAGACAAATCCTCGGAAATCTACATGCCTCGAGTCCGTGGCTTCACTTGTCGGATCTCCGGACAAGCCCTCAATTCGCGAACGCCCAACCACTGCACCATCTCTTCTCAAAACGATTGCAACCTCAGGCTTCCTGCCAACTGAGGATCGCACAACCTCCTCAATCTCGACCTCTACACCGGTGCTTCTAAGCGCCTGAGCGCCGTTTATCAAACCCCGCATCAATTACTCCTCCACCACGAGGAATGGGACCGAAATCCCGCCAGATTCTGGTAAAAGAACCGAACCCGATCTACCGAATGTCGCGCCAATGGTGTTCGCGTCGCCGGTGATGAAGAGATCAGCGCCGATTCCGCCAGCTTCGCTGAAATTGATGGCGTCGCCTACATTTCCCCTGTGATCCTTGAGTCCATCCAGCTGGGCTTTCAGTCGCGAAGCCGGCACAGCAGCACCCGGTGTGCCTGAGGCTCGAACAACACCCCGCACAGCGAGGAAGTTGTCAATGTCGCGAATACCGAACCGCTCTAGCTCACTGATAACATTCGGAGTGACGACGAGCCGGTCTCCAGGTCTAGTTGAACCCCGAAACGTCTGCTTGACTAGAGCGTCTGTATCGATAGCAACTAGTCTTGGACGTGGGGTCGATGCTCGACTTTCCAGGTTGACCTGAAGAGCCTCTCGCCGAAATCCTGGCACAGAGTCGTTTGGCGCGTCAAGGCGCCCCCCGATTCCTGTGGTGCTCGGGCTTTCAACTAACTGGACTACCCTTCGAAGAGCGCTAGGGTTTGCACCGACAACTTCTCCGACCGCATCATCCGCAACGCTCGTAGCGCCAGCTAATGCCTGCTGAGTCAACGTTCCCTCGCCTGCAGCAGTTGCCCTGATGGCTTGCGTCGCCCCTTTTCCAATAAAAAACAGCGTCCACTCAAGGTGGTTTGCTACCGCCCGGCCCGAGGAATCGATAACCGCACCGTCCGCGAGGACGAACATACCTCCATCGAGAATCGCCACCGTGTCCGTAGGCCGAGGACGGGAGCCGAAATCCTCCTCAAATTCAACAATCTTTGTAGCGACGAACGCCATCCACCTTCGACGGTCTTCCTGCCGCTTTGCCTCATCCTTTGCTTCTAAAGCCTCGAGCGCCTGAGTCAACAGCTCACAACCGTCTTCGAATTGACAGTCCACCGCATTCTTGCCATCGGGATCCACATACACGGTCGGATTCTGAAACGCATACAAGTACCGATGTAGGCTCGGCGGGTTGTTCGGATCGCCAAACACCGGATCGTTGCTCAAGAACCGCCCGACCTCCGGATCGTAGAAACGGGCCTTGGCGTAGATCAGCCCGGTCTCGTCGTCATGCTCATGACCGGTGAAGCCAAACGGATTGGCACCGTTGGCGAGCTGACCACGGCTGTTGCCCCAAGCGTCCCATTGGTAACGACCGAGGACGGCGCCAATTGGAGTCGTCAGGTCGCTAACGGAGCCGAGGGCGTCGTGCAAGTAGTAGGCGCGATCATCGATCGAATCGTCGACGGAGAGCAGACGGTTGGGGCCGTAGTCGTATTTGGTGGTGCGACCAGTGTCGCTGGTGCGTAGCAGAACGCTTTGATCGTCGTAGACGTAACGCTCTTCGCCGCCGGCGACGGTTTGTTTGCTGACCCGCAGACCTTGGAAGTCGTAGGTGTAGGTGCCAATCGGACCGGCGCCTTTGTCGACGGTGGCTAGACGATCTCGAATGTCGAAGGTGAAAGTGGTCGACTCGGTGGCGGTGCCGCGGGTGATCTGGTTGCCGTTGGCATCGTAGGTGTAGGTGACGCTGGCGGCGGGATCCAGGGCGTTGGCAACTTCGGTGAGTTGGTTGCGGCTGTTGTAGATGTAGGTCTTGTCGACCAGGATCGTTGTGCTGGTGAGATCGGTCTCGACTTCGCTGGCTCGGTTGCCGGCAGCGTCGTAGGTAGTGACGGTGATCTTGTCCGGGTAGGTGACCTGCGTCAGACGATCGGCACTGTCGTAGCTATAGGTGGTCGTCTCAGCCGGCAGACTGCTGTGGGCTTCGATCTGCTGAGTCCGATTGCCGCCCAAGTCGTAGCTGTATTCGAAGCTCGACACCAGGGCGACGCTGTTGTGGCGGTTGTCGATCTGTGTGACGCGATTCGAATCATCGTAGGTGTGCTCGGCACTGGTGCCGTTGGGATAGGTGACCTTCTTCGGCAAGTTGTTCTTGAAGTAGGTGTATTGCGTGGCGCCGGCACCGGAGATGAATACGCTGTCGACCCGGTTGAGGGCGTCGTAGGTGTAGGTCGTGATCAGACCGTTGGGATCGGTCAGACGTGTGCGGTTGCCGTTGGCGTCGTAGACGTAGGCTAGGGTGTTGCCCCATCGATCTGTTGTCGACTCGAGACGATCGAAATCGTCGTAGGTATGGGCGGCGGTTTGATCGGCTCCTCCTCGCGTCGACTCGACAACCGCAATGAGGTTGTTGTTGCGGTCCCAGGCTGATGCTACGGCTTGCGCGAAGTCCGGCGTGGTCTTGGTCTCGCGGTACTCGCGTCTGGTCTCGCGGTTGAGGGCGTCGAAGGTGTAGGTGGAAACCTGCCCCTTGGGATCTTGCATCTGGCTCAAGTTGCCCTCGGGATCGTAGCTGCGAGTCTCGACGGCAGCGTCAGCGTAGGTCATCCCGGTCTGGCGATCGAGCGCGTCGTACTCGTAGCTCGTAACGTTGAGCTCACCGTCGGTTTGTGTGGCTAGGTTGCTGTTCTTGTCGTAGGTGAATTCGCTGCGGTCGGCCTCGGGATTAACGACGGCGGTGAGACGATCGGCACCGTCGAATTCATAGATCCACAGGTCACCCTCGGGACGCTGCATCGAGACGCGATTGCCGTTGCTGTCGTAGCCGTGGGTGGTGGTTTCATCGCCACCGCGAGTTTCAGTGAGCACCCGCTGGCGCAGGTCGTAGGTCTGCTCGAAGGTGCGGCCTTCCGGATCAACGGTGCGCACCAGCTCACCCATGTCATCAAATGTGTAGGTGGTGGTTGCTTCCAGAGGCCGACGGTCGGCGATGCGCAGGTTGCGCTCGTCGTAGTCGACGAAAATCTGGTTGCGGTTGGCGTCAAAGGTCGAAACGGCGTTGCCGGCTTCGTCGTATTCGACTTGACCAATCAGCAGCCCAGCACGGGTGGTGTGGGTGCGACGGTTCTCGCGGTCGTATTGATACTCGGTCAGGATGCCGCGACGGTCTGTCTCGGTGAGTTGGTTGTCGGCCGCGTCGTAGGTGAAGGTGGTTGTATATCTCTCACCGTCGACTTCCGGATCGGTTCGGAGGATCAGGCGGTTGAGGTTGTCGTATTCGAAGTCGGTGACGTTGCCACGACGGTCGGTCTGGCGCAGGGTGTTGCCGACAGCGTCGTACTCGGTGGTCGCAACCTGCTCTAGGGCGTCCGTGGTCTCCACCAGGCGATTGAGCGCATCGTAAACGAAGCGTGTGGTGTGGCCGCGGGCGTTGGTTTGGGTCAGCGGGTTGCCGGCGACGTCGTAGGTGGACGACACCTCGCGGTCTTCCGGCAGACTCTGGAAGGTCAGCCGGTCGAGGACGACGTAGGTATTGGCCGTGACGTTGCCATTGGCGTCGGTGACTTCTACTTGGTTACCTCTCGCGTCGTATTGGAAGGAGGCCACCGTGCCCAAGGTGTCGGTGGTGCTGACCAGGCGATTGAGGTCGTCGTAGGCATGGATCAGCTCGTTGCCGCTGGCCAGCGTCTCACCGACTCGATTGCCGACCAGGTCGTGACGCATCTCGGTGACGACATCTCGGGCTGGCGTGGTCACACGATCAAGATGCACCGTAGTGCGGAAGCGCCGGTTGCGGTTGTCGTAGACGTGGCTCGTGAGGTGACCGCGACGGTCGGTCTCGCGGACCAGGTTGCCCACCGCGTCGTACTCCATGGCGTGGACGTGGCCCAGGGCGTCGATCTCGGCGATTGGCCGATCGGCGGCGTCGTAGAGCAGGCTGCGGGTCTGGGTG
>JAJCXQ010000394.1 GCA_029263355.1 Acidobacteriota bacterium | reverse complement strand
CCTAAATAGTCCAGTTCGGCCTTTCCTAGCCCGCCGATGCTGCGAAGCAGCTGGGATCTGGTGGTCCAGGCCAGCCTCCGGCGGGTATCGCTGGTGCCTTCGGGATCGCCGAGCGATCAGATCGCCGAAGGCTTGCTTCCGTCCAACCCCTGGCTCCTCCACCGGGTGCCGGAGACGCCGGTGGAGCCAGAGCAAACCGCGGTATCGTTCGCCGAGGGTCGCCGGTTGATAGAGCGTCTGGCCGAGCTCCAGCACACGGAAGGGATCGCTTCGAAGTTCCAGGAAGCGGTGCGCAGCTCCGGCACCCTATCGGTCCTGGAGCAGAGCCTGCTCACGGCGACGCTACCGTTCGGCGGAGCCGCCAGAGAAGAGCGAGATCCCCCTCTAAATTGGTGCCTGGCACCGCTCGAGGCCGGGTATCCGTTACCTCCTCAACGATTCGCAGGACGAGATTTCCAAGTAGGGCGGTATCTTCCGCGGCCGGCCGCGGACTTTCAGCGTTCAGGTCAAGGCGCCGACCGCCACGGGAACCCAGTACCTGAAGCTCAAGATGGTGCAGGAGCTTGTCACCTGGTTCGGCGAAGAGTTGGTGGTCCCCATCCAAGTCGGTTAGTCGCGATCACGACCTCCACCTCTTGTGCCGAGACCGGTACGAGAGGCGGCAGGTGCCCCAAGTCGAGATCGGAAGGCTGCCAGATCGATGGAAAGCCGTTTGATCTTGTCGGCCAGGGCGCCTGGGGCAAACGTCAAGACCTCGAGCGGCTGGAGCGCTGAGCTCTCTATCAATGTAACAATTCCATACCTCCGGCGTTATTTTGAGCTGAAGAGCCCAGCGACTTCTGCTCAACCCGGAGGCCTCATGAACCCCATCCTTCGCCCACTCCGCACGGTCGTCCGTAAGCTACGACGTAGCCCGAGTTTCACCATACTCTCAGCGTTGACGCTGGGACTCGGCATCGGCGCCAACACGGCGATTTTCAGCGTCGTCAACGGCGTCTTGCTCGAGCCTTTGCCGTTCCACGAGCCGGAGCAGCTGGTGGGCGTGTGGCATACCGCACCGGGCATCGAGCTGCCGCAGTTCGAGCAGTCCTTCGCCACTTACCTCCTCTACCGACAAACCAATCAGGTGTTCGAAGACATTGGCCTCTATGACCCGGAGACCATCAACCTCACCGGAGTCGAGCGTCCCGAGCAGCTGCCGTCGATGGTAGTGACCCCCTCTAAATTGGTGCCTGGCACCGCTCGAGGGGTGCGCCGCTTTGCGGCGTCCGCTACGATGCCTTGTTGAGCCGACAACCTTGGCACCAATCACAGCTTGCGGCATAGCCACACACTGGGAATTTGCACCGTAAAACCCGCTTTTTCGTAGGCCCGGCGCGCCGGCGCATGGCTGGGGTCTCCGCCGGTGGCGACGGTCGCAACCCGCATACCCGCTTCCTTCATTCGCGCTATTGCGAAGTTATACATGGCCGTACCAACGCCTTTACCGGCATGGTCCAGGTGAACCGCGTTGAGCCCGATCTCGCCGACGTGCGTATCTTGGTTGAGCTGGATCAAAACGAAACCAACGACAGCATCAGCCATCTCGGCAACATAGACCTCCCAGCCGGACTCGGGCGCAAGAAGGGAGACTAAAAGCTCCCCCTGCGCCTCATCCTCACGCGCCTGCGCCAGCTCATAGATGTCATCGCCTAGGATCGAGCGGAAGGAGGCAAATACAGGCGCAAACGCGGCCTGCCGCACATCATCCAAATGAGGCTGATCGTCGGCCCTGACCGGGCGCATCACGAT
This sequence comes from Acidobacteriota bacterium, assembly GCA_029263355.1. Classification (GTDB taxonomy): domain Bacteria; phylum Acidobacteriota; class Thermoanaerobaculia; order Multivoradales; family J023; genus JAAELT01. The sequence continues at coordinate 19,496 of JAJCXQ010000394.1, read as the reverse complement.
GTTCGGTTGGGGGGTATCCATCGCATTCAAGTCCATTTATCAGCCCAACGCCCCCGTTCACCGGGCCGCGGTGAACGACGTTGATTCTCGGGATCCGCGCGACCCGGGGCTCCGGTGCAACTGATTGTTCATCGGCTTCATACGAGTTGCAGAATGTCGCTGAAGTCGCATTCGCACCCCAACCAATCAAGGGCCAATCCGACGAACGGAGAAGGTGAGCGCGATGGGCTGAGGGCACAACGCTCACACGAAGTAATGTAAACGCGACGCTTTCACGAAGCAAGACCGGCGCGCCCATCGTCGCTTGCAAGCGATGGTCAGGGCGCAACATGGGATGGAGCTCAGGGCACACTGCGGTCACTTGGAAACCACGGCCTGATACGCGGGAGCCATCGCGGCACATTGGCACAGTACAGCGCGTACGCTTCGCCAAACCGACGTCGTAGGCCCGGCTCCTCGGCCAGGGGGAAGTACAGCGCGCTGACGGCGAAGAACACCAGGCTCCAGGCTGCCAGAGATACCGACTCGAAGAGCAGCGCTTCTCCGGCAAGAGCAGTGACAACGCCGGTGATCATCGGATTGCGGACGAATCGATAGGGTCCTGCAATTACAAGGTGTTCCGGAGGATCCCAGGGAGCAAGTGTACCGCGACCCCGGCGGAAGAAGAGCGAGACCGTCCAGGCCAGGAGGCTCAGCCCCGCCACCAGGAGGAGCAGAGCGGACCAGAAAAGAGGATCTGATGCACGCCAGAGTCTCGTCGCCGTTTCGGCGGAATCGCTTCCCGAAAGAAGCCACGCTGGAACGAGGACGATTGCAGTCCCAGGCAGGACTGCAATCGAGATGAGTGCTCTCACGATGAGCATGGCGTCATTGTAGTTGATTACCCAACAGCACGATGGTTATGCAAACAGCGCTGTCCGTGTAGCTCGTTCCCAACGCCTGCCCCAGAAACAACTGTCACTTCGCGCGGCGGCTACGGCGCACCGAACGTATACCCCGGAAGGCAAGGTAGGCAGCAACGGCCACCAAGATCACCTGCTGAACGCGCACGGCGTTTGCGCCGTTCAGCGCCTGGGTCTTTTCACAGAACCCTGAGAAAGCACTGTACGCCAGAGTCACGGCCAGCCATAACTGGAGCGAACCGAAGACGGGTATCACGTGGGCTGTGAGCGACAACACGACAACCAAAAGCAACGTGATCGCCAGCACAGCACCCACTGCTTCCTGGCGGTTCCGCCAACTCGCTTCCTTCTGACGCAGGTCGCTGGCACCCTCGATACCGTAGGTTGTCTCCAGGCTTTCACCGACCGTAGCGCCGCTGAGGATGTGTTCGAAAAAGGCCCGTAGCGGCTCCACGCCATGAGATTCCACCAAGTAGAAGAACAGGTTCTGATAACCCTTGTAGTCCTCGCTCAAACCAGCGTGCGGATCCGCCGCCAGGAACGCTGCGGAGCCCTCGAGAAACCAGGTTGGATACTGTTGCCGATCGCGGTAGCGGGGCGGGCCTAGCGACGAATTGGTAAAGACGTGGACCAATTCGTGGCGGAAGGTGCTCAGCATGACGCGAAAGGAGTCCCGTTCCCACTCCCGGAGGGTAGCGTTCACGTCGACGTTGGGATCGAGCACCGAACCTCGCAACTGCTCGAGCCTCTGGGGCGTGATGTACGAGAGGGGAATCACCACGTAGCGACAGTAATAAGTGACCCCCTGGATCTGCTCGCGACGTCCGGAGGACGGCCGGCCGTCGCGCTGCAGTTCCTCGACGTTCTCGACCAGCTTGAGATAGGTCAGCCCGGGAAGCGACGGATAACCGAAGCGCTCTACCGTGCTTTCGATCCGAGCCTTCTCGTCTTCCACCTCGGCCAGGAAGGACTCGAGCGTCCGCCTGGCCTTGGAATCGTTCTCGAGGTAGGCAGGCAACGTCACCAGGAAACTCTCGACGACCCGGCGGTGGACGTTCGAGAAGCGCGGATCTCGCGGTCGATCCTTGGAGGAGACCGTGAAGAGGGTGAACAGCTCGTGAGCACTGACCTCTTCCGGCCTCGACGCCTCGAGCGACGTCAACGCCGCTCGCACCGCGGCGTCGGCCTCTTCGAAGACCGGATTCTCCCAATCGTTGGCGCCAACAGCCGGCGAAGCGAACGGTCCGACGAGCCACGGCACCACGACGAGCCACCGTAGCCCGACAAGAAACCGTAGTCCGACGAGCCACCGTAGCCCGACAAGCCGCCGTAGCGTTAGCCACCGTTTCACGGCGTGTCCCCTACGAGTCCGATCCGGGGCAGGCGCTCAGGGGTTGCAGCCGGTTCCCAACTGTCCGTCAAGCTCATCAGTAGTGCCAGGGCGACGACAATGGCGCCGAAAATCATCAACGCGGTTTTCACGCCACCCAGAAAGACCTCACGTTCCGGCTGCTGGTGGCGATGACGGAACACCGATCTGCTTTTCAGCACCACCGGCGTGGCGACCGCGGCGATAGCAAGCAGGACTCGAACCGGCCACCCTCCGCCCGCTGCAAGCTCAATCCCACCCAACAGACCGGCGGCGAGCAGCATGCCCCCGATCTGTTGGATCATCGGACGGCCCTGGAGCTTGAGCACCCCTAGGACGGCTCCCACCAGCACTGCCACCAGCACCAGCATGAACAAGTCGCCCAGCTCGCTGCGTGGTCCAGGTGCCGAGAGCAATAGTAGGAGATCTCGAACGTCGGGCACCTCGCTGCCTCCCAGGACGACGCTCTCGGGATACCGAGCGGCGGCCCGTGGCAAGTTGAAGAGATGCACCACACTAGCCGCGCCAACGGTGAACGCAACAGCGTAGACGACGCCGTCGAAACGTTCATCAACCTCCTTTTCCTCGGCCAGCAACGTCGGTAGGATCGTCGCGAGGGCCGATAGCGTCAGCAGGTAAAGCCACCCCGACCAGGCATCGATACCGAACATTTGGTCCACGCCGAGCACCAGCACCAACTGCGCCGCGAGGCCTGCCAGAAACGCATTCTGGATCAGGTCTAGCGGCTCTCGCTCGAAACGGTCAGCGAGGTAGACCATCGCCAACACCAAGAGGCTGAGCAGAGCGGTCAGCGTAGCGACATAGATAATCATCGGGCCTCTTCAGATAGAAGTCTTTGCTCGGGGTCCACCTGAGAGTGCTCCCACTTCGCAGCCCCTAGCTGCTCCAGGTCCTCGATAAGCTTCGTGAGAGTGATGTGTAAGATATCAGTCTTTATATCAAGCGGCGCTGACCAAGGCCCGGGCGGCTCGTAAACCGCCCGGGGGAAAACGGATCGACGGGATTTCTCGGCTAGTCGCCTGACTCGGCGGGCGCCTCTCCGGTCGCGGTTTCGTCGGACACCGCCTCCTGGTCCGCCGTCTCGTCGTCATCTGGTCGGGATCCCTTACGGCGCTCCGGAGGACGCACTCGCTCGGCGGCATCGTGCAGGCCGGCGATGTGGAACAGGCCTCCAACCGTTCGCGCGACGTGGAGGAAGGTCTGGTCGTAGGCCGTGATCGCGTCATTCTTCGACAAACGCGTGGCCTCGGCCTCCTTGCGCGCCTCAGCGTGATCGGTGAGTACCCCCTCGAGCTCTTCGGCGTCGGACGCCAGGCGCTCTGAAACCCGTGAGTGATCGATGTTGAACCCTTCGACCACCGGCAGCGCCACTTTCGGGCTGCCGAGGAAGTCCACCGTTTCCCGTACCTGCTTGAGCAGGCCCGCTGGGTCCCGGAGGGTCTGCCCCGTAACGCCAATCACGGTGAAGCCGCGAACGCCGCCATAGAGGTTCTCCAAAGAATGACGGACCTGGACAAAGTGCTCAACGAGACCACCTGTAAGGTCATCCCGCTGACCAGCGAGCTCGACCACCTTCGCCAGCTGGCCTTGGTGGATGGTGTTGACGGCCAGCATACGCTGGAACGCGTCCCCCAACTCGCCGTTGAGGTCGGTCAAGACCCGATGGTAATTGGCAGCTGGCGGCCCTTCCGGCACCGAGGGGTACCTGGTCTCGAGAATTCCGGCAGCGTCGACACCCGTTGCCCGGATGGCCGCGGTGACGACATCGTACGACCTCATCCGGCCGGCGATTGTTCGATCCAGTGTTTTGATCGGTCTTTTCATGACTCTAACTCCATATCGTTTCGAGGGCCTTAGACGCTGCCCACACGGCGGCGTTTTCGTCTCCCTCTATCCCTTCATGCACTTGCTGAAAGGATTTCGGTCACGGTCGTCAAAAAAAAGTTTGGACGCCGCAACTCGGTGTCAGGATTCGATGCCAATCACACCGGTCTCTATCGCTGGCGAGTCGACCGAGCCGAACGGGGCATGCCGAACAGGGGCATAAGGTGTATTAGGCTTGGCGCGACATGAGCCTCCAAAGTCCACGCCAAGCGCTCCCGGTGGAAGTCCACAGTGACGACGACATCGAGGCCGCCATACGTTCTTTGACGCCGGGGCACTTCAAGAAACTGCAGGCTGCCGCCTATGCCATGGTGCGCGGCCTCGACCTCGAGACCGCTGGTCGGAGCCATGAGGATCTCTACTCCGAAGCCCTGGCCCGCACCCTCGGTGGCAGTCGCAGCTGGCGTCAGGGGGTGGATTTCATGTTTCACCTCCTACAGGCCATGCGGAGCATCGCCTGGACCTGGCGTGAATTCGAGGATCGGCGAAGGCGAGCCGGGTTCGTCGCCGCGCCGGGGCAGGCAAACGACCTCGAGGACACCCCTGACGATGTGATGAATCCAGCCTCTCCCCAACCCGACGTCGAGACCTCGTACCTCACCTCCAGAGAGCTCGCCAGGTTTCATCGCCGGTTCAGAGACGATCGGCCGGCCAGCATGGTGATGCACGGATGGAGTAACGGTGAGACCATGAAAGAGATAGCGCAACGCACCGGCATCGCTCCCCAGGACCTGCAGTGGGCAGCTCGGCGGATTCGGCGATTCGCACAAAAAGTCGCGGTAGAGGACGGCCAGCCAGCAAATAGGCACGACCGAGGAGACACTCATGGCCAGTGACCGCGACCACGAGCGGCAGGAGCTCGAAAGCCTGCTCGACGGCATCGTCGAGACCGTCCTGGACGCGCCCGAGGAGGAGATCGACGACGATTTGCGGGCCCTCGGCGAGGATCCAGAAAAAGCCGCGATGAGGGCCCGCCAGCTTGCTCTCGATGCCGTGAAACAACACCGCGCCGGGCGTCGCGAGCGTGCCCGCCAGCAATTCGACACCGAGCAGCAAACGCTCGACAGTCGCGGCTACGATCTGCCGGAGACGCCGGCAGCGCGTCTCGCTCTGCTGGTCGCCGCCGTCCACGGCAAACCGCACTTGAGCGGCATGCTCACTGTGGAACATCGGGACCTGCGCGGCCTGCCCGACGAAGACGTCGTCGGCTACCTGCGCCAGCTCGCCGAGCTCGGGGTGCTCGACGAACTGTGAACGACGGGCGCCGACTCGCCGCCGAGCGGCGGTGGCACGACCCGGCGGTGCTGCTGCGGCATCTCGGCATCACCCGCCCCGCCGACATAGACGTCGAAACGATCGCTCGCTACTGCAACGCACGTGTCTCTTATCAACCCCTGCGCGGCTGCGAAGGCCGAATCGTCGGCCACCGCGGCCGAGCGGTGATCGTGGTCAACCGCGGCGCCCACCCCTACCGCCAGCGGTTCACCATCGCCCACGAGCTCGGCCATTGGATGTTCGACCGCGCCGAGATCGCCCACGTTTTCACTGAAGGCACTTGGAGCGAAACCTCCGAAGGGCCCCCAGCGGCCGCTGATCACCCGCACGAAGTTTGGTATGAAGACCGCCCGGAACAGCGGGCAAACCGTTGGGCCGCCGAGCTTCTGATGCCCGAGGGATGGTTCACCCCAGACGCCGCCGGCCGCGAGATCAGCTTCGACACCGCCCGCGACTTGGCCCAGCGCTACCGCACCAGCCTCACCGCCACCGCTTTGCGTCTCATCGACTTGGGCTCGACTCCGGCGATGTTGGTCCGCAGCCACCGCGGACAACGCGGCCATTGGTTCCGGCATGGCGCCGGTGTGCCGCATCGCCTCTGGCCGCATCCCGAACCGAAGACCGGCACCCTCGCCTACGAGCTGCTCGCGGGACGGCAGGCCAACACCGGACCCACCGCCGTCGCCGCGGACGGCTGGATCCAAACCCGGGACGCCTGGTGGTTCCGAGTCAGCGAAGACTCCCTGTTGGTCCCTAGCGGCGACGTCCTGACCCTACTCAGCTGGCCCGACGACGCCCAGCTGAGAGCCACCTTCACCCCAGCTGGCACCTGGCTACCGTGGCAGCCAGGGAAGAACGCTCGCGCCCGCTTGTTGCAGTGCCTCTGTAACAAATGGGCCTACCGTCGTCGGCACGGTAAACCGGGCGAGACCGTGCTCGGGACTGGAAACGTACTCGAAACCAATCTGCCGACACCGCAGCGCCTCGTAGCGCCACCTTCCGAGGCGCTCGACACTGAAGGCTTCAGACGACTGGTTGACGAGGTAGCCAGGCACAAAGGGGTGCAGCGGGGAGCCATCCTGCGCTCAATGTTGCGGCGACCGAAGAAATAACTGGGTCACTCGCTCGACCCTCTCCCAGAGTCCCAAACACGCGCAGGACGTCGATCGACCCACTTTACGAGTCCGAAGCATCGCTCGGGAACACGATCGAGCCGCGATTGGGGTCTCCCGCACCGTCCTACACCAAGACGACGCTCGATTCGACTCGTCGATGATCGACCGGTGGGCAAACGATGATCGTTCGGAAATCGAGGTTAGAGGAAACATCAAAACGAGCGTCGACGCGCCTTGACGACCCGCCTGGGGACCCGGATCGCGCGCCGATCGTGGTCTCGACCACGGCTCGGACCCGGATCGCGCGCCGACCCGTCTCGCTGCGGTTCCCGCGATCTCGGAAGACCCTTTTCGATCGTCTCTAACGTTGCCGGTAGTTCCAACGAGGGGCGATCGGGCAGTCTGGCGGTGGCGCAGCCCTCGATCGACCGTCGTTCAGCCTTCGGACAATCTCTCGAACCGCAATCGCAGGCCGATCGGCCTCTTCGGCGATCAACCGTTCCAGGCCCTCCTACAATCTAGCAGTTAGGGGTGCCGCCCTATTTACGCCTAATTGATTGCTTGCTAAGCTGCCGGTAATGGAGACACAGGAGCTTATCGCGGCGTTAGGCTACGCAGAATCGCCGCACTTCTTGTCGGCCCCACGCTTCGACGAGGTGCCAACCCACGCCCAGGTGTTTCGCCGAGCGGCCCGTCGATGTTCTCTGCAGGGTGTGTATCTACTTCGTGACGAGTCTGCGGGCACATCCCCTGCCACTCCTCTCGTTTATATCGCAGAAGCTGACGACCTGGCCGCAGCCGACTCGATCCACCGGCAGGTTTGGAATCAGAGCTCCGTTCCATTCTTGATCGTCTGTACACCCCGAGGGGTGAGGCTCTACTCCGGGTTCGCTTACCAGAAGAGCCCTGATCCCGAACAGCCACAGGAAGGGGTTCTGGAGACCCTGGTGGACTTTCACGAGGTCAGCCTTCGTCTGGCGGCGTTTCGCGCCGACCAAATAGACAATGGGGGCCTGTGGCGGAGCTGGGGTGACAAGGTTCAACCGGAGAAACGGGTTGACCATCGCTTATTGAGCAATCTTGAAGCCATCGGACGAGACCTCCACAAACAAGGCGTGCCGCGCGAGGTCGCCCATGCACTGATCGGCAAGCTGGTCTACCTGCGCTACCTCCGGGATCGCGACATCCTCTCCAACCGGCGTCTCAGGGCTTGGAACATCCGGGAAGAGCAAGTCTTCGGCAGAGACCTCGAGGTCTCTACACTCCACCTCCTGGTGGAGCAAGTTGACCATTGGCTGAACGGTGAGATTTTCCCTCTATCTTTTAGTGGGGATTCGAGACTCTCTCGAGAGCATATCGAACAGACGGCGGCGGTTTTTCTGGGAGACGACCCCCGCACCGGCCAACTCCATCTGGACTTTCAAGCCTACGATTTTTCGTATATCCCGATCGAGACGCTCTCCACGATCTACGAACAATTCCTCGCCATCGAAGGAACCAACCGCGAATCCGGGGCCTTTTACACGCCGGTGCCGCTGGTGAATTTCATGGTCGCGGAAATGGAGGATCACAAACCCCTCGAATCGGGCATGCGGGTTCTCGATCCGTCTTGTGGCTCTGGCGCCTTCCTTGTTCAGTGTTACCGACACCTGATCGAGAAGCGGATGGCGAAAGTCGAGCGAAGGCTTCGTCCAGTGGAGCTTCGCGACATCCTGGTGCAGCAGATTTTCGGCGTTGACCGCGATGGGGACGCCTGCCGCGTGGCCCAAATGAGCCTGGTTCTGACCATGCTCGACTACATCGATCCGCCGGACTTGCAAAGCACACCAAGTTTCAAGCTGCCGAAACTGCACAACAACAACATCTATCAGAGTGATTTTTTCGACGAAGCTTCAGCCTGGGTCACGGATGACGGAGCGCGACGGTACGACTGGATTATTGGCAATCCGCCATGGGTCGTGCAGTCCACTTCGGACCACAAGAGTCCTCTCCAACTATGGCTGACCATCAACAAAGTGAAGCGGCCCGTCAACCGAGGCCAGAGTGCTGAAGCCTTCGCTTGGAAGGCTCTAGATTCGGTTACCGATCGCGGTGTCATCGGACTGCTGCTTCCGGCAATGACCCTATTCAAGCAAGAATCGACAGCCAAGCTTGGGTTCCGCCAGGCTTTCTTTCGCTCAGCCGCCGTCTTGACCGTCGCCAACTTCACGAATCTGAGAGAGGTGCTCTTCACGCGCCGAGCTCGCTTGCCTTCGGCTGCCGTTTTCTACCGCCCACCTTCAACTCGAGAGACCGAAACACCCCTCTTGGTCTATTCACCCTTCGTGATCAATCAGGAAGCAAATAGACCCATCGGAGGAGACCGCAGGAAAGCCGTATGGGGGTTAATCCCAAACAGTAGCGAGATTTCGTTCATCGATCGATCAGATTTGAGCACTGGATCGAGTCTTCCATGGAAACTGGCCATGTGGGGAACAGATAGAGATCGAAGATTGCTAGAGAAGACCCAGCGGCGTTTTCTCGCTCTAAAGCCGTGGATGAAGGTCTCTGAAATCAAAGCGTATGAAGGCTTTCAACTTAGAACATCCGGGGATCGAGAAGACGTCGAGCTTGTTTCTGAACTCGCTGGCAAGAACTTGTTGAAGGTGCCACGAAATGCCGAAAGACTTCATGCTTTCAGCGAACAACACTTGGAACGTATTCCACCCGATCGGGCATACCTGAGAAAGCGTGGAGGAAAAGCTGCTCTGGCGGTCTGCGAGCCCCCACATGTCATCGTCGGCGCTGCTCGAACTTTTGCTGTCTACACCGACGATTACCTGGTGGTACCGCCCCGCCAAATCGGTATCTCTGGCTCGCTAGATCAGTCCTCCCTTCTCAAAGCTCTGGCCCTTTACCTCAGCTCAGACTTCGCCATGTACTTTGAGTTCTTTGAGGCGCCGCAAGCAGGAATCGTTCGGACCAGATATGGAACTCTACGGACCCTACAGAGCCTCCCTATCCCTTTGGCTGACCTGAGCTCTACTGAACTAAGAGAATGGTGTGAACTCCATCACGAGTTGACCGAGGCTTCAAAAGAGCACCTCAGTGGCTCTCTAACGGCCGAAGGGGGCAAACCAAAGAAGCTAAAGGTCTTGGAGAAAGAGCTCAACCGCAAAGTCGAAGCGGCATTGGGCCTGTCCCATAGAGAGCGATGGCTGGTCCATGACCTAGTACACATCCGAATGTCTTTGACGGATGGAAAGCTCGGGGAACCCGCCGTTCGCAAACCGTCTCGGAAGGATGTTTTGGGCTATGGAGAAATGCTTCGCGACGAGCTCGATTCCTTTCTCGATCCCCGCGAAGGACGGGGCCATCGAGTAGCAATCTACAGCGGCGGAGAGGAAGGGTTCGTATCGGTTGAGCCCATCGTCCGAAGCGGAGATTCTCCAATACCGATCGATATTCGAGAGGGCGGAGATTCGGTGACTCGAGAGATGGACCGTCTTCAACGGGAGCATCGGGACATCACCCGGCAATGGATCTACTTCGATCGTAACCTCTTCGTCTACGATCGTGATCGGACCTTGATCTTCAAACCTCAGCAGCGCATCTGGTGGACCCATAGTCAGGCGATGAGTGACGCCGACGAAATCATCTCCGCCGCCCTGGCCCCGGAAGTGCCCACTGCATGAGTCTGCGTTCGCAGGCCCGGCGCGATGGCCGGCCAGTCGACTCCAGGATCTACCGGCGAAGGTTCCTAAACGATATCCACCATCTCATCGGCCGTGGCTTCCAAAACATTTCGCACCTCGAGCTGCAAACCCAAGACGAGCCCTCGATTACCGGGCTGCTCACCGCGTCGATCGAAAACTTCCTCGACGATCCTCAGTCCCCGGGCTGGACCGAGCGCTACTCGATTCAAGATGAGCGCCATCTGAACGACTCCGAGCGCCAAGGGGCGAGCCGTCTACGGGTTGATTTTGAGCTGACCAGCTCCCGCCATCGACCTCGTCCACGGTTTCAAATCGAAGCCAAGAGGCTGAGGAGCCCAGAGAACACCAGCCTCGCCGCCTACTTGGGCAAAGACGGCCTCGGCTCGTTTCTGCAACGTCGTTATGCCAAGGGACATCCATGGGCAGGAATGATGGGATATGTGCAGTCGGAAACAGTGACGAGTTGGGCTAACCGGATTCGCGCCAGCTTCCTAGAGCGACCTGACGCTTTTCTTGTGGCTGAGGAAACAGAGGTTCTCCAGCCTGAAACACTCGATCCGCTGTTACCAAGCGTGTATCGCTCCGATCATCTCCGGGACGATTCGCAGTCGATTGAGATTCATCACGTGTTTCTGCACTGTTGCTGAATCACGGCCCAAGACACGATTCATCGTCTCGAGCACGTCACAGCGGGGAGCCAGACCTAGCCGTGGCGATCACGGCTAGGTCTCAAACACCTCAGGGGGTCGACGGCCAGTCGACTAGCGGCTGGCCATCATCAAGACCGGCCTGGACTTGGGTTTTGACTTGCATGGTGATCTCCTTTGAATGAACGTCCCAATGTCTACGAACAGCGACACGCTGCCACGCCAGACGAGTCTAATCAACTCAAGGGCTGAAAACTCGCCAAGGTAGGACACACTGCAGGGCGTCAGTCAGCAAGCAATTCGATCAAACTACCTTCAATCACACTCGCCAACCCCTCGGTGGTCGACGTTCCCCCGAGATTCGGCGTCGCTACCGCCAGAACAAGCGTCAACGATCGATCAGCTCACGCGCAATCGCAGACGCCAGCTCCTCGGTGGTCGACGAGCCTCCTAGATCCGACGTTGCAACCTTGCCCGCCTCGAGCACTTGCTCGATAGCGGTCATGACCTGGCCCGCCACCTCAGCTTCGCCCAGATGCTCGAGCATCATCGCGCCCGCCCAAATGGCGCCGATTGGGTTGGCGATGCCGCGGCCGGCGATATCCGGGGCCGAGCCGTGGATCGGCTCGAACATCGAGGGAAACTGACGCTCGGGATTGATGTTGCCACTGGCGCCCATTCCCAGGCTACCGGAGATTGCGGCGCCGAGATCGCTGACGATGTCGCCGAAGAGATTCGAGCCGACGATGATATCGAGGGTGTGTGGATGGCTGACCATGCGGGCAACCAACGCGTCGACATGATAGGGGGTGCAGCTCACTGCGGGATAGTCCGCCGCTACCTCGGTGACAACTTCGTCCCATAACACCATCGAATGCTGGAGGGCATTGGACTTGGTGGCGCTCGCCAATTGTTGGCGTGGCCGATTCGCAGCGAGCTCGAAAGCATAACGCACGATCCGCTCGATGGCGCGACGGGTGAACACCGAGGTCTGCTCGGCAACTTCGTGTGGGGTGCCGACGTGCAGCCGGCCGCCGACGCCACCGTATTCACCTTCCGAGTTCTCCCGCACACAGACCATGTCGATCTCTGCGGGGCCGCGACCGGCTAGGGGTGTTCTCACTCCCGGCAGCAGACGCATCGGACGCAGATTGACGTATTGTTCAAAACCTTGGCGGATCGGCAGAATCAAGCCCCACACCGGGATGTGATCCGGCACCTCGGGGGAGCCGACCGCGCCTAGGAAGATGCTGTCGAAGGCTTTCAGCTGATCGAGAGCATCCTCCGGCATCATTCTGCCGGTACGGGCCCAGGTCTCACAGCTCCAGGGGAACTCGGTGCAGACCAGCTCGACGGCCGACCGCTCTGCCACTGCCTTCAGCACCGTCAACGCCGCCGGCACTACCTCGCGGCCAATCCCGTCGCCGGGGATGACGGCAATTTTGTAACCTCGATCGGGCATCGCTGGGGTCGACTACATCCCCGGCGGCGTGAACCGACCGTCCGCCGCGGTCCATCCACCGTCGACGATCAGCACGCTGCCGGTGACGTAACTGGCGGCGTCGGAGGCCAAAAATATTGTCGGGCCAACCATCTCGTCGGTGCTCGCCCAACGTCCCAGGACGCTTTTGGCGGCGTAGGCGCTGTACCACGCCTGGTTGGACTTGATCGGCTCGGTCAGCGGGGTCTCGACCACTCCGGGAGCTACCGCGTTGACCCGCACGCCGGAAGGTCCGAGCTCCGCCGCCAAGGTCCGCACCATCTGCGCGATGCCGGCTTTGGTCGCGGCATAAATGCTCTGGCCGGGCTCCACCACCAATGAGCGGATGGACGAGAACATGATGATCGAGCCCGAGCCCTGAGCCGCCATCAACCTGCCCGCCGACTGCATGACGTGCAGGCTGCCCTTGAGGTTGAGGCCGACGACACGGTCGAAGTCTTCGTCGGTGTAGTCCAACATCGGTTTGCGGACATTGATCGACGGCGAGCACACCACCGCGTCCAGGCTACCCAGACGCTCTGAGATACCGCCCAAAACCGCCGTCACTGCCGCCCCGTCGCAAATGTCGAGACTGTCCGACTCGGCGTCACCTCCGGCGTCGCAGATGCTGCGGGCGGTCGCCTCGGCAGCGAAGCCGTCAATATCGAGACAGGCGACTCTAGCGCCTTCGTCGGCACAACCGCCAGCGACCGCCGCGGCGATGCCGGATCCGGCGCCGACAACGGCGACGTTCTTTCCGTCGAGACTGAAGCGGGATTGTTTACTCATCATGATTTCCTCTTGTAGGGGCGCACTGTCATCCAAATGGCGAAGGCGACCGCCGACACCAACAGACCGATGGTGTTGGGTGTCCAGCCAGGACTTGGCGTCCAGACCTCGAACTCCTGGGCCAGCCGGAAGCCGATCAACGCGGTAACACCTGCGACAATCGCCGCCATCGCCTCGGGAGCTCCGGCACGGCGGGAATGTAACCCCGCGACCACCGGTACGAAAAGACTCACCGAGAGCAACGAGTAAAAAATCGACAACGATCCGATGACGGATGGCAGCACCACCGCTAACAGCACCCCCAACCCGCCGCCCACCACTGCCGCCCAACGCGACACTGCCAGCACCTGGGCGTCGGAGGCATCCGGCTTGAAGTAGCCTTTGTAGAGGTCCTTGGAGAGGGAGGTCGAAAGCATGAAGAGGATGGCGTCGGCCGAGCTCAGCTCCGCGGACAACACCGCTGCCAAGCCGAGGCTGCCCAACGCTGGCGACAGCAGCTCACCCAGCAACCACGGCAGGGCGAGCTCACTCTCCGCCAGCGCCGGGTTGGCAGCCCTGGCGATCATGCCGAGCAACGGCGGCACGATCGCGAACGCCATCAGGGCGACGCCGCTAGCGCCCAGGCCGATTTGGATCGCCCGCTCGTCGCGGGCGCCGTAGGCTTTCTGCACCAACCCCGGCGAGATGATGAACGCCGGCACCAACAGAATCATGTAATGCCAGCCGGAAGCGCCGCCCTGCCAGAAGTTGAGATACGTATCAGGGGCCTCGGCGGTTGCCGCCGCGGCCTTGATCGCCGTCCAACCGCCGACCGCCGAGATCGCCTTGGGCAACGCCAGCAGCAGCCCGACCAGCAACACGACAAGCTGCACCAGGTTGACCCAGGCCGAGGTCAACAATCCACCGGCGGCAAAATACGCCACCATCACCACGCCGCCGATCAGACATCCCACAGCCTTCGGCACCCCGGCAACCACATCGAGGATCCAGGCCATGGCGATCAGTTGTCCAGCGAGGATCGCCAGGGTACCGAGCCACAGCAAGATGACCACCGTGGCGCGCACCGTCGGACCGTAACGCAGCTCCAGGAAATCGCCCATGGTGTGCAAGTTGTTGTCTTTGGCGACCCGCCAGATCCGCGGTCCGATCCAGAACGCCAGCAGCAGCGTGCCGATGCCCGCTGACCCGACCCACCACCAAGCGGCAAGCCCGTTGCGGTAGCCGAGGCCGGCGGCGCCGACGGTGGAGCCGGCGCCGATGTTGGCGGCGAGCACGGTGGCGAAAATCAGCAGCGGGCCGAGCTTGCGACCGGCGACAAAAAACGCTCCTGAGCTGTCGACCTTACGGCCGATCCACAAGCCGAGGCCGATGAGGCCGACGAGATAGGCGGCAATGAAAAGCAGCTGAGAATTCATGGCGTGCTCGGCGCTGCTGCTGCGGAATCGGCAGTCGCCAAATCCGACGCCGCCGCCAAATCCGCCGCTGCCGGCAGTCCGGGGAGGCCGGTGGCGATGCGTGCCGCACGGACCACCGCGTCAGCCATCACCTCGGCCGCCAGGGAACCCACCACCAACAGTCGCGCCGGACCGTCATGGGTACCGGTGGCGACCGCGAAGATGGTGTCGCCATCGGAGGGGGTGTGGGTCGGCGAGATGGCGCGGGCAAAGCCGTCGTGGGCCATCCCAGCAACTTTGGTTGCTTCCGCCTGGGTGAGGATCGCGTTGGTAGCGATGATGCCAATCGTGGTGTTGGTGCCACGGGGCGGTGTGTTCAACACCCCGGAGCGCACCAGTTTCCGAGCGTCGGCCAGCCCCTTGCCGTCGGCGGTGCGGACCCCGGCGATCACTTCGCCGGTCGCCGGATCGATCACGTCGCCCACCGCGTTGACCGCCACCAGCGCCGCCACCGTCAAACCGTCCGGTAAGGTGATCGACGCCGAGCCGAGCCCGGCCTTCATCGACCGTCCCGGGCCACCAAGCTTGCCGACGGTGGCGCCGGCGCCAGCGCCGACGTTACCTTCGACCACCGCCTCCGTCGTCGCCGCAGCGGCGGCTTTGAAGCCACAGTCGGCCCCCGGACGGATCTCGGGTTTGCCGCCGGTGAAGAGGTCGAAGAGGATCGCGCTAGGCACGATCGGCACCCGCAAGGGTCCCACCGGGTAGCCGATCCCTTTCTCCTCGAGGTATTTGACGGTGCCCGAGGCACTGTCGAGGCCGAAGGCGCTGCCCCCCGACAACACCACCGCGTGCACTTCCTGCACCATGTTGACGGGATCGAGCAGATCGGTTTCACGGGTTCCCGGCGCGCCACCGCGGACATCGACGCCACCCACCGCACCGCCTTCGGTGAGGATCACCGTGCAACCCGTCGGGCGCTCGCTCAGGGTGTGATGCCCAACTTTGACACCTTCAACTGCGGTTAAACCCTTGTCGGATCGCTCAGCATCACCGCCACCAAGGGCCGGCAAAGGCATCAGGAGGAGGCCGACGAACGAGATACATCGCCGGATCTGCTTGCCCGGAGCCCAGACGACATTGCGATGGTCAACCACGGAGAGCAAGGCCGAAGCAGCATCGATAAGTTGTTTCACGACCGCAGCTTACCGCATGACTACCTTGTCCAAAAGCCCTATCGGTGGGACAATCCAGGGAAATACTGTGGTTTTTCGACCTCACGCCGGACTCAGATAGGAGCGCCGTATGCAGCACGAGATCCTCAGACCCGCGTCGCGATCCGCTTTGCTTCTGTTCTTTGTCGCGGTGCTGGCGTTGATTGTGGCTTCGCCAGCAGCTGCTCAGGTCAACGGCTCGATCGCCGGCACCGTGAGTGATCCTTCGGGCGCTTCCCTAGCCGGGGTGACGGTGACGGTGACGGGCGCTGCCTTGCAACGGGAGAGCCTCGCCATTCAATCCAATGCTGATGGCGGCTACCGTCTGTTTCCGATCCCTGCCGGCCTTTACGAACTGAGCTTCGAGCTCGACGGCTTCAACAAGACCGTGATGCAAGAGCTGCGGGTAGCGATCAACCAAGCGGTAACCCTCGACGTAGCGCTCGCGCTGGCGACGGTGGAAGAGACTGTCCTGGTCACCTCCGACGCGCCATTGATCGAAATCACCCGCACCGAGCTGTCGACCAACATCTCGCCGGATTCGATCGAGAACCTGCCGCTCAACGGCCGCAATTTCGAAGATCTGGTGAGCCTGGTGCCCGGGGTCAAACCTGATCCCGGCAACGTCCGTGACCAACAATTTTCGATCTTCGGCGAGCGACCGTCGGCAACCTCCTTTGTCGTCGACGGTGGCGATAATAACGACCCCCTCGACGGCGGCGCGTTCCAGCGTTACACCCAGGACTCGATCCAGGAATTCCAGGTCATCACCACCGGTTACGAAGCCGAGTTCGGTAAAGCCCAGGGCGGCGTCGTCAACGTCATCACCCGCTCCGGCACCAACAACATCAAAGGCAGCGCGTTCTATTTCCTGCGCGACGACTCGTTTGATTCTTCAAACGTCGATGGGCAGGACGTCCCGAAGCTCGAACGCGATCAGTGGGGAGCGTCCATCGGCGGACCGATCCAGAAAGACCGTACGTTCTTCTTCGCCTCGGCCGAAACGATCGACGAAGCCCGCGGTCGCAACGTCGATCGCTCGCGCATCCCCGAGTTCGTGCAGCAAGGCCTGGCGACACCCCAAGGGGTCGAAGACTTCAACCTGGGCCCGGAGCTCGAAGGGCTGTCCTTTCTCGGCAAAATTGATCTGCTGCCCAACACCAAAAACCGCTGGACGGTGAGCTTCAATCTCACCGAGGATGACGCCATTGGCGAAACCCCGATCGCCGTCGCGGGCTCGCTGGTGCTGCCCAGTGGATCGCGTACCCAGGACCAAGAATCAGCCAGCGTCGCGCTGCGTCAAACCTGGCTGCGGAATTCCCACAGCTTCCTCGAGTCGACCCTCAAGTATTCCGACGGCTCAACCGGTAACAACCTCGATCAGACCGAGCGTCAGGAAGCGGTGCTGCTGCTCTTTCGCGGCAACTTCCTACAAACCGGCGCCTCCTTCGGCGGTCGTTCCGAACGCAATGTCGAACGTCTGCAGCTGACCCAGTCTTACACCTGGCTGCAGGACGATTGGCATGGCGACCATGAATTCAAGTTCGGTTACGACTACGTCGACACCCGCCTCGATGGCTTCGACGAAGTGTTCAACGATGTCGAATATTCCGCTGCCTTCTTCTCCCCCAACGTCATTCCGATCACCGAAGACTTGTTCCGTCGTTTCGGCTTCGAGCAGAGCGCGGCGCGTTTCTTCACCTTACCCAACGAACCCGGTGGCGATCTGTTGGTCGACATCTCGAACGAGGACGTTGGGCTCTTCGCCCAAGACAAATGGCAAGTCCGTGACAACTTCACGATCGATTTTGGCTTGCGCTACGACGTCGCCTCGCTATTCGACGGCGATGACGACAACTTCGCGCCACGATTTGGCTTCGTCTGGGATGTCAAGGGTCGGCAGCAGACTCTGATCCGCGGCAGCGCGGGGTTGTTTTACGACCGCAACGCGCTGCTCGCCGCCTCGACGGTGCCAGAGAAGGGAGGCATCTTCACCCGCGCCGCCTTCGACGTTGTGCTGCCGCGATTGGGGGTCGACTACACCGACTCGTTGATCGACTTGGTGATCACCAGCGGGTTCTTCGGTGGACCGCCAGAGAATTCACTTTACGCCCAATTCGCCGACGATCTCAGGGCCAATCCGTTCCACCTCTACGATCTGCTCGGCATCACGGTCACCGATCCGGCACTGCCGCCAATCGTCTCCGCCGACAACATTCTCGGGCTCAGCGGATTGACCGCGGATCAAGCCTTGGCCTTGCTCGAAGTCACCTATCCGGGCACCGATTGGGAGTTCTTTGATGTCCCCGGCGGCTCGATCGTCGGTGACCGTGTGTTGTCGTTTTTCCCCCGCGGCCCCCTCGCTCAGAGCCGCACGGTTTCGGTGTATTCCGAGGACCGAACGCCGAAGACCGAAGCTCTCACGATCGGCGTCGAACATAGCTTTTCGCCCCATTGGAGCGCCTCCCTCGACTATGTCTATCGGCGCACTGAGGATCTGCTCACTCGACGCATCATCAATCTCTTCGACGTGCCCCCCGGTGATCCCAACTTCGCCCGCACCACCGACGGCGGCCCACGGATCAGCGCCGTCACCTACGATGGCTTCATCGACTACGACGGCATCGTGCTCTCCGTACGACGCCCCTTCAGTGGTCGTTATGGTTTTACCGCGTCGTACACCTACTCCGACGCCACCGACAATCTGCTGACCGGCAACATCGGTTCAACTTTCAGCAACAACAACCGGCCGGAAATCGACATCGGCGAATCCAATCTTTCAGCCCCCCATGTCGGCGTGGTCAGCGCCACCACGTTGTTACCTTGGAACGTGCGATTCAGTGGCAGCATGTTCTGGCGCAGCGGCAATGCTTTCTCGCCCCGCGGCTTGGTCGACACCGACGGCGACGGCCTGGTCGACCAGCGGGACGTCACCGTGCCACGCAATGATTTTCGGGTGGCAGATTTCTTCAACGTCGACCTGCGGCTCGAAAAATCGTTCCGCATCGGCAAGGACAATGAGATCAGCGTCCTGGTCGACGCCTTCAACGTCACCAACGAAGACAACGTTTCCAACGTCAATTCGGTGCAGGGCCCTGACTTCGGCGTCCCCAACAGTTTTTTCCCCGGCCGCGAGATCCAACTCGGGGCGCGCTTCTTTTTCGGGGGGCGGTAGTGGTTGATGCGGTGCTGCGGGAGGTCGAGGCGGCGCGCGACGAGATGGTCGAGTTCGCTGCCGAGTTGATCCGTATCCCGACGGTAAACCCACCCGGGGATCTCTACCGCGAGTGCGCCGAAGCCATTGGCCAGCGCTTGGTCACCTTTGGCTACGACGTCGACTATGTGACCGCCGAGGGGCGTCCCGAGCATAGCGCGCAACATCCACGGGTCAACGTCGTCGGCATCCGACAGGGACGTCAGCCGCGACCGCTGGTGCATCTCAACGGCCACTTCGACGTGGTACCGGTAGGCGCCGGTTGGACGGTGGATCCGTTCGGCGGCGTCGTCCGCGAGGGTCGACTTTACGGCCGCGGTAGCGCCGACATGAAGGCTGGATTGGCGGCGGCAATGTATGCCGCTGAAGCGATCCGCCGCGCTGGCGTCGAGCTCGAGGGGTCGATCGAAGTCAGCGGTACTGTCGATGAGGAAAGTGGCGGCTTCGCGGGAGTGGCGCACCTCGCAAGGATCGGCCGCATCCACTCGGATCGCACC
>JAJCXQ010000393.1 GCA_029263355.1 Acidobacteriota bacterium | reverse complement strand
AGGCGATTTGCAAAATTCATGGACATGCTTGTCCGCGAAGAAAAGCCGGGCTTTGACTCTAATATGACGAAAAAGACATGACAAACCGTTGCACACGGAGTCGCGGGTCGCGCGGCAACTGAAGATTCAGGCGCAACCGATCAAGGACCCCAAAATGAAGACCACCAAGAAACATGACGAGCGTATCGCGAACATGACATTCGCCTCTGTCTATCCGCTCTACGTTACGAAGGTTGAGAAGAAGGGGCGAACATGGCAACGGTTCACATAGTCTTTGGCCAGCAAGGCGCAGGGAAGACAACCTACTCGCGGAAACTTGCCGACGAGGAACAAGGCACTCGTTTTTCAATTGACGACTGGATGGGCGAGCTCTACGGACCGGATCTGCCGAAGCCGATGAGCTTTCCCTGGATCATGGAGCGTGTCCAGCGCTGCGAACGACGAATCTGGGCAGTTGCGTCGGATGTGGCGCAACGCGGCGGAAGTGTCATCCTCGATCTCGGCTTCATGAAGGTGGACGATAGGTCCAGGTTTGTAGCGCTGGCTCAGGCCAAGAACCTCCCGGTACGCACACACTTCGTAACTGCGCCCCTTGAAGTTAGGAGAGATCGTGTCCTTGCTCGAAATCTTCGCAAGGGCGATACCTTCTCCTTTGAAGTAACGCCTGACATGTTCGATTTCATGGAAACGCAGTTTCAGGCACCGACGGATAAGGAAGCGGAAGCGTGTATCGTTTTCGATTCGCAATAGCGGGGAATAGTGCCGGGCTATGGAATGGAAGACCGTTGGGGTTCGGACCTGAATCCGCTGGCTTGGCTATATAACGCTAGGTTGAGCTCTCTCTCAAAATGATTGGCGAGCGAAGATCCCACCTTCTCCAACCCGCAGGGACCCCGTTTGAGCCTCGATCCTGCTCTCCTCAACGTCCCGACCCCCCGATTGATCGTTGATCCTGGTCTCCCCACCGTCCGGAGACCTGGATCGAGCGTAAAACGCGGTCTCCCCAACGTTCAGAGACTCGGATCGACGCTCGATCCGGGTCTCTGAGCCTGAAGGACCGTGGGATCGACGCTCAGGCGCGGGATTGGAAGGTTGGAGCGGAGTAAAATGTGTACAGTGTCCTGAGTTGCCCGAGATGGCAAGCCGGTCAATACCGGCGTCGAAACAGAGGGGGTGTTGTGCTGCTGCCGGCCCTTGAAATCCCAATCGCTTGATTGATGAGAGGTGACAGCTAAGGTAGTTTTTCTTTGACGTAGAATTTAAGGTTGGGCGGCGTCGAGCCGCCATTCACATGAACAACGAATACGCCACTGTACAACGCAAGATCCTTCGCGCTCGCGGCACTGGCCGAGTCCTGCTCGGCGAGTACCCAGCGGCTGTTCCGGCGTATTGTGGGTTGCTGATCTGAGCTCGCGCGAACAGGCCGCCTAACAAGGCGTTTGAACCGGACGTGGAATAGCGCGTTCTGTTCGGCGACCTGAATCCGAAACACAACTGAGATTTGGCGACACGCGTGAATTTGGTCATCAACAGTCGGCGAATAAGCCAAGCCGATCACCCTCCCGACAACCCTCTCTGCATTCTGGTGCCGGGCTCGTATCACCGAGGGGCACAGAAATCAGGCGAGGCTGTACCATGTGCCACGGCCGGCCCCGTGGCGCTGCAAGTGTCTGTCTTCGTAGAGCGACCTCAGATGGTCCTTGACCGTGTTCCGATTTGTGTCGGTGATCCTTGCCGCCTCGGCGACGGTGACTCGTTTGAACACGACCCCTAGGTTTTCCCCGTCCGGGCCGAAGGCTTCAACGTGGTTGTCGAGCGTCTTGTATCTTCCGCGATGCCGCTCGTCCTTCGCGACATGTTGCAGTAGATCCCGATGCAGCTGTTGGATGTGATTTTCAGAGAGATCGATCGCGCTGTAGCTCTCATTCACAATGGCCATTGCCGCGGCATAACTCGCGACCTCTTCCTCATCGCGGCTCGAGAAGGCCGTGATGTCGATGTTGGAGAGCAGCCGATCGACGTCCCGATCGGATAGGCGCGCCCCCTCGATTCTGGTAGACGAGCCGATACTCGCGATGGTCGCGACGCGTCTTAGACGGCTCAGTCTTTCAGGCGCCAGTTGCCCGAGGGCCACCCAAGCCCCCTTGAACTCATCGAGCTCTGCAATCGACTTGAGCATTGCGGCAGAGATCGTGATCGACGCGGTCTTCAGCGGGTCATCCATTAGTCCATCCGATTCCATCCGATTCGGGGAATCATTGACACCGTCGCTGCCATTAGTCCATCCGATTCCATCCGTTTCAACGTCCAGCCGAACGGATCCGCGCGGCTCTACTGCGGCGCGCCTTGTCCTCGATCACCGACGCGCTCAGCGCGTGTTGTGGTCGTGGCTGGTGCTCCGACGCCAGCCCACGAGTTCTACGATTGACCTAGCCACGGACGCGTTGTCCGTCTGATCGGTTGGTCAGGACACGGGTGTGGGCTGAGTTTCAGCCCACACCGGGTCAAGCGAAAGATCTACCAGGCAACCGTGTCGCCGCTCTCGAAGCTGTCGGCGAAGATGATCCCGGTGCTGTCGACGGTGAAGTCGGCATTCGAGATATCGAAGAAGATGTTGCCCGAGCACTGCACTTTCAGACGTGTTGTTGTCGAGTCGACATCCGGGACCTGGATGGCCTCGCTGCCATCATTGGGAGTGCCGAGTAGCGCCGTCTCAGTGTAGGTGGCACCGCCGTCTGCGGAGAACAAGATGTCGACTTCGCTGCAACTGATTGGCGCCGAGGTGGTGCCTGCAACGTCCCAGGTTACTGTTTCGGTGTCTAGACCGTTCCAGCTGACCGCGGTATTCGGCGCGGTGACCTGGAAGTTGTCCCCTACATCGGAGACCACAACGTCGGTCGAGTCATAGTCGACGCCGCCACCGCCGGCCCGGTTGTCGCGCACCATCAACCTGAAGGTCAGGGTGCGTGCGTAACTGGGCAGAATTTCACCGATCGTCTGGGTGTTGTTCTGTAGATCGGAAAGCTGCGGGAAGGTGCGGCAGTTAGACAGCACCGGCGAGAACGAGCGGAAGATCGGCGCATCACCCACCGGTGAGTTCGGAGCGCCGGCTGGCCCCAGATTGAACTGCTCCCAACCGTAGGTCAGGGTATCGGGATTCGGGTCCGTGGCCGAGCCACAAAGCTCAAACGGCGTGTTGATCGGAATGGTGTAGGAGGGGCCTGCCTCTACTGTAGGCGGGGTATTGCCGGTGGCGGTAGGCGCATCGCAGTTGTCGCCAGAGTCGATGGTGATGTAGTCGACCATTTGCTCATAGCTGATGGTGTGGAAGTGATCGTCACTGTTGGATTGAATGTTCTGGGCGCCGCAGATTCCGGCATAGGCTTGGATGGTTGTACCACTGCCGGGCTCATAGGCGGTCGAGGCCGTGCGATTACCTCCAGAGCAATTCCCCGCGGTACCATTGAAGGTGTGGGTTCCATCCCACTGATGGCCCATCTCATGGGCGACAAAATCGATCCAGAAGACGTCACCGGTCGGTGATCCGAGACCGGTCACGCCGCGGGCCTTGAGGCCGTTGATGCAAGGCACGCCGAGTGAGGCAACGCCGCCGCCACCGGTTGAGAAGACGTGGCCGATATCGTAGTTGGCGCTGCCGATCACACTGTCGAGATTGGATTGGTTCTGGCCCAACATGGCGCCGCCGCTGTTGTTGGTGTAGGGGTCGGTGGCGCCGTCGGTGTAGACGATCAAGTTGTTGTTCGGAATCAACGTCATGCGAATCGCCAAGTCGCGCTCGTAGGGTTCGTTGACGCGATTCATCGCTGTGACGATCGCCGCCTGCCCCTCGGCCACCGTGGGGGCGCCCGCAGAGTGGAAAGCCGTGTACTCGCCGGTTGCCGCAACTGCGGTGCGGTAGGTTTTCAGTGTGTCCCCATTGGGTTGGGTGCCGCCACCCCGGCGCTGGTCAGCGGCAGCCGAATGCCTTCCCAGGTCTGCCGCCACTGGCTCGCCGGTCACTCCACAGCGAAACTCAGAGGCCGACTCATTGACCGTGTCCCGCGTCCAATAACTCATGTGATGAATGTCGTCACCACGGTACATCGGATCGATGAAGATCCTGCCGGACGTTGATGAGATCGAGGCATGAAAACCAGTCGGTGTGAGGTCGAAACGCGTCGTGGCGGTTGGGTCGTCGAGTCCTTGGCCGCGGAAGGTTCGAATCTCAGGAAACTTCGCAGCGAGCTCCGGCGCCATGATCGGCGACTCTTCGATCCGAAACCTCTCAAAGCCCCCATCGGGAAGCGGCAGCTCGAGAATGACGTTCGCTACCAGCGCATTGGCGCTCGTTTCGAGCGGTGCCGCGCCGAGCACGGCCTCGAGAGCTGCCTGATCAACCGCCACCGCGCGGTAGTGCGACGCTTCGATCCAACGTTCCTCGGAGATCGCGAGATCGACCTCTGAGACATCGCTCCAAATCGCTGACTGGGCGAGCAGCGACTGCGGCGTTACCAAAGCGACAAGCAAAAGGAATGTCGCAGCCAAGACTGGGGCTTTGGGCGGTTGCATCGGGCTTCTCCTATTCTCCGAACACGGAGTGAGTTGTTGGACTGGGGCGAAGGCGGAGTTGTGGTGAGGCACCTCACGCGGAGAGCCTCCTAGAATGCACCACTCGATAGATCGACGCAAGCCTATATAGGCTTTTTCCTCTGGATCGGCAGCAATCTATTGGCCTTTTTTTGGCTCAGCACGGGTGAGGTGAAACGAGAGACTCAAATGATTGAATTGGGAGCCCCTTCTTCAAGCTTTTGAAGTCTTCAATTTGGACTCACCAGGCGATCCCGTAGTCTTCACCGAAGTTGCTCGCGCCTCCCCAAAAGGTCCCGTGCTCGCGGTCGAAATAGATCGCGGTGATCGGACCCGAGGTGCGGGGCCGGGCTTCGACCTCGTAACCCATGTCTTCGAGTTTTGTTCGCACCCAGTCTGGGACATCGTCGCGCACGACCAGCCGGCCAGGCTCTGATTTGTGGGCTCCAAAAGAGCTCTGCATTTGGTAGCTGGTGATATTCGATGCTTCGGCAGCCTGCTGCACGTTCATGCCGAACTCGACAACGTTGAGGAAAAACTGCAACAGGTTTTGATCCTGGGTATCACCGCCCTGGACGGAAAAAGACAGGTAGGGCTTACCCCCCTTGAGGGCCATCCCCGGGGTCAACGTCGCACGGGGGCGCTGGCCGGGCTGTACGAGGTTGTAGGGGTTCATCCGCTGATCGAGCACAAAGCTCTGCATCCGCTGCGACAAGCCAATGCCGGTCTCGCCAGCGATGAAGGCTGGAATCCAGCCGCCGCTGGGGGTGACCGAAACCACCCAGCCCTCGGCGTCGGCCGCCTGGATCGAGGTGGTGCCGACCCGGAACGCCTCGTCGTGACTCAAGGACAGGCTCTGTTGCCAGCTGTCTTCTCCTTCAGCGTCGGCGGCCGGCGGAACCGGAGTCCATTGGTCCAACAACTCGAGGAACGGATGGTCACCGTCTTGGAAGAGGTAGGGGTTGCCCGGTTTGGCGTTGATGTTGTTCTTCCGCCAATTGATCTGCTCGTAGCGCTTGCGGGCATAGTCTTTCGACAGCAGTCCCTTGATCGGCTCCTCCGGCGGCATGTAGGGGTCACCATAGTAGAAATCACGATCTGCAAACGCGAGATTCATCGCCTGGTAGAGGGCATGGATGTAGCCGGCACTGTTGTATCCCAGGGCTTGGAGGTCAACGTTCTCTAGGATATTGAGAGCCTGCAACATCACTGGGCCTTGAACCCAATGGGTGAGTTTGTAGACCGCGATGTCTCGGTAGTTGGTGCTCACCGGCTCCTCGATGTGCACCTGCCAACGATCGAGATCTTCCATGGTAATCAAGCCGCCTTGGTCACGGGTGCTGCGAACCAGCTCTTCGGCGATATCTCCGCGGTAGAAACGGTCGTAGGCGGCATAAATCGCCTCTTTGCGACTTTTGCCAGCCTTCAAGGCATCCCGCTCCGCCGCCACCAGCTTCTCGAGGGTGGCCAACAAATCGGGTTGGCGGAAGATCTCACCCGGATAGGGCGCCGCCCGTGAGCCTTCGCTATCCAGGTGCGGCAGGAAGACTTTCTTCGAAGCCGGCCACTGGGCCAGGATCTCTCGACGGCGCTCCATGTTGTCGGCTTGGGATCTCTCGATCGGATAACCCTCGGCCATCTGGATCGAAGGCGCCAAAACGTCCTGCAAGCTCATTGAGCCGAACTCAGCGAGCATGACCATCAGACCTCCAGGGGTTCCCGGCGTCACCGCCGCCAGGGGGCCAAATTCGGGCGGATAGCGCATACCTCGCTCGCGGAAGAACTCGACGGTCGCTCCCGTGGGAGCAACTCCCAAAGCATTGATCCCTTTGACCTGCCCAGTGTGTGGATTGTAGATCAGCGCCTGGGTTTCACCGCCCCAGCCCAGGGTATCCCACATCGTACTGGTGGCGGCGAGCATCGCGCAGGTGGCGTCCACCGCATTGCCGCCGCGAGTGAAAATTGTCGCTCCCGCCGTCGCCGCCAGGGGTTTGCCGGTGATCGCAACCCAGTGTTTGCCATGGAGAACCGGTTTGACTGTCCGCTGTGCAGAGGCTGGTGACGCGAGGTAGGCGCTTGCAAGAGTGAGCGTGAACAGGGCTCGGGTTCTGGCTCTCCACAGCATCATTCGTTCTCCTGGTTCGTCGCGAGACTTGCGAAGTCTTCGAAGGTTGTACTGTAATAGTCAATACTGTACCGCTAACGCAAAGTTGTTGCGAGAAGACGGGTCGCCAGAAGACCGGTCGCCAGAAGATCGGTCGCCGGAAGGCGACGGGTTTTCCAACTCGCAAGCCGCAATCCGGCCACGACGCTCGTCGGGGTCGAGTCGTGATCTGTCGTCTTTCGTCCCGGGAGAATTTACCTAGCGAGTAGATTTTCCCGGATCATCGGGTCACTAAATCCGAGATCGAGCTGCCAATCAGAGGCTTTGAGGAGTTCAGAGGCTGGCACGCGCCTTGCTCAATTAGGGATTGTCAGCAATGTGAAATCCGAAGCTGGGCACAGCCTCGCGCGACCGCTCAGCATCTAACGCCTGTGTCCTCTTTGGCTAGGGAATAGGCAAACAGGGCAACCATCAACTAGATCTGGGTCATCAGAGGAGAAGAAACATGGGTTATAGAATCGAAGACATCGAAGGAATCGGCCCCGCGTACGCCGAGAAGCTCGCAGGTGCGGGTATCAAGAACACCGACGCCTTCCTCGAGAAGTGCTGCGATCGCAAAGGTCGTAAGCAAGTTTGCGCGCAAACCGACCTTTCCGAGAAGCATGTGTTGAAGTGGGTCAACCTCGCCGACCTCATGCGGATCTCGGGGATCGGGCCTCAGTACAGTGAGTTGCTGGAGGCCGCTGGCGTGGATACCGTCAAGGAGCTCCGCAACCGCAACGCTGAGAACCTTGCTGCCAAGATGAAAGAGGTGCAGCAGGAAAAGCGTCTGACCCGGACCTCCCCCGGTGTCAGCACGGTCAGCCGCTGGATCGCTCGAGCCAAGGAGATGGATCCGGTCATCACGCACTAGCGCCGGCTTCTAGCACCAGGAACGGGGACCTTTAGGGGTCTCCGCCTTGTGCTGGTATCCGATCTTTCTTCGAGTCCGTGATAAGACGCGCACTCCTGTTGCGAGTCACGTAGTTCCAGCCCCACTGCACCAGAACCAGGACTCGATTCTGAAACTCGGCCAAGTACATCAAATGTACGAACAGCCAGGTGAGCCAGGCAAGAAGACCTGAGAAGCGCAAACCGGAAATTTCCGCGACGGCTTTCTTTCGACCGATCGTCGCCATGTTGCCCTTGTCGAGGTACTTGAACCCTGGTGGTGAGATTTTGTTTTGTAATCGGCCTTCGATGAGCCGCGCCACGTAGCGTCCCTGCTGCATGGCGACCGCTGCCAATCCCGGCAACGGTCGCTCTAAACCGTGGCCGTAGTTGGCCAGGTCCCCGACCACGAAGACCTCCGGCCGGCCTGCCAGGCTACAGTCGGGCTCAACGACGACCCGACCGATTCGATCGAGCTCCGCTGAGCTGCCTTCGGTGAGTGCTTTCCCCAACGGTGAGGCCTCGACTCCGGCAGCCCACAACACGTTGTCACACGCGACGGTCTGACGTTCACCGTCGCTGCCGCGGATGACGATACTTGTCGGTTCCATGTGCTCGACGATCCAGCCGGTGCGGACCGTGACCCCGAGTTGCTCGAGGTCGCGCGCTGCCTTGCGGGAAAGAACTTCCGGGAAAGACGGCAACACCCGCTCGGCGCCTTCAATGAGCAAGATGGTAGCCGCCGCGGGATCGATGTGTCGGAACTCACCAGCGAGAGTTCGCCTCGAGATCTCCGCCAAAGCGCCAGCAAGCTCAACACCGGTTGGCCCGGCTCCAACCACCGCGAAGGTGAGCAGCGAGCGGGTGCGTTCCGGGTCGGATTCGAGCTCGGCGCGCTCGAAGGCCAACAGAACATTACGACGAATGCGCGTTGCGTCGTCGAGGGACTTCAATCCCGGCGCCAACTCCGCCCACTCCGGGTGGCCAAAATAACTCTGCCCTGCCCCAGCAGCCACGATCAAGGAATCGTACTCGAGCTCGCCATCAACAAGCAGCACGCGCCGATGCTCGAGATCAACGCCTGTCACTTCGCCGAGGCGAACACGCGTCGCAGCGCGACCCTTGAGCAGAGATCTCAAGGGCGTTGCGATATTGGCTGGGGACAAGCCACCGGTCGCCACCTGATAGAGCAGCGGCTGGAAGAGATGATGATTGCGCCGATCGACGACCGTCACCCGTGTTGTCGGAGCTCGGAAGGCGCGGGCCGCACACAAGCCACCGAAGCCACCACCGACGATTACCACATGATGATCCGACATCGCCTCTACTCCTGTTGGATCGTTGGCTCGGTCGCCTCGAGCCTAAGTACGTGAAGACTTCTTGAAATCTCGAGCCATGAGTCGTCGGCGGGCTGTGAAATGAGCCATATCGACGTCTCCGTGGGTGGTTGATCTTAGGGGTCTGAGGGTGCTGCCGCAGCTGCGGAAAGCTCGTCGATCGACCGAGTGAGGGCCTCGTCAATGGCACGCTCCCAGCGTCCCGAATCGTCGGTCGCAGAGCCTGGTGGAAAGAGGATACCGCGGGACGAATTGACGATCCCCCCTTCTAGACGTCCGCTGTCGCCTCG
This sequence comes from Acidobacteriota bacterium, assembly GCA_029263355.1. Lineage (GTDB taxonomy): Bacteria > Acidobacteriota > Thermoanaerobaculia > Multivoradales > J023 > JAAELT01. Next base: position 3,494 of record JAJCXQ010000393.1, on the reverse strand, counting down.
CACAAACCCTTTTAGAGCCGCCGCGGCACTGCCGCCCTGCGCTCCATAACCGGGCACCAAAAAAAGCGCATGCGGTAAGAGCTCGCGAATCCGCTCGCTTTGCCCGGGGTAGGTCGCGCCGACGACCACGCCCAAGGACGACCACCCTGTTGCGCTGCCACGCAGCTCCTGCGACGATTCGGTCATGGCTTCCGCCACTGCTTCGAAAACTGTCCCGCCCTCTTCGAGACGCCGATCCTGAAAATCTCCGGAACCAGAATTCGACGTTTTGACCAGCAGAAAGAGCCCGCGCCCGTGCTGGTGAGCGCAATCGAGGAACGGCGTCAGAGTATCGCGCCCGAGATAGGGATTGAGTGTCATCGCGTCGCAGGCGATCGCTGCGTTCGCCCCGAGGTACGCTTCGGCGTAGCCGCTGGCCGTGGAACCGATGTCGCCCCGCTTGGCGTCCAGAAGTACCAATAATTTGTTCTCTCGCGCTCGCCGCACGACATTTTCCAACACCCTCATGCCGCGCCATCCGAGCCGTTCGAAGAACGCGATCTGAGGTTTGACGACCGCGACCCGTGGGGCGATCCGCTCCAGAATCGCTACCAGGAACGCCTCGACGGCATCTGCAGTCTGTGGATCGGTTGGGCTCATCGAGCCTCGGCGGAAGAGCGCCGGCAACCGATCCAAGTGTGGATCGAGTCCCACGCAGAGGGGGTGGCCGAGCCTGCGCAGGCGTTGAGTCAGCCGGTCCGCAAAGTGTTGCTGCATGTGATTTCCTCCCTAGATAGGAGATACTCCCTTTGTTCAATGGAGCTCGCGGGCCTCGCGCACCGTCTGCGGTTCGAACTTATCGTTGTTTCCTGCGACTGTTGCTTCGTTGATTCCACGGTGCACGTCTCTTCTGGCATCAGCTTTGCTTGAACTATCCACATGGCTCCCGGGCCGACCCATCGAACGGAGTATACTCAGCCCATTGCACGCAATGACCGCAGCATCGATCTCTAGTCACTTAGCCTGGGAGCGGAGCTCCGCTTCCGGTCACCTTGGGTTTCATCCGTCTCAGGGCAACCGGCTAGCGGCAAGGATGACCTCTGCCAGGGTCCTCGACAACGACTCGATTTCGAGAAGGTCGTTCTCGCCCGAGCGACGGTAGTTTATGGACAATCTCAGAGCCTTCTACCAGGGCAGCCTGAAGAATCGAGTCGAGACCCTCAAGAAGGTCAAGCAGGCCCTGATCAACGGCGAGGACGGAGCCGGTGAAGCCATCCGGAGAATCGCTCTGTCGTTCAAGAGCACCGGACTGGCTTACGGCGTTGCTGAGATCAGCGACGCAGCAGGGGCTCTTCTCAGCGCCTCCGATGGATCCCTGACCGAGGCCGTAGATCGTCTGATCGGGGCCATGCAGCGAGTGGCTGTCGCCGGACCGGACGACGTTGCAACGATCCTCATCGTCGAAGACGAGAGCACAACACGCCGGCTCTTGGAGAAAAAGCTTTCTGGGCCCAACCGTAAGATCCTGGTTGCTGAGAGTCTCTCAGAAGCTGAGCGCCACCTGGCCGAGAATCCGGTCGACTTGATCCTCCTCGACTTGATCTTGCCTGATGAGGACGGCCGCAACCTGTTCGCTCGACTGCGCGATAAACCGAGGTATATGGCGACTCCGATCCTGGTTGTTTCGGCGGTTGGAGGCTCACAGCACAAGACCGAGTGTTACGCCCTGGGAGCAGACGAGTATTTCGAAAAACCAGTGGATTTTGATGCTCTGTCCGCGGCAGTTGCAACCAAGCTCTTGCGCGCTGGCGAAGTGTCACGGGAAGCGCGGTACGATACCCTCACCGGCTTACTGAACCGCGGCGGGGTCTCGATCGCCTTCGCACGGGCTCAGTCTTTGGCGCAACGAGCGGGCTATCCCTTCTCCGTTGCTCTAGCTGACCTCGACGGTCTCAAACGCATCAACGACACCTACGGCCATGCCTGTGGTGATGATGTTCTCAAACGAGTCGCTGCGATCCTCAGCAAGAGCTTGCGCCGGTCAGACCGAATTGCCCGATGGGGTGGTGATGAGTTTGTGATCCTGTTTCCGGACGGCACCCCCGCCGGGGCGACTGTTGCGTTGAACAAAGTTCTGCAGACGCTGGGGCAGGAGACCTTCGGCCAGCACAACTCCCTGAGAATCAAGTTCTCCGCCGGGGTGGTGGGGGTCAGCAAGACGGCATCCCTCGACAGTGTTGTCGCCAGAGCCGATCACCTCTTGTATCGCGCCAAAGCGGCTGGCGGAAACCGAATCTTGACGTCACGTCAGCGGCCGCGGGCTCCCCGAAAACGAGTACTCATCGCGGATGAAGATCTCGAGACAGCAGCGTTGATCCAACAGCGCCTGTCCGAAGTCGACTTCGATGTCGTTCACTGTACCGACGGCCCGTCGGCGCTGGCGGTAACTCGTGAGAAGCAGGTCGACTTGGCGATTCTGAGCGTGACAACACCAGAAGTCGGCGGCATGGACATACTCGCAGAACTACGGAAAACGGCAGCTCATGCGGAGACACCCGTCATTCTATTAACTGCCACCGACAGCGAAGACGAAGCTCTAAAGGCATTCGAGCTCGGGACCGACGATTACATCGTCAAACCCTTCTCTGCTCTCGAGCTCCGGGCTCGGGCGAGTCGCCTGCTCAAGATTGCCGCCCGCCGCGGCTAGAACCGCCGTTTCACTCCACCAGTTTGTTCTCGACCGCATAACGAACGATCTCAGCAGTCGACTGCATCGCCAACTTTTCGAGTATGCGCCGTCGATAGGTACTTACCGTCTTGACGCTGATCGCGAGCTGGTTCCCGATCTCGGTCACGGTCTTCCCTGAGGCCAGCAGACAGGTCACTTCCAACTCGCGACGCGAGAGGTTGTCATGCAGAGGGCGGTCAAAGTCCGGGTCGAGATTGAACGCCAGTCTCTCCGCAACTTTGGAGCTGATGTACTTACCCCCGCGGCTGACCTTGCGGATCGCTCGGATCAGAGTCTCAGCCGGAGCGCCTTTGGTCAGATAGGCACTGGCGCCAGCTCTCAACAAGCGGATTGCGTAACGGTCCTCGGGGTGCAAACTGAGGACTAGGATCGCCGCTCCATGGGTCTGTTGCCGGAGGCTCTGCAACACCTCCATTCCACTGATCCCTGGCAACGAGATATCTAGGATGATCACATCTGGACGGACCCGAGGAGCTTGTTCCAAGCCCTCTTCACCATCCGCCGCTTCGCAGACGACTTCGATATCATTAGCCTCGGTGAGCAGGCTCTTGATTCCGGTTCGGACGATCGGGTGATCGTCGATAACCATTACTCGGATCATGACATCTCGATCTGTCACTGACCAGGTCGCGTGGTCACAGAACTGCGTGAAAAATAATGGGAGCGTTGCTAGCCGTGCCCCTCAAGTTTATCATGGTTGTGAATTGAAGAGTGAAACTACGGTGAAGGAACCTGCTACGGCTCAGCTTAGGCTGCCGTTTCTCGG
>JAJCXQ010000392.1 GCA_029263355.1 Acidobacteriota bacterium | reverse complement strand
CGGATCGACCTCGAGGTTCGCAAGCCATGACCATTCGAGGAGTTGACGTGAGCGGGAGACTAGTGATCGCCCTGTGGAGTGTGTTGCTGGCATCCGGACTGGATGCCGCCGAGGTCAAGATCTTTCGCACCGAGTCCCAGGAAGCAGTATTGGCGGGGAAGTTGGAAGGCCTGAGTGTTGCCCCGGACGGGACGGTTGCGCTGGCCCGGCAGCTCGAACGTGTGGCGACAATCGATGAACCTTTCGTGTTCGCGGCGGCTGGCCATCCCGACGGCTGGGTGGTTGGCACCGGCAACTCAGGCAAAGTCTTGCATATCGACCGTGGTGGCGAGGTCAGCGAGCTCTATGCCGCTGACGAGCCGGAAGTGTTTGCGGTTTGGGCTGACGCCGATGGCTCCGTGTTGGCCGGAACCTCGCCGCAGGGCAAGGTCTACCGAGTCCAAGATGGTGAGGTGGAGACTCTCTTCAAAGCTGAAGACAACTACATTTGGGACCTCGCACGCGATGCCAAGGGGCGTTTGCTGGTGGCCACGGGGCTGAAGGGGCGGCTCTATCGGATCGATAGCAAGGGTAAGGCCGAAGTCCTGTTCGAGAGTCGAGATAGTCATGTGCGCTCGATCGCGGTCCTGCCCAGCGGCGACATCTTGTTGGGGACCGCCGGTCAGGGGTTGATCGTTCGCCTGGGCGCCGACGGCGCCGCCGAGACACTCCATGACGCGGCCCATCCCGAAGTCCTCAGCGTGGTGGCAGCCACCGGCGGGGCAGCCTATGCCGCAGTGCTGGCGTCAGAAGCGAGCTTGGTCGACTTGGCAGCCAGTAGCTCGAGCAGCAACTCGGCGAAGGACGCTTCCGGGGAGGATGACAGCAGCGGTACGGCTACTGTCGTCGATCCCAATCAAGACACCGTGGGCTCGCGTAGCTCCAGCTTTAGCAGCCCACGCAGCGTCATTCTGGAGATCTCGCCCAGCGGCAAGGTTGAGCAGGTGGCGAGCTTTCAAAGCGAGACCGTGCATGCCTTGCTGTGGCGAGACGATGAGCTGTGGATCGGGACCGGTCAGGAGGGTAAGCTCTATCGTTGGAGTGATCGCCAGCTGATCCAGGAAACGATGCTCGAGGAGCGGCAGATCGCTAGCCTGGTTTCAGGGCCGGCAGGGGCAGCCGTGGTCACCGCCAACGCCTCGGCGCTTTATCATTTCGATGACGTTGCCGAAGCGGCCGGTTCCTACGTCAGCTCGGTACTCGACAGCTCCCAAGTCGCCCGGTTCGGGTCGTTTCTGTGGCAAGGTAAGCTGCCGCGAGGCGCCAAGGTCGAGCTGGACTTTCGCAGTGGCATGAGCGCGACCCCCGACGCGACCTGGACGGATTGGATCCACGGCGGCGAGCCGCGGTGTACGGATTGTGAAAAGGGGGAAGGTCGTGGCCAGGAGGTTGCCCTCGGTGAGATCCCGCATGGCCGCTATGTCCAGTGGCAGGCGCGGCTCGAGCGCGGTTCGGGGGATGGCCCGAGGCTGAAGAGCGCCGAGTTGACTTATCGGCAGGAAAACCTGGCTCCCAAGATCGAAACTCTCGAAGTGCTTGATCCCGGTGAGATCCTGGTGCCCACCAGTTTCAATCCCCAGAATCAAACCTTCGAACCTTGGAGCCCGAACCGCGACGGCATCTTCACGACGCTACGTTTGGAGAAGCCGAAGAATGGCGACGGGAGGTCCAAGAGTCTGTGGAAAAAGGGTTATCGGACCTTACGTTGGACGGCGAAGGATGACAACGAAGATGAGCTCTGGTATCGCCTCGAATTCCGGCTGGCGGAGACTGGGAATGATTGGTTGCCGATGGCTGAAGAGCTGACGGATAGCAACTACGGCTTCGACGCAACGGTGCTGCCAGACGGCGTTTATCACTTTCGCCTGATTGCCAGCGACGCTCAGGCTCGACTGCCAGAAGAGGTGTTGACGGACGAAAAGCTCAGCGCGGAGGTGGTGATCGATCACACGCCGCCAGCGTTGGTCTCGCGGGATCGCCGGGGAGCGACTCTCGAGTTGGAGCTCGCCGATGCATTGTCGCCGATGCGCTCAGCCATGGTGAGCTCCGATGCCACCAAATGGCGCCCGGTGCGGGCAGCGGACGGACTGCTCGACGGCCGTCGCGAACGGTTGGAGATCGAAGCCCCGAAGGGGGCGCGGCTGTTGCTGCTACGGGTGAGCGATGCGGCCCACAACGTGGTAACCTTCAATCTTCTTGGAAGCAACCATGAGTAAATCCTCGTCCAGAGACATCCCTCCGTCTCGCGGTCTCTATCTTGACGAAACTTAGCCCTTCGGTCCCGCGAATCGCTGTTTATCCCGGATCATTCGATCCGGTCCACAATGGACACGTCGATATTATCGAGCGAGGATGCCCGATTTTCGACGAAGTGATTGTTGCGGTGCTCAACAATACCTCCAAGGATCCGCTGTTCTCGATCGACGAACGAGTGGAGATGCTGCGTGAAGTCTTGGCTGGGCACCCCCGCTGCCGAGTCCAGAGCTTCAGCGGCCTGCTGGTAGATTTCATGCGAGAAATCGGGGCTCGTACGATCGTCCGCGGCTTGCGAGCCGTCTCAGATTTTGAGGCCGAGTTTCAGATGGCGTTGATGAATCGCCGTCTTGATCCGCGGGTGGAGACCGTCTTCCTGACACCCAAGGAAGAGTACAGTTACCTGTCGAGTCGGTTGACCAAGGAAGTCTTCCTACTCGGAGGAGATCTCGAGGGTCTGGTGCCAGAGGCGGTTCTAGAACGTATGCGCGAACGGGTGAAGCGCCTGAAGTGATGGGTTGACGGGGTGGTCGAGCATGACATTCCCGCGTCTTTCGTTCAGCGTTTTTTTGACCTGCTGCGCGCCTGCGACCAACCGCTGATCGAGGTCTGGGCCTGGCCTTGGAGCGGCAAGTGGCGTCTGCTCGAGAAATTGGCCACTGACGATCCTGCTGCTTGGGCGGGGGTTGGGGCGTCGGATCTCAAAACGGAGGTGACGCACTCGTCTGCACGTTGGCTGGTGGCCGAAGGCGCCTATGATAGTGAACAGCTGCTAGCTGCCGCCGCTGTCCTGCGTGCCGAGCAACGTTTGGTGCTGCCGGTCGACAGTCGTATGTGCGATCGGGTTCTGCCGTTGAGAACGGTTGCTCCGGCGCGACTCCTGATGCGCGCTAGCGAAATCGAAGAGCTTTTCGCCGGTAGCACCGGCGCAGCGCGGATCGATGAGCTACGTCGATTGACCGACGGCTGGTTGGGACCGCTGTTGTGGTTGCGGAGCTATTGGCAATCCGAGAAACCATTGGAGGCGACGCTCCACCAGCCCGATTTTTCCGATCGCTTCGATCAACGTGTCCTCAGCCGGTTGGACGCCGATGTCCTGCAGGTGTTCAACGAATGTACGGTGGCGGAGGAGATCGATGGACCGTTGTGGCGTCGAGTATGGGCATCACAGCCACCACTGCTTGCCGCTTTTGAACGGCTGATTGAGGATTGGGGCTGGTTGATCACCGCGCCGGGAAGGCCCGCGCGTTTGCCACGATTGCTGCGACAGGTGGTACGTGCCCGTGGCTCGGTGGGGAGAAACGAGCGTCATCTCTTTCGGCGGCTCGGTGTCGCCGCTCACAGCCTCGGTGCGGGTGCGAAGGCCGAGCGTTACTTGCGGTTGGCTGGTGACGCCCGACAGCTCGAGCTTGTCCGGCGGTTGCGTCGCGACCTGGCGGCCCAGCCCTTCGGTGAGCCTGCCGCCGCGTCATCGGCGGCTGAAACGGCCGCTACGGCGCTGGTTCCAGCTAGGGTCGCACCGAGGCCTTCGGCACCTCCGGAGGCGGGTACGGCCGCGGTGGGACCTGTCGTCGCCGCGGGGTCTGCCGCTGTCGTAGGAGCTGCCGCTGCCGTGGGACCTGCCGCTGCTGTGTCTCCGCCACGTTATCTACTCCAGCTGCTTGGCCAGCCGGTGATACAACGGGTCGAGCCCGACGGTCGACAGCATGAGCTCAGCTGGCGCCTGCATCGTTCGCTATTGAGCATTGCCTATCTAGCGCTGGCCCCCGGCCACCGAGCCACCAAAGACGAGCTGGTCAACGCGATCTGGCATGAAGCCTCGGAACAATCCATTCGCCAGAATTTTCATCCCACCTTGAGTGAGGCGCGCCGCGCCCTCGGTTCGAAGCGAGTGTTCGTTTATCACCAAGGTATCTATGTCCTCAATCCGGAATTTGACTGGTGGGTCGATTGCGAGCGATTTCGTGAGCAGATCACTGCTGGGCGATTGCTACTCACTCAACAGCCGGGGGAAGAGCAGCGTGCCCTCGACGCCTGGCTCGAGGCCTGGCGGCTCTACCACGGCCCACTGCTAGCTGGGGCCGAAGCTGCCTGGCTGCGCCTGGAGCGGGACGCCCTTTACCAGGACTACATCCAGTTGCTGCGCAATATCGGCGATCTTTGTTCCCGCCTAGACCGTCGCATGTTGGCGATCGACGCCTATCGCTCGTTGCTGATCGAAGAGCCCTTCGAAGAGCGTGTACACCTTGCTGTCATGGAGCTCTACGCCCGCCAGGGCCGTCGCGACTTGGTGCGACGCCAGTACATCCGCATGCAAGAGCTGTTGGTCAATGAGCTCAACGTCCAGCCGCTCGACGGAACTCAGGAGCGCTACCATCAGTTGATGCGTTAGAATCGAATCTCCAGCCGAGTCCCACCTCATCCCGTGTTCGAAACTAACGATGTCATCCGAGAATCCTGTGTCGATAAATGACGCTATCTTGGCCACCGATACCGTGGCCACCGACGTCGGCACTCCAGAGGTCACAGTGCTGGTGCCGGTGCTCGACGAGCAGGATAGCGTCGTCGAGCTGTGCGAGCGGGTGACTGGGGTGTTCGAGGAGCTGGGACATTCCTTCGAGATCGTCTTCGTCGACGATGGGTCTCAGGACCAGACCGTCGAACGGGTGCGGGCGCTCCACGCCGAGGACCCGAGAGTCAAACTGGTGCGTTTTCGCCGCAACTTCGGCAAAGCGGCGGCGATCACTGCTGGCGTCGAATACAGCCGGGGGCGTATCGTGGTGACCATTGACGGCGACCTTCAAGATGTGCCGGAGGAGATTCCCCGTTTCCTCGAGAAGTTGGAAGCGGAGGGACTCGATCTGGTCTCAGGCTGGAAGCAAGACCGGCAGGATCCGCCGTCGAAACGTTCCCCATCGACGCTCTTCATGTGGGCGACTCGGCGAGTGGCGCAGGTTGATCTGCACGACTTCAACTGCGGTTTCAAGGCTTATCGTCGGGAAGTGTTGGAGCAGGTGGCGGTTTACGGTGAGCTGCACCGCTACATCCCGGTGCTGGCGAGCCGACGTGGTTTCCGCATCGGCGAGATCAAGGTCTCCCATCAGAAACGTCTACACGGGCGCAGCAAGTACGGCTGGCATCGGCTTTACAAGGGACCCCTCGATCTGCTGACGGTGCTTTTTATCACCCGTTATACACGACGTCCACTGCACCTCTTCGGCGTCGTCGGGCTGACGTTCATGTCCTTGGGGTTCCTGATCAACCTCTATTTGGCGGCGCTGTGGTTTGTTGCGCAATCGGGGTGGACCGCCTTGCAGACCCTGCTGGGAGTCGACGCGACGTTTTCGCTCTCCAGCCGGCCGCTGCTGCTGTTCGGTGTTTTGCTGACCCTGTTGGGTTTCCAGACCCTGACGACCGGCTTACTGGGCGAAATGATTACCTTCAAGAACTTTCGTCGTAGCGATAGTTACTCGATCCACGAGCGATTGGAGTAGTGGGCCTGGGCAAGAACTTTCTTTTTCTCACCCAAACCTATCCGAGATTTGCCGGCGACACTTCGGGGCCGTTCATTCGCGAGCTCGCCCGCGGGCTGGTTCGCACCGGTGATCGGGTCACGGTTTTGACGCCTCATGCCCCCGACGTCCGAGAGCATTGGGACGACGACGGGGTGAAGGTGCGCAGCTTTCGGTACGCCCCCGAGAGTTGGGAGCTGATCGGCTACAGTCGCAGCTTGCAGGCTGACGAGACGATGCGGCTGGGAGCCGCCAGCGTGGCGCCCTTGTACGTCCTCGGGGCGCGCCGGGCCCTGCGACGGGAGCTGCGGCGAGGTGAGCTGGAGAGCCAGCCCTACGATCTGCTGCACGCTCATTGGGTGGTGCCCAACGGTTTGGTGGCGAGTCCACTGGCGAGTGCCTTGCCGGTGGCCGTTGGCCTTCATGGCAGCGACGTCTTTGTGGCCGAGAAGCCTGGGATTCGACAGTGGGTGGGGAGAGCGCTGCGTCGCACCAGTGTGCTCACCGGTTGTTCGCCGGAATTGGTCGACCGGGTGTGTGCTCTCGGCTTCGATCCCGCCTACTCGCGGGTGATCCCCTACGGCGTCAACGCCGAACAATTTGCCCCGGATCCCCGGCGCCGCGGCCAGTGGCGTGAGCAACTCGGCATTCCTCATCGCGCGCCGCTCATTCTGTCGGTAGGTCGGATGGCGACCAAAAAAGGTTATCAAGTGCTGATCGAAGATCTCGATCGGCTGATGACCCGTCACGACGAGGTCCATCTGGTGCTGGCGGGTGGTGGCGATCGACTGGAGGAATTTCGTCACGCCACCGAGAAGTGGTCGGATCGAGTGCACTTTCCTGGCGCCGTCGGACACGACGATCTGCCCGATCTGTTCCGTGCCGCCGATATTTTCGTGCTGCCAGCCGTCCACGATCCGAAAGGGAACGTCGACGGCCTGCCCAACGTCATTCTGGAAGCGATGGCGAGCTCGCTGGCGGTGGTGGCCACCGCCATTTCCGGTATCCCGTTGGCGATCGACGATGGAGTCCACGGCCTCTTGGTGCCGGAGAAAGACTCGCAGGCGGTCAACGATGCCTTGTTACGCCTATTGCAAGATCTTCCCAAAGCTCGAAAAATGGGCATCGCGGGCCGCCGCAAGACCCTCGAGGAGCTGAGCTGGGATGCGGTAGCGGCACGTTATCGTGCTGCCTACGATTTGGCGTTGGCGCCGCACTAGCTCGTCGGGAGAAATCCCCCCTCGATCCCCCCTTTTTCAAAGGGGGGAAGCATGGTTCGTACCCTGTCAGAAAGCTGGCTCAGCTCCGCAGAAGTGGGTCGCGGCACCAGAATCAACAGGTGAAAATCACTTCGACGAGGCTCGCCAGGTCGTATGTGCAAACG
>JAJCXQ010000391.1 GCA_029263355.1 Acidobacteriota bacterium | reverse complement strand
AGCGAATTCGGCCTCTCGGTCGATGATACGGTCGCCGCGGTCGTCGAGGGCAACCTGATCGAGGCCAAGGCGGAAGGCGTCGTCGCCTATCGGGTGCGCGGCGGTGCCACGGGTCGCCTGGCGTCGAACGTCGCCCGTACCGAGCTCACCGCAGACGCCCTGCGGGCCACCGGGCACCTGAGCCTGAAGCTGATCGGCAACAGCTTCAGCGGACTCGGCGATTGCCTGCTGTCGAAAGTCGAGGACGTCGAGATCCACGGCAACCAATTCGACGGCGACCTGGTGGTTGACGAATGCGATCACGGCAGCGTCCGCGACAACCGGGTAGGCACCGCATTCGGCACCGCCGCCCAGGCGTCGCTCGCCATCTCCGACGCAAGCGGTGGCTGGCAGGTCGAAGACAACCGGGTGAGCGGCAGCCTTGTGCTGCGCCCCAGGACCACCAAGGTGTCGATCTTCGACCCCGGCTCCTACGACGTCACGTACGCCCCCACCAGCCGGGTCAGCGACAATCCGGCCTGGGAGACCTTCAATGTCCTTGCCAAGACGATGGCGGGTACCACAACCGCCCCGCCCGAGGAAGCGGCGCCGCAAGCCACCTTCGACGCCCCCGCGGCGCGGTCGACGGGCACCCGCGCGGCCGCCGGCAAGGACCAAACGACCCCGTCCGAGGAAGCCGCCTTGCAGATCATCGGCAACGACAACTGGGCTACTTCCTGGGCCAGTCTGTTGGTAGGCGACTTGACAACAAGCTACGAGGCGCCGCTACAGGAAGCCGACTTTGGCGACATCGGCCCGGAAGAGCAGGAGCTCGATCCCGGCCGCTACCTCGTCGCCGTGGAAGACCCCTACCAGGCCCAGGTCATCGGCAACTGGAGCAAAGTTCTGGAGGTCGGTCACAGCTCCGCCAAGGTTCAGAACCCGCGCGACGTCGACACCGTCGTCCAGGTGGTCGCCAACCGCGCCGACGGGGCGCTGCGGGTGCGACGTTACCCGCGCGCTCTGGTGGCCGCCAACGCCGCGGACGACTTGTCGGACTGGATCGCCGAGCGCCACGCCGTCAATGTCCACAACCTGAAGTTCTGAGGTGTCATCGTGAAGCCGACTCTCAAGATGCTCCATCGCTTCGAGCAGCCCCCGGCCGCGGCCACGGTTCGGGACGCGGAGACCAGCGCAGTCGAGCGACTGATCGAGCGCAAGCAGCAGGTCGAGCGTGCCCTCGAGCAGACCCGAGACCAGTTGGAGAACGGTGAGATCGCGCAGGCGCTCGACCAACGCTTGCGCGAGCTCGTCCGCTCGCCGGTGACCCGCCCCAAGATTGGCGCCGACCGTGCAGTGGTGGTACGCGTGGTTGGCATCGCTGCCGCCACCGAAGAACGGGTCGCGCCGCGCTTCCCGCTGCCCGGGCTCGAGGTCGAGATCCGTTTCCGGTTCCGCTTGTTCCAACCCCGCACGGTGATCCTGGACACCACCGATCCCTCCGGCGTCGCCGTCCTGCAGATCCCGCGGGGACGTACCGGCCCGTTCACGGTCAGAGTCCTCGGCCCTGACCGCAAGACCGTCGTCCGCCGGCCCGGCAGCAAGACCTCTAGCAACCAGCCCACCGTGCTGCTCGAGATCGCCGAGAGCCCGGCCCTTGCCCCCGCATTCGCCAGAGGACGGGTGTGGGACGACGCCGCCGAGCAGGCCAAAGCGCGCGCCGGCGAGCTCGAGGACAGGCTGCACACCGCCCTTTCCAACCAGGAAGCCATCCTGGCCGACGCCCTGGTCAAGCTCGAGGATGCGATCGCCGCCCAATCCTAGAACACCGGAGGATGCCATGCCGACACCGGAAGATGTTATACCGACGACTCTCAGAGTCAGAAACGAAGGCGCCGCTGCCGTGACGATTCAGGCCGACACCGGCAGCGCAAGTGAGACCATCGACCCGAACAGCGACAAGCCGCTCGAGCTGGCGCTGCTGCGTAGCAGGAGCTTCGCCCAACTGATGGCCGAGGGCAAGATCAAGCTGGTCGAGATTACCAGCCCAACGAAGGAGCAATACCTGCTCGCCCGTCAAATCCTGCCGCGCCTGCTGCGCCATCTCGGCGGCGACTTCGCCGAGCTCCACCAACGTATGCAGAGCGAGATCGTCGGCCTGGAGAAGAAGCGCCGCAGCTACAACCGCCACTGGGACAAAGCCGAAGGCGCGATCGAGCAAGCCGAGGCGGCCAAGGACGCGGCGCACCACCTCTACCGCGGCGTCCACCACTTCCTCAAGACCAAGCCCGAGCAGGACGCGGTCGACGCCGTCATGGCGCAGCTCGCGACCCTGCAGGCGGAGGACTTGAGCGAGACCGGCAAGCTCTTCGAGCAATGGCTCGAAGAGTTCGAGACCAAGACCGCGGAGCTCGAGCTCGCTGAGCGCCGGCTGGCGGCGGCCGAGCAGGCCTATGTCACCGTCTTTGCCAGCCGCAAGCGGGCCTTGAAAAAGGCCTCCGACGACTTCGCCACCGCCGACCACGAAACCGACATCGGCAGCCGGATCGAGCCGTTTCCCTGATGAGCCGACTCGCCGACAAGGCCCGCGCCGGACCGGCGGCCTCCGATAAGGCCACGCTGGCACCGCCCCGGGGCAGCCGCGGAGCGGCCCGGGTAGCCGAGCGCCTGCAGGGCGGCTCGTCGCTGCCCGCAACCACCCGCGAGCGGATGGAGGCCGCCTTCGGCCGCTCCTTCGAGGACGTACGGATCCACCGCGACGCGGTGGCCGACCGTGTGACCCGCGAGCACGGCGCGGAAGCCCTCGCCATCGGTAACCGGATCGCCTTCGGCGCCGCCCGATTTCGCCCGGGCAGTGCCGTGGGTGATCACCTGATCGCCCACGAGCTGGCCCACATTGCCCAGCAAGGCGGCGGTGACGCGGTGGCGACGCGCGCCGCCGGCTCGCAGCCCGGCGAGCCCGCCGAGCTCGCCGCTGAAGCCGCCGCGAAGGATGTGATGCGCGGCGAGCCGGTGCGGATCCAGGGCCTAACGCTGCGCGGACGCATCCTACGTCGTGCGCTGCGACCGGCGGCGACGCCGGTGCCGGGATCCGCCCGCGGCGGATCGACCGAGGCCCCCGGTCGGCCGGAGCGTCGCCAGCCCCCCGACCTGGACGAGGACGAAAGGACAGCGGCGGACGAACGCCAGCCCACCGCCCAGGAGCGCACTCCCCTGCGGCCGGCGATCACCGCCAGCGAGCCGGTGACGGCACCGGTGACGGCCGGCCAAGAAAGCGCCAGCGCGACGCCGCTCGCCGCCACCATCGACACCCAGGGATCGGCAGAGGTGCCGGCACTGCCACCTGGGCTGGTCGACGAGCAGGCCGAGGCGGACGGCGACCACGTCGGCGGCGATGAGGTACGGGAGGAGATCACGCCAGAGCCGCCGGCCGCAACAGCAGCCGGCGAAGGAGTCGGCCGCCGCGCCGCAGCCCAGCGCGCTGCCGCGGCCTTCGGCGCGCTGCAGGCCGAGATCGGCCGCCTGGCGGAGCTGGCGGCCCGTCCCATGCGGTTTGCGGCCAACGCCGACGAGCGCAGCTCCGAGGCCCTCCGCTTCTTTCGCGGCGTCGCCCAGCGGCACCGAGCCGAGGCCGTCGCCAGCCGCTTCCTCGCCCACCGTGCCGCCACGGTGCGGGGTATCCTCGACCAGGCCACCGCGGCTGCGCCGCCGATCCGCGCCGCGGCCTTCCGCCACCGGATGCAAGCCGCCGCCGCGGGGAACGCTTCGCGAGCGGCGATCGCCGACCAGGTCGAAGCCACCCGAAGGCAGGCCAGGGGCCGCGCCGCCGCCGCCAGCAAAACCGTCAACGTCCACCGCAGGTCGAGTCACAACGAGGTCGCGGCAGCCACCCGCGCCGCGAGCAGCGAGGCCGCGGCCGGCAAGGATGCCGCCGTCGAGGCCGTCACGCCGCTCGCGAGCCGGCAGCGCGAGCGCATTGATCAGCTCTATCGCGACGGCGACAGCGGCTACCGCGACAGCGGCCGGCGAGTCGGCGCCGAGGCCCGGGAGATCGCCGCGCGTCGTGCCCGGCAGTGGCTCGGCGAGCGCAACGGCGAGAGCACCGTGCTCGACGGACCGGTCCACGACCGCCGCCTCGAGGCGCGTGCTGAGACGGCGCAGGAAGTCGGTACCGCCTTTCAGCGGGGCCTGGTCGACACTGCGAACCAGCAGGCCGACCAGGGGCAGCAAGGCAAACCCCGGGACCTCGCCGCAGTGGCCGCCGCCAGCGACCGGGCGCGCCGCACCCTGGAACAGCAGCAGCAGACCGCTGAAGAAGGCTTCACCGCCGGTGAGCGGAGCACCCACTCGACCGCCGACCGCACCTACGGCTCGCTGCGGGGATCCCTGAGCGAGACCCTCGGCCAGACCGTCGACACCCTGTCGGCGCAGCTGATCAGCCAAGACTCCAGCCTCGCCAGCTACCTGGGGACACAGGGCGCGGCCCTCGACCGCGACGCCGACCACGCCGCGGCGGCAATCTTCCAAGGCGCGGCCCGCGCTGCTGGAGAGCTGGCCGATCCTCTGCGCTCCTTCGTCCGCGAGGCGATTGGCGTCGAGGCACCGCGCACTGCCGCCCTCACCCTCCTGCGAGACGAGATGCAGGGCATGATGGATGGCGTCGTCGACAACGTCACGACCCGGCTGCACGCCAGCGCCGCCGCGGCTCAGCGGGGCACAGCGGCCGGCGGCGCCGCCCTCGCCGACTCGCTCGCCGCCCTCGGCCGGTCAGGAGCCCGCCAAGCAGCGCAGGCCGGCACCGCCTACCAGACCGGCCTGGAGGCGGTGCTCGACCACGCCACCGAACTGCTGGCGAACGTCGCCGCCGCCCACGCCGCGACCTGCCAGACCGGCGTCGACACGGCGCTGCAAGGCTTCGCGGACGTCCACACCGGCATCGAGGAGCTCTTCGGCACCCTCGGCGAGAATCTCGGTCTGGGCTTCGAGCAGGCGGCTCGCGGGCTCGAGGAGGCCCTGCGCCGCGAGCTCGAGCGCGAGCCCGGCGTCATCCAGGAAGAAACCGACCGGGCTGCGGTGCAGGTCGAGCCGCGCTGGAAGACGGTCGCCAAGGTCCTGCTCACCATCGTCGTCATCGTGGCCGTAGCCATTGTCCTCGGGCCGGCGGTGATCGGCTTCGTCGGTGCCGCGGCGGGAGCTCTGGGGGCGGGCGCCACGGCGGCGGGGGCGATCGGCACCATCATCGGCGGCGCTATCGTCGGCGCCGCGGCTGGCGCCACCATTCAGCTCGGCAACAACCTCATCGACGGTCGCCCATTGATGGAGAACGTCCTGGAGCAAGCCGCCATCGGCGCCATCAGCGGCATCTTCGGCGGTGCCGGCGGTGCCCTCTCCAGCCGCATCGTCGGCACCGCCGCCCGCCAAGTCATCCAGCGCGTCGCCATCGACGTCGCCTTCGACATCACCGGCGGTATCGTCGCCGACCTGGCGGTCAAGGGGGACTTCGACTTGGTCGACGCGCTGAAGGGCGCCGCGAGCGGCCTCGGTGTATCGGGAGCAATGAGCAACATCGGGCGCTTTGGGAGGCCGGGACAGTTCCTGCAACGGATCCAGGGG
>JAJCXQ010000390.1 GCA_029263355.1 Acidobacteriota bacterium | reverse complement strand
CCGCAATCTCTTTGGTGTGCTCTTTGTCGGCGTCGTCTTGGCAGGTTGTTTTGTTGCCGCTCGCAAAGCCAGTGGCGAGGTTGCGCAGCTGTTGCTGATTTTCCTGGCGGTACAACTCGCTCTGTCGGTGTTCTCACGCGGTGACTACCTCTTCACCCCAGTTGCTGAAACCGGGGCGGGCACCATGCCTTCCGATGTTGGCCAAATCGCAGCGGCTCTACTGTTCCCCTATTGGTTCTGGGGCCTGATCTGTGGGGCTATTTCAGTTGCGGTTCTGCTCTACGGGATCAAGGCGTACTGGCGATAGCTGAGGCAGTCGAGAATCTCGACCTGGAATCCTCTTGCTATCGACCGGCGTCGCCTTTACCCTTTGCCCGTCTTCCAACACGATATGCGCCTTGCCGTACCTGGAGAGCACAGATGAGCGAGATCAGAGAACAGGTCAACCGCACGCTCGAATCGGCAACCCCGGCCCTATACGCCGCGCTTTCGCCGTTGGGGCGCCGTATGTTCTACCCTGCCGATATTCCTGTCCAGGCTCAGGAGGCGCGCCAGACGACGTTCAACGGCACCATTGGTATCTTCACCGATGGTCGTGGTAACGCGGTGCCGTTGCCGTCGATGGACGCTGTTCTGACGTTGTCCGAAGACGATCGCAATCGGGCGTTTCTCTATTCGCCGGTGCCAGGATTCGAGGAGTTGCGTACACTCTGGGGTGACTGGCAACGAGACGATATGGCTGACGCTCCGGCCACGTGTTTACCCTTCGCGACCGCCGGTTTGGCACACGCTCTCTCGATCATCGCGGACCTGTTTGGTGGTGAGGGTCGCGCCATTGCGATTCCAACTCCCTTCTGGGGGAACTATCGACAGAATTTTGAGCTGCGGACGGGCGCCGTGGTGCGTTCCGCTCCGGCCTATCATGAGGGGCGATTCAACCCGAGAGCGATTGAGGAAGCACTGGCGGACTTGCCGTCCGGCGAGCCTGCTGTCGCGATGCTCAACTTTCCGTCGAATCCCGGTGGCTATTCGCCAACTCGGGAAGAGCGCGAGGAGCTGAAGCGGTCGCTACTCAGGATTGCCGATCAGAGACCCCTGGTGACGGTTCATGATGACGCCTACAACGAGCTGGTATACGAGGCAGGAGTGCCCAAACGTTCGTTCTTCTGGGACATGGTCGGCACTCATGAGCAGTTGATACCGATCAAGGTGGATGGTGCGACCAAAGAATTTGCGTTCTTCGGCGGCCGGGTCGGCTTCCTCACCTTTGGTCTCGACCTCGACGCGACCACAACCGAAGCCTTGGAGAGCAAGCTGAAGAGTATCTCCCGAGCCACCATCGGCTCACCGGTAGCCACCAGCCAGGTCATCCTGTTGCAGGCGCTGCGTAGCGGCAAGGCACGCGAGGAGGTCGAGCAGATTCGAGCGATCGCCGCCGAGCGTTACCAAGCGATTCAGCCGGCACTTGCAGCTCTCGACCCGACCCTGCTGCGGCTGCTGCCTTTCAACTCGGGTTTCTTCGTCTTGCTCGAGATGCCGGCGGAGTTGGGCCTGGATCCGCACGCCGTCCGAAAACACCTGATCGAGCATTATTCGACCGGAATTGTCTCGATTTCCCCGCGCTATCTCCGCATCGCCACCTGCTCAGTGGCGGCTGACGCGTTGCCCGAGTTGGTCGCTAGGGTCGAGCGGGGTGTGCGCGAGCTCGCTGGGCGGCGCTAAGAGACCGGGATCGCGTGGAGGCCGGTGGCTTTTGCGGTCAGGCTCTGGAGTTCGTCGGCGATGGCGAGCGAACTGCGCATCGCAGCGGCGACTTTGGCTTGGATCTCCGGTGTCGTGGCGTATTTTTCGAGGAACTTGCGCCCAGCCCGATAGTGATGAATCTCCTCAGGGTGCACAATGTCCTCGTAGAGCTTGGCGGTTTTGGCGTCGCCTACCGAGTGGCAAAAGTCGATGAACTGAGCGTTGCGCACTTCGGCGACCGCTTCGCAGGCGAACGGACCCGCCGAGATCCGCTCGACGGTCGATCGCAGGCCGCGAAGGTACTGGAAGAGCGGGCTGTAGCCCTCGGCGACCGGATCGAAGTGACTGAGGTCTTCACCCAATTCTTCTAGCCGTTCAGCAATCAGGTTGTAGTGTTTGATCTCATCGGCGCACTGTTGGGCCAAGACCGTCTTGGCTTCGATCTCCGGCGTCGTAGGAAGCCAATACGCAGCGATATCACTCGCTTCCAGCTCGCTTTGCAATGCCAGCTTGAGCAAGGTGACGACCTCGACCTGGCCCTGGGACTCTGACTCCAGCGTCTCCTGCTCACCGAGTTGAGCGAAGAGCAGCTGCATCTCGTCCACCAAGCCGGCGACGAAGGTCTTACTGTCTACCGTAGTTTCGGTGTTCAAGATCCTCTCCTCTAAGTTGGATTCGAGCGCTATATTCTACAACGTCGCGTTTGCCCGGATGTGGAATCGCTCATGTATTCGCAGCGTTGTCGCGTAATCATTGCGCTGATTCCTATTCGCTACGGTGTCGCCGCTGAGTGTTGGTAAACTCAATGGACTTGGCCTATCTTTGCCTGATTGTCTTCCAGTTGTTCTTCTTCTACCTGTTCTTCTTCTTCTTCTTGATCTACGGACCTGAGTCGGAAATGGAGTCATATGCCCTGGAAAGCTTTTCTTGTGCTAGTCGGCACAACTTTGGTGCTGACGCTGCCTGTCGGGGCTGAACCACAGACCTCACGGGCGGCTCCAGCCGCCTCACGGGCGGCTCCAGCCGCCGTGGACTCGCTATCGGCGGCAGCGATCTCACCCACGCGAATCTATCCCGAGCCAGCGGTTTATCTCCTCTTGAAACTGCCTGGAGATGCGGTGACGGTGAGGTATTCACCGGGATCACTGGATCGGGCGGCGAATCTCCAGACCCGCCTGGAGCTTGCCTCACGCGCTTTCAAACGTTGGGTTGATGTCAAGCTCGAAGTTACACTCTACGTCCTGACGCGAGAGGAATGGCGGCAAGCCGGTTATGACGTACCCTACGGCGTTCCGGTGCGGGTCGGCCATCGTGGCCTTGCCGCTCCTGCTGAAGGTGACGCCGGCACCGTCGAGCTGTGGGCCGAGATGCTCAAAGGAAGTCTACCAGCAGTGGCGGGAGCTCCGATCCGGGGGACGCCACAGCAGGCAGCGACGATGATCTTGGCGGATCTCGTGACCCAACTGCTGATGTGCGAGATCCTGGTGGATGATGTAGGCATTGCAGGCGGCGAACCCTGGGTTAGAGGTTTGATGACTCACTTGGCTTCGGTCGATCTTGTGCGGCGCTATGAGGAAGTCCGATTGGGCGATCTCGACACCATGTACAGCCTGTTGGCGCAAGGTCGCCCCGCGCGGGCGTTTAGCACCAGAGACTACAGTCCAGACCTTCGGTTGAGTGACTGGATGTGGTTCCAAGCTCAATTTCATGTCGGTTCGCAGACGATTCTCGCCAAAGCAGGCAAAGGCGCACTCAAGAAGATGAAGAAGCTGCGTAAGCAAACCGGCGGCGTGTTGAACGGCGATGTGTTGCTGAGGCGGTACGATAACCTCAATACGTGGTACCACGACAGCTTCACCTCAGTCTCTTTGCGCAGGTGAGGCGCAGTCTCTTTGCACAAGTGAAGCGTGCAATTGCTGCTGCGCGGCAGTGCCTCGCTGGTCACAATCCGTCCGATGTCCTGCTGGCTCTGCTGGTCATCGGGTTGGCCTCGCTCGCGGAGGCGTCGTCCGCGGTCTCCGCTGGCTTGGCTTTGTTGGCTGCTCTCGGGCTGTTGTGGCCGAGGCCACGGCGTGAGCAGCGCCCGGCGCGCCAGCGGTGGGTCGACCGTCGACGCACACGCTTCGTGGTCTGTGTTGCCTTGGCCTCGGCGACGCTTTCTGTCGCGGGCGATTTGCGGGGATTTCTCACCAGCTGGAACGTTCGAGCCTGGAACGTTTACCACTACTACTTGGGCGCCAAGTACTTCCAGGAGTTGGGATATACGGATCTCTACGATGCCAGTTTGCGAGCCGATTTCGAGGCTTCGAATTATTGGCGCGGTGTGCCGCGGGTGCGCAATCTTAGAACCTACGAGATTGAAGGGCGGCGTCCAGGGATGCGAGCCTACGAACCGCTGGCCCATTTTGAGCCTGAACGCTGGGAAGTCTTTCAGCGTGACGTCAAAGCCCTAGCGCAACACCTGCCGCCTTACGCATGGCGGTCCATCTTCACCGATCGCGGATACAACGGTACACCTTTTTGGACGGTTGTCGGTGGTGGGCTGGCGGATTGGGCTCCGGCTGATCATCGGCTGGCGATGAAACTGCTGTGTAGCCTGGACGCGGTCCTCTTCGGCGCAACGTTCTTCTTGCTGGCGACCACATTCGGCACGCGGTCGGCTGCCTGTGTCCTCCTGCTGTTGACTCTCTCGCCAGTGAATGCCAACCGGTTCGTCGGCGGCTTTCTGCAATATGACTGGTTCTGTGCAGTGGCGGCGGGGCTCTGCTTCTATCGCCGCCGTTGGATGGTCGGGGCGGCAGCAGCAATGGCGTATGCGGTGCTGACGCGGATCTTTCCGGTGCTTATTGTTGTTGCTGGGGCAATCCCAATCGTCGCTCGCTGGGTTCGTGACCGCCGTTCGCCAGAGCGTAGGCCACTAGACCGTAGTTCACCAGCACGTCGTCTGCCCAGGCGTTGGTGGCGATTTGCTGTGGCCTTCGTGCTGTGGTGCGGCCTTGGTTTCACCATCAGTCTCGCCAATGGACGAGGTATCTCTGCTTGGCGAGAGTTCGCCACGGGGATCACGCTCCATAGCGAGCACCATGTTTTCGGTGTGCGCAGAATCGGCCTGAAACACGTGTTTACCCACCGGGTTGGCAGCTTTGAGTTCGGGCGCCAGAACGATCGGCGGGCGAATTACGAACAGCAGCGTTTGGGATATGGAGTCGCGGCTGCTGGACTACTTGCCGGCTTCCTGCTCGTCACCTGTCGGTCTCGTCCGTCGGATGCGATGTTGCTGGGCCTGATACCGATCTTCGTGTTGGTCGTGACATCGCGGTACTATGCCTCGTATCTCGCGCTGCTACCACTCTTGGGCGCCCAGCGAGGGCCGCCGGCGGCGAGGTCGCGGTGGCTCACCGCCAGCCAATTGGTCGTGTGGGCTCTGTTCTTCATCTGCCAAACTCTTGGGTTCCGCACTTATGCCAGTTACAGCATTCTGAACATGTTGCTGGTAGGTTTTCTGGGTGTTGTTTTGGTGATTCATTGGCGAGGTCTGCCGCGTCGCCGAATCGGTTGAGCGAATGCGAAAATACAAGAATTCAGAGCTATCGTTATTGGAGAGATATTTTGGATTTCGAACTTCTGTGCACAGATCTACATTTGGGCGCGCAGGGCTGTACGCTTGGCTGATCTCGAGAAGGAGGGGGTGGGTGCGCGACACAATCTTGTTGGCGAGAAACGCGACGATCATCGGAACCGAGGCGAATAGCCGTCAAGGGGCAGGCGGCTATAATTCAGGGAGTAGGCGGTCTTGAACGAGATGTGTTCGATCTTGATCGTGGATGAGGATCGGGAGATCTGCACCAAGCTTCGAGCTGTTCTCGAACAAAAGTCCTACGAAGTGGACACCGCCAATTCGGGGAGGCAAGCGTTTGCCCTGTGTCGGGATAGACCGTTCGATATCTTGTTACTCGATATCGAGTTGCCCGATATGTCAGGTCTCGACCTGATCAAGCAGGTAGAGCAAACGTTGCCAAATATCGATGTATTGGTGGTCACCAAGCAGGCGTCCAATGATAGCGCCGCGTTTTCGGTTCGCCCATCGACCGTCGCCTATATGGTCAAGCCGCTCGAGCTTGCGCGGCTGCTATCGATCATCGAGCAAATCGCCAGGCGCAAGCGCCTGGAGGTGGAGAACGTCCGACTTCAGGCTGTGATCCAGCGTGCCAAGACACAGTGGGAGTCGACGTTTGATGCGATCTCGGATCCGATCGCGATCGTTGACACAACCGGCTCGATCTTGCGGGTCAACCTGGCGTTTTGCCGCCGTTTCAACACGACGTTCTTGGACGCTGTCGGCAAGAAGGACGCGGTAGTGATTTTCGGACGGGACCAAATGAACCGCAGAGCGGTCGGCCTCGATCTACTGGCGTCAGCGCGGTTTCTCGAGGAACGAAGCGACCTTGCGATACCGGGTGTGTTTCTGGTTTCCTGTTATTCCGTCCGCCTCGAGAGTGATAGCGGCATCATCTACGTGCTGCGCGACGGGCATAAGGGGATCGTTCTGGGCAACAAGGGCGAGACGATCAA
>JAJCXQ010000389.1 GCA_029263355.1 Acidobacteriota bacterium | reverse complement strand
AGCGATCTCTTCGACGCCACCACCGCACAGCGTGCACTCCGCCACCTAGAGTCCTTGCTGGGAGGCCTCGTAACCGATAGCCAGCAGCAGATCGACGAGGTGCACATGCTCAGCGTCGAGGAGCGTCAGCAGCTCTTAATGGAGTGGAACGACACCTTCACACCTTCGCCTGAACGAGACTTTCTGAGCCGCTTCGAGTCTTGGGCGGCGCACGACCCCGAGCGGCCGGCAATCCACTTCGCGGACAATTCCATCACCTATGGCGCGCTGGCGCGCAAAGCGACGGCATTAGCCCACCAGCTAACCAACTGGGGAGTAGGCCCCGAGATGCGAATCGGCGTTTATGTCGAGCGGTCGCCGGAAATGATCGTCGCTCTTCTTGGGGTGCTGCAAGCGCAAGCCGCATATGTGCCTCTGGACCCTTCCTTTCCACAGCAGCGTCTTGCTTTCATCATCAACGATGCCGAGGTAGCTGTGTTGCTGACGGAGTCGGCATTGGCAAAGGATCTGCCTGAATACCGTGGCAGACGGCTGATTCTCGATCGAGACGGAGCCTTCACGGACGACGCCGGCCCTATCTTGACGACGAGAACGACAACAGCCTCGCAACTGGCTTATGTGATCTACACCTCAGGCTCGACGGGCCGCCCCAAGGGCGTCCAGATCTGCCGCGGCGCCCTCGACAACTTCTTGGCGTCGATGGCGACCAGCCCGGGGTTGAACGCCAGTGATCGAGTCCTTGCTTTGACTTCTCTATCTTTCGATATCTCGGTCTTGGAGCTCTTTCTACCGTTGCGCACAGGCGCCACGATCGTGCTCGCCAACCGTGCGACTGCGGCCGATGGTCGTCGCCTTGGGGAGTTGGTGGCTATTTCCGGCATCACCGTTATGCAGGCAACACCGTCGAGTTGGCAGCTGCTGCTCGAGGCTGGTTGGTCAGGCCAGCCCGGGCTCAAGATGTTGTGCGGTGGCGAGGTCTTGCCTGGCCGCTTGGCGGCCCGGTTGACTCCGCTCGGAAGCGAGCTGTGGAATGTTTATGGCCCAACAGAAACCACCGTTTGGTCAACGTTGCGCTCAGTCGAAGCTGAATCATCGACGACGCCTGCAGTGTCAGTGGGCCATCCCCTGGCGAACACTTCAGTCCAGGTTGTCAACCAAAACCTTCAACGTTCGCCGATTGCGGTCGCGGGCGAGCTCTTGCTCGGCGGCGACGGTTTAGCACGGGGCTACTGGGGCCAACCCAGTCTCACTGCTCAACGATTCGTACCAGATCCCTTCGACTACAGGCCTGGGAGGCGCCTCTATCGCACCGGCGACCTGGTACGGGTTGCGACCACGGGGGACCTCGAATTCATCGCACGAGTCGACAATCAGGTGAAGTTGCGCGGCTACCGAATTGAGCTCGGCGAGATCGAGGCGGTACTGACTGAGAATCCGGCGGTCCGGGAAGCCGCCGTGGTTCTGCGGCAAGCCGAGCAGCGTCTGGTGGCTTACGTGGTGCCAGTAGCAGCTCCGCCGACTCTCGAGTCGATGCGTGAATCAGCACGTCGCAAACTACCGGAGTACATGCTGCCCACCACAATGGTGGTGCTAGACGCCTTGCCCCAGACCCCCAATCGTAAGCTCGATCGCGGTGCCCTCCCAGCCCCGGAACGAGGCCGAAACCAGTCACCCGGTGAAGTTGTAGCGCCACGCTCACAGCTCGAGCTAGAGCTCGTTCAGCTTTGGCAAAACCTCCTCCAAACCTCGCCGATCGGGGTCACTGAAAACTTCTTCGAGCTTGGAGGCCACTCGATCCTGGCTGTACGGCTGATGGCGGAGGTCAGCGCTCGGTTCGGTCGTGAGCTACCTCTGCGAGCGCTGTTCCAGAGACCGACCATCGAAGGACTCGCCTGGATGCTACATGAAGAGCGCATCGGAAGCTTCACCTCACCGCTGGTGGAGATTCAGCACGGTGACACTGGACGAAAGCCCATCTTCTTCGTCCACGCTGCTGGCGGTGAAGTTCTGAGCTACCTCCAGCTTGCCCACAGCCTGGGAGCCGAGCGTCCCTTCTTCGGTCTCCAAGCAGTGTCTGAGCCGACCCCTCCCGCATCGATCGAAGAGATCGCGGCCACCTACGCCGAAGCCGTCCTCAGTGTCCAGAAAACTGGCCCCTACTACCTCGGCGGCTGGTCTTTTGGCGGCCTAGTGGCCTTCGAGATGGCGCGCCAGCTCAACGCCGCAGGCCAAGAGGTTGGCCTGTTGGCGATCTTCGACACCTATCCGCAGTTGCCACCAGAGCCCGCACTCGACGACGCCGCCCTGATGGCCGCTCTGCTCGCCGATACCCATCCACTCGATGAAGACGAGCTACGTGGTATGACCTCCGAAGCGAGGCTGGAACATGTTCTCGAGACGTTTCGCGAGGCTCGAGATCGCCCGATCGGGTACGGGCTGGACGATCTACGCCGCCACATCGAAACCTTCAAGCGACATCTGGCAGCGGGCCAGTCTTACGTTGCCCAGCCCTACAACGGCAGGGTGCACCTGTTCTGGGCCCGAGACAAGGAGACCCAAAAACCGAGTGATCCGACGCTCGGTTGGGGTCGACTCGCAGCCGGCGGCGTCGAGGTTATCGCCGTACCGGGAACACACGAGACGATGATCGAGATGCCGCAGGTCACGGCGCTGGGTAAACAACTGGCGGCACTTATCGACCCGACTCCAGATACCCAGACTGTCGCCGTCGGGAACGAAACTCACCCCTCACCCACTTTCTCACGACCTGCTTTGGAAACCGAATGACGGGTTTTCAGGGCTCAACCAACGAACCGACTCAAGACATTTCCATGCCTGGACAGCAAGCAGACCAACAGTGGTTTTCGGCCGCGACACTTCGGGAGAAGAGACAAACCGAATTCGACCACTACCGCCCTGCAGGACACCTCCTATCGGGAGAAGGAGCATGCGATGAACCGCCCCTCCGTTGAAGATACCTTGGCTCCAACAACATCGAAGTGGACTCGATCCCCGCAACCAGAGCTACAGAACAACGGCAACCACCCTCTCGAGCCCTCCAAGGTTCCAGATGTGCCAGCGATCGCCAAGGCCTCTGAGCAGGTCTTGGATGCCGTGGGCGTCGGGATTGGTCCATTCAACCTCAGTTTGGCAGCTTTGCTGGCTCCGATCACTCATTTCAAAACGCGCTTTTTTGATCAGCGCCAGGAGTTTCAATGGCATCAAGGCTTACTCCTACCCGGAACAACGATACAAAACAACTTTCTGAAGGATCTGGTCAGCCTGGCAGACCCCACCAGTCGCTATTCCTACCTTTCTTTCCTCTTTTCTCAGCGCCGCCTTTATCGATTCATCAATGCCGGCTTACCAAAAATTCCCCGCAAGGAATACAACAGATACTTGCAATGGGTCTGTAACGACCTCTCAAACCTAAACTTCGATAGCGCAGTCGAGTCGATCGACTTCGATTCCCG
>JAJCXQ010000388.1 GCA_029263355.1 Acidobacteriota bacterium | reverse complement strand
AGGGGGAGGCGTGAATTCCGCCTCAGGTTCCCCCCTTTGAAAAAGGGGGGCTAGGGGGGATTCTCTTCCGAACCCTCCTCTGCTTCCATTGCTTCGAAGCCGGGACAACGGTACGTCGGCAGTCGTGGGTAACGAGGAAAGGCAGGATCGCTGTCGGCGAGGCCACAGCGCACGAAAACGCTGCGTTTGGAACGCAACACCTGAAGGTGCTTGCAGGCGGCACAGAGACCTGCCTGCCGTGTGACTTGGGCACGGTCCTCTGGGCTTGGGGGAGGGGTGCGAAAAGCCATGATCAGGGAATCATCCCGACAATTCTCCGTAGCTCATCACAACAATCCGGCTTCCGGACGCGGCAGCAGGGGCATCTACCCCGAGAGGCGCAAGAAAATGCCGATTTCCCCATATTCTATGAAACGAATTTGTTGTTGGCGACGTATGTATACCTAGAGAGAGGGTTGCCAAACAACAACCCATCCCGCCGGGGCTCGACGGGTCACATTCGTGATCCGGTCTAATTGAGCGCCACTGGCGGAGCAACATAGAAGAAATAAGCTCCGTTCTCATCACATATCCTACCTATCCACGGCTTTCGAGCCGCGCGACCTATACCAAGGGGACCGAATTTCGGTCCCCTTCGGCCGTTATGGGGTCTTCATCACTATAGAGTCTCTATCAATGGGGCGCCCGCACCCGAACATCATGTGTTGGAAGCTTCATTCGTCACGTAACGCCACCGAGGGTCGAATACGAGCAGCACGCAGCGCGGGTAATGCGCTCGCTACTATTGTGACGACCAAGGCGAATGTCACGATAGCAAAAACATCAGCGCGTTCGACTCGAAACGGTACCGAGTCGATGAAGTAGATGGCTGCAATTTCGGGTCCAAAACGAACCAACTCGAATTCGGTGATCAGCCAAGAGGCTCCGCCACCTACCAAAACTCCGGTGAGCGTGCCAAAGCCGCCGAGGCAGAGGCCATAGAGGGCAAAAATGGACCACAGTTGACGTGGCCCCAACCCCAGCGACCCGAGAACACCGATATCCCGCAGCCGTTCCCGCACCAGAATGACCAGGGTCGACGACACATTGAAGGTCGAAACCAAGACGATGAGGCCGAGGACCAGGAACAGCAGCCCTTCCTGGAGCTTGAGCGCCGCAAACAGTTGTTGGTTGATTTTCTGCCAACGCTGGACGATCCACTCTTCACCGAGGATCGCTTCGATGCGTTGAGCGATGGTTTCGGTATCGCCTGGGTCTGCGAGTTTGAACTCCATTACGTCGAGACCGGTTTCTCCCCGCGCCTTGAGCAGCACCTCGCGATCGAGGAGGATCCAGCTGGCGTCGAATTCAGCGAAGCCAGTAGAGAACGCCCCGCCGAATCGCACGCTGCGATAGCGGAAGCGCGGCCGCCGGCCACCGAGATCGAGCACTACGAGCCGTAGGGTCTCGCCGAGCTCGACTCCGAGTTGGCGCTGGAGCTCCTTGCCGAGGAGCACGCCGGGTACCCCCTTGGCGTCGACGGCCAGGGCCCTGGGGTCGGGAGCGAAGAGCGCCGAGGCGCCCGGTACCGGCGGTGGGTCGGCCGGGGAGGGCGTCGCCGTAGTGTGGCCGGTTGCGGCTTCACCTGCTTCGGTGGCGCCGGGCTGGACGTCGGGATCGACACCGCGCAGCACGATGCTGATGCCGTCCGGTTGGGCTGTGCTGGCGATGGAGCCTTCACCATAGGCGACGCGGCCCATCCGAGCGACGCCGGGAATCTCCCCAGCCTCCCCGAGCCGCAGGGCGTCTTGCTCAAAGCCGCCCTTGACCAAGGGTGAGGCGATCACTTCGCCTTGTAACCCAATCAGCTTGCGCTGCAGATCCTCGGTATAACCGGTCATCATGGCCATGGCGATCACCATGGCGGTGACCCCGAGGGCGGTCGCGATGAACGCTGCCCAGGCAGTCGACGACAAGATCTGGCTGCGTTCGCCGAGCATGTAGCGCCAGGCGATCGCCCAGGTCAAGGGCAGACGACGGTGGAGAAGCTTGCGCTCCATCAGCAGAGTTCGGGGGTGTGGGTTGAGACTTCAGACGTAGATCGATCGATCACTGGGAGAGGGGCGCGACTCGCGCTATCATACAAGAGGCGGACATCGCTGGCTTGGTCCGCGGTGAACGCCGAAGGAGCCAAAGCGCGCCGCAGAGCTTTCGGCCCAGATTCAGGTCAATCTCGAGGAGCGAGTTATGAGTCGATCTCGTCGTTCATACGGACCATCGTCGATCCGCTGGCTGTTGGTGACGGTTGCGCTTCTGCTGGTGAGCTTGCCGGTGTGGGGCTACATCGTGTTCTTGAAGGACGGATCCCAGATCACTACCAAGTCGAAGTACCGTATCGTCGGAGACAAAGTGTTCTTGACCCTGCCGAGTGGCACCGAAGCGTCCTACGATGCTGCGCAGATCGACATCGAGAAGACCGAAGCCGTCAACGTGGTCGACTATGGCAACGCCAGGTTGTTGGAAGGCGTGGGGCCGCCCAAGCTGTTGGCCAAGAATGTCGAGATCGAGAATGAAGAGGCCGGCTTTGGGGAGTTCATCTCGGGGCGTAGCTTGGCGTTACCTGAGGTCCGCAAACGGGACGCAGGCGCCGCAGCTGAGACAGGGCCGCCAACAACCTCGGCCGGGTTCATCGATCTGATGGCGGTGCGCCGTAAGCCCTATCCCAACTCCGAGATCACTACCGAGGTTCTGGGTTACCTCAAAGGACAGGGCATCGATCGAGTCAGGATCTATCAAGGTACCGCAGCCGATCGGCCGTTGATCGAAGTGGTCACCGCGTCCGAAGCGTCGGTCTTCAAGGCGTTACAGGACTCAGCCGACGGCCTGGTTCAGATTCATGAACGCTTCCCCCGAGAGGTTGCCGCGTTTGAGCTGTTGTTCATGAACGAGTCGCAAGCTCGTGCCGGCCAGTTCATCCTGACTCCCGAGCGGGCCAATCTACTGGCGTCCGGGCAAGTCAAACCGTCATCATTTTTTCTGCGGTTCGTCGAGTTTTAGCAGACCTTCGCTACTCACCGTCTGTGGTCTCTAGAGACCGCTGCGGTCGGGGTCCGGTTTGACCATGCAGAACTACGCCCAGGTTTTCCTCGATGGCTACCGTGGCTACGCTCAATACCTATGGGCGGAGCTCACCCATCCCCATGGGCGGAGCTACCTCGTCTGGCTGGTCGCGATCTCCCTGTTCTTCTTCCTGCTCGAGGTTGTGCGGCCCTGGAGGCGAGATCAGCCACGGTTCCGCCGGGATTTCTGGCTCGACGCCTTTTACATGTTCTTCAATTTCTTCCTGTTCTCGTTGCTGATCTACAACGCCGCCTCCGACGTTGTCGTGAGGCTGTTCCAGGATCTACTGCGGTCTGTCGGCGTCGAGAACCTAGTGGCGCTCGAGGTCCAGTCATGGCCCGTTTGGCTGCAATTGGTGATCCTCTTCGTGGTGCGAGACTTCGTGCAGTGGAACACCCATCGGCTGCTCCACCGGGTGCCGTTTCTTTGGGAGTTCCACAAAGTCCATCACTCGGTCGAGCAGATGGGGTTCGCTGCCCATTTGCGATATCACTGGATGGAGACGGTGGTCTACCGCACCTTGGAGTACTTGCCGCTGGCGATGATCGGTTTCGGGATCGACGATTTTTTTGTTGTCCACATCTTTACCCTGGCCGTCGGACACTTCAATCATTCGAATTGGCGCTTCAACTTGGGGCCACTCAAGTACATTTTCAACAACCCACAGATGCACATCTGGCATCATGCCAAACAATGGCCTGAGGGCCGCGATCACGGGATGAATTTTGGCCTCACCCTAAGCCTGTGGGATTACCTCTTTGGCACCGCCTGTATTCCGAAAGACGGCCGCGATATCGAGCTTGGCTTCCCGGGGGTAGAGACGTTTCCCAAGACCTTCATCGGGCAGAGTCTGCACGGTATCCGAGGCTCTGGATCCGCGGATCGAGACTGAAGCGCTGAGCCCAGCGCAATCGCGTTCGGAGACCCCCGAGAGTCGGTATCGGCAGCGTGTTGGTGATCGATTTGGCAGGGTTCCGCGCCGGATCTCGTGAAGAGCGGTAACAACACGTCCTCGCGCCGGGAGCGCTGACCGACATCGGGACGCTACCCGCGTCTCTCGCCGATTCGGCGGACGCCTGCGCGAGACCGCACGAACTATGGAGGTCCTCGTTATGAATACCCGATCTGAATCCACCCGGTGGCTCGGCCTGCCGGTTGTTTGGCTCCTTGTCCCGATACTCCTCGTCGCGATATTCGTCGCTCCCGTCTCCGCTTGGGAATCCACCTGCTTGGATCTGTGCTCGGCGATCCAACCCCTGCAGAGCTACAGTACCGGAGCGAACGACTCCGCTTGCCTCGAAGCATGCAACGAAGGTGGGGCCGGCTGCAAAGACGACTGGGAGGTCTATTTTCAATGTGTTGAAGACGGCGACCCGATGTCGGATTGTTGGCGCTACTTCACTGAGGCAAAACAGTGCTCAGTGTGTCGGCTTGGCAAGGTCGATCTGGAGGGCACCGATCAAGCGATTTTCGTCAACAATGGGACCACATGTAGCTACGATGTCGCGGTCGGCGGCAGCCTTGGCTTGCCACTCTGCGAGTTCACTCTCGGCATTGAGAAAGCCCGTCAGCAACAGGCGCTCGGAATCAGCAGCAAAGTAGAGGTTTGTCGCGGCACCTATTTCGACGAAGTTGCTGATCCCACCGTGCGTCGTTACGGCTCGGTGACCTCGCAGGCCAACGTCATCGTCGAATCGGTGACTCGTCACGAGGCGCTGGTGACCGGATCCGATGATTGGTCCGGGGCCTGGGGCCCGGTGTCGTACTCGGACACCGAAACGCGGCACAACACGCTGCTGCGCAGCATCGATCCGGGCGACACCAATGTCTGGCACCGCCTCTCCCTTGTGCCGATGGCTCCCGCCGCCCCCACTTTGCCAGTCAACATCCCGGGGGATCCTAGCGTGCCGCGTGGGTTTGCCGCGACATCAACCAACACCGAGCATTTCCTGCGTCAAACCGTGACCCCCTTCGGCGGCCGCCGAGTGACCTTCTCGACGTACCTCTATCCCAACGGCGTTCAGAGCTTCCGCTTGCTGCTGTTGCAGGATCAAGATGGCGATCCGTCGTCGCCGCAAGTCAGCAATGGCGCTTGGTTCGATTTCGAGCTGCCTCTTACCGCGGCGGCCTGCGGTTTACAGCGTTCCTCGAGCAACGGTGAAGGTGAGGTCGAGGATCTCGGCAACGGCTGGTTCCGGGTCTCGCTGACCCAGACGTTCGACACGATTCCGAGCGCGAATGGCACTCTGCCTCTGGTCGCGGGCGCTCAGTTGTCACTACTTGGGCCTCTCGCCGAGACGATCTGGGCCGGGGATGGGCTGTCCGGCGTCGAGATCTTCGGACCGCAGCTCGATCATCGACCTCTCGATGAATTCGCGGCACAGCCCCGGGACTACGAATGGACAAATACGGCGGCTGTGTCTCAAACCACGAATCTTCCGGCCAAGACGCTTTATGTCAACAATCCGCAGCTCGAGCGCTGGCCCCACGATTGGGGGTTGGCGCGGCATGGGGATTGGGGCAGGCTGCCGCCGATTGTTCGTAGGGCCGAGATGGTCTTCGTCAACGGTGTGGCGTTGCGGCAGGTCCTGTCCTTCGCCGACCTGCGGCCCGGTACCTTCCTGATCGACGACCAGATCTCCTACGGCGGTTCCAATTACAAGCTCGATTCGTCGATGATCCCGGGCAGCTGTGATGCTTCGTCTCCTTGTCCGATCTATATCGAGCCACCGGCTGGCGCCAACATGGTCTCGGCGGATGTCAGGGTGGCTATCCACCCCCGCTTGTTGTGGATGAACCCGGTGAACGACTGGGAGTTTCGAGGCCTGGTCTTCCGTCATGCGACGGGCGCTTATGACGAAAAAAACGGTGGCGACAAAGGGGCACCTCTCAACACCTCTGCGGTGACCTTCGCCAACGCTGCCGAGTTGACCTTGCTCGAGAACCTCTTCGAATGGAACAACGCTTTCGGTGTGGCCGTCAGTGGTACGTCGCCACGTATCAAGCCAGCGCTAATGGATAGCAATAATGAGCTGACCCGCAATGTCGCTCGCTACAACGGGATCGCGGGAGCATTTGTCGGTATGTGCAAATCCTGCACGGTGACCGAGGACGAGTATTCATACAACAACTGGCGCGGTGCGCTCGGTGGCTTCAGGGGGCATACGACCACAGGCGCAAAATTTGCTGCCAACATCGATCTGATCGTCCGCGGCCTGGTCGCGAGTCACAATGCGGCTCATGGTCTCTGGCTGGATTTCGAGAATCAACTTGTCCAGGTATTGGACAGTCGGTTCGAGGGTAACGACGGCACTGGGATCTATTTCGAAGGTAACGACGAATGGTGCAGCCAGGTGGGCCGTCCCCTCAACATCGTCGACGGTTGCGTCGTTCAGAACAACGATGTTGGTGTTCGCCTGATCGGCTCCAGGGCCAGCCGCCTGAGCCAAAACCACTTGGTGGGCAATCGCGTCGCACTGTCTCTGATCGGAGATCCTTATGTTGGGCTGGACAAGGCTTGCTACCCACCGGACGGCTTGGCCACGCCCAAGCGCTGGCTGCGTGACTTGTATTTCGACAACAACCAAGTCAGCGCCAGCTGCCGTGGTGATCTCTGGCTGCACTACGGCGACAACGCCGTCGTTGATCCCAACGATCCGATCAATTCGTACTGGGCGGCCTGGAAACCGGTGATGGAGACCATGACGTCGTTCGACAACACCTACTCCCATGTTTCCGGCCTGGGCACCCAGAGCATCCTCATTAAGCAAGAGGCGTTGAAACTAGGAGACTTGCAGGCCTGTGACCCGGCTCTTGCCAGCGCCGCAGATTGGTGTTTTGCCGTCCAGGACCAAGGTTCGATCGAACAGTAGGTCAACACCCGCTGGTTCGCCGTCTTTGTTCACGCTGGTGAGGCGAACGACCCTCGATCATTGCTCGAGGGTCGATCGGCCGACCGCCAGGGTTGCGCAGGATCGATCTCTAGATCTTTCACTCACACTGCGGGACCCGCCCCGCTTCTACTGCCGCGTTGTAGCGCGCGAGCGAAGTGGCGAGCTGTGAGATCAGATCATCGATGCGGTTCGCCGGGTCGGGATGGGTCGACAGAAATTCCGGCGGTGAAGCCGGGTTCTTCTTGGTCATGTTTTTCCACAACCGGACGCTGGCGAGGGGATTGAAGCCAGCATCCGCCATCAGCTCCAGTCCCTCGGCGTCGGCGCGGGATTCTTGTTTGCGATCGTAGGGACGGTTCAGGCCGATCTCGGCGCCCAGGCTGAGAGCGGTGGCAGTGCCGCCGCCACCGCCGAGCATGCCAGTGGCTGCGGCGACCAGCAGGTGATTACGGACTTGTTTCCGGGCTCGCTTCAACGAGTGCTGCGCCACGACGTGGACGATCTCGTGGCCAATCACCGCGGCGAGGCTGTCTTGGTTGTCAGCGACAGCGAAGATACCGGTGTAGACGCCGATCTTGCCACCGGGCATGGCGAAGGCATTGGCGGCTTGATGCTCGAACAGCTCGATCTCCCAATCCAGACTGCGAAAGGGCTCGTCGAGCTGAGCGATCAACATTCCAGCGACGCAGGATACGTAATCCCTGTCCGCGATATTCCTCGAGATCGGAATCTGTGCCTTCATCTGCTCAAAGGCGTATTCGGCCTCGCGGGCGATGGTGGATTCCGACACCAAGGCGGCGCCTGCCACTCTTGGCAGCATGGCCAACAGCCCCACCATCACCAGGGCTGAGAGTGAGCACCGTGATCGTGACGGGCGTCGGGTTGTTCGATCGGTGGCCAAGCGGGTCATTCGATCCGATCCGGAGACAGTTTGTGTTCTTCAGAGGTCGCCCGGCCGCGCTGACAGCGCGACCAGGTGCCTCCATAGAGTTGTTAAAGCAAGCTTGGTGCCAGGCTGCGATTCGGCCAGGCTTCGGCTCGGCTGCTATCCGCCGTGCTCGATCGCAGCACGTAGATCGTTGAGGTCCTTGGCAAATTCTTTGGCAGCCAGTTTCTCCAAGCTTTTTCCTAGGCAGAAGGTCATCACTTTGGCGAAGACGCTTGTCGGTGTTGCCTGGAAGCTCAACTCGAGATCGGTACCGCCGTCACGCTCCTGGAGTTTGTAAGTGCTCAGGTACTCGCTGCCGTGACTGGCGGCGGACAAGGTGAAGAGGTGCGGCGGCTCGAAACGCTCGACGGTCATGTCCTCCGTCGCTTCCTTTCCGAACATGACTCGGGTTTCGCGGAAGCTGGTGCCGGGGCCGACCGGACCGTCAGTTAGGATTTCGATTTCTTGGATGCCTTTGATGACGTTGGCGGCGTCAGCGAAGTTGGTGGCGCGGGCGAAGACGTCGGCGATCGGCGCCTGGACATGTTGACTGGCCGTGACTGTGGACATGGCCTGCTCCTTTGATCAGCTGCGCTGGCGACTAAAGATCATTTCGATGACTTTGGTGTTCTTCTCGCCGATCGGCAAGTCGTGGATTTCATGCACAATCTTGTCGGGGGAGACAAAGCGGTAGACGGCCTTGACCATCTTGTCGTGCTCGCCAGTCAGGTATTCGTCGAGGGTGCCGTAGACGATCAAGACATCACCTCCTGGATCGAGATCACCCTCGACGGTGATCATGGCGGTGTCGAAGGTGCCGACAGTGACAGCGACATAGCTTTGCTTGAAGTTGTCGTAGCCGAGGATCATGAAGCTCTGATTCGGCATTCCCATCACGGTGCCGGTGGACTCTTGCTTGAGCCACCGACCTTCCATCAACCAGCTGAAGGTGGCGGTTCCTTTGTCGACCGACGCCTCCTCGCCAAAGGAGGTCAATCGGAGTTCAGTGTCCCAAGTGCCGATGAAGCGTTTCAAGAGCTCATGGTGCTCGCTCGGTTGGGTGAAGGCTTTGGCCCGCGCCATCATCGCTGCCAGGTCGACCTTTTCGGGCTCCTTCTGGGGCTCGGCATAGATCGGCATGGCAATCAATGTGCTGATCAGCACAAGGCCCAGAAGGATGTGTTGTTGTCCTTGGGGGGCCGTGCTGTGTAAGCCTTGGATTCTCATCGTGGGTCTCCTCGATCATCAGATTTTTAGTCGTCAGTTTTTTCTTCAGGGGTCTACCGCTGCGGCTTGCTCTTCCGCGAGCCGTTTCAGGACCAAGTAACGCAGTGTCAGGCACCCCGGCGGGCGGTCGATGACCTCGCCCACCGCCGCTGCGGTGCGGTCCGCTGCGTGGGCGGTCGGCAGGCTGATCATCAGCAAGACGAAGAGTACTGCCACGGTCGTCACACGTTGCAGCCACGGTCGACCGAAACGATCCTCGAGCAGTCGCAAACGCATGATGAGCAGACTTTCAGGACGGAGGAAAGCCAGCCCGCTCGCGGCTGGCTCAAAGCGTTGAGCGGCGAAGAAGAGCAGAGTGCGCCGATAACCTTCGACGTGATCGTCGAGTGCTCTTGCGACGGTCTGATCGCAGCATTGTTCGCGCAAGGCGCGCAGGCGCCACTGAGCCCACCACACACAGGGATGGAACCAATACGCCACGGTGATCGCCGCACAGCCGGCGGCAATCAGGGTGTCGCGTCGTCGCACGTGGGCGAGCTCATGCAACAGGACGTGTTCGAGCTGCTCGTCGGACAACGTGTCCACCAGATCGTCAGGAAGATAAATGGTCGGCCGCAAGATCCCGGCCATAAAGGGGGAGCCGATCGCTGGACCAAAACGGACCGTCGGGAATCGAGTGAGCCCCAGCCTCTGGCCGCATTCGGCGAGGACGTCATGGAACCCGGTTGGCGCGTCGGTGTGGCTGCCGTGACGCCAGGCTTTGTTGGCGCGTCGATGCCACAGGATGCCTGCGATGGCGATGGTGAGACCGACGGTGAGCCAGATCGCAACTGCGAGGGCGGCCCACTGCAGCACCGGCTGTCGTTCGGCCTGGAGGATCGTATTGGGTAACGTTGTGGTGGGAAGGGCGCTCAGCGGCGCCAACCGGGTCTGCGGCAACAGTGCTGGCGGCAGCGTTGGTGGCAGAAGTGTTGGCGGCAGAAGTGTTGGCGGCAAGACCAGCCTGGCCATCACAAACAGCCACATCGCCGCCCGTAGCTGAGGCCAGGTACGTCGCGGGAGCAGCCGGTCGACGATCGCCACCAGCGGCACCAAAACCAGGGCTTGAGCCGCCAAGGGAGCAATCGTGCTCCACCACAGGGCCGTCACCCTTTCGACGATTGTGACCTCGAGACCGAAGCTCATTGTGGATCGTCCGTTTGGGTCGCCCGTTGCTGGTCTGCCAGCAACATGGATCGCAACTCGTCGCGTTCTTTGGCGGACAGATGCTCGTCGGCCAGCAGATGCTGAACCAGCGATCCCAAACCGCCGCCGAACGCACGCTCGGCAAGGGTTCGCAAAGCGGATCGACGCGCTTCGTGGCGGCTCACCAACGGCTCGAAGAGGCTGATGTTGCCGCGCTTGCGGACCGACAGCGCCCCCTTGTCCGCCAACCGAGCGAGCATCGTTTTGACCGTCGAGTAGGCCCAGTGGGTATCGTCTTCGAGAGCTTCCATCACGTCACGCACCGCGGCTGGGTGACGTTCCCAGACGGCATTCATCACTTTCCATTCGGCATCGCTCAAGCGCATTCAAACTCCTTTGGCTACATCTGTAGCAGAAGATGCCACAGATGTAGCTGATTCGTCAAGACGCAGCGCAAGTTCAGATTCCTGGCGCGTTTGACGGTAGGTGATGAGCGCGTGAAAATAGTCGGCATGAAACTTCCATCAGATCGGCTGCCGACGTTGACCGCCGAGCGCATCGAATTGCGCTGGTTGGTCGAGTCCGACGTGCCGGCATTGTTCGAGATCTTTTCCGATGCCGAGGTTGCCAGGTATTGGAGCTCTCCCGCCTACCAAGAGCTCTCCCAGGCGCAGGCTCTATTCGATGACATCAGGAAACATTTCCGCGCCGGCGACCTGTACCAGTGGGGAGTCGCGTTGCGAGACACTGGCCAGGTTGTAGGCACCTGTACCTTGGCGTCGATCGATATCGAGAATCGCCGTGCCGAGGTGGGTTTTGCCCTTGGGCGCAACTACTGGAAGCAGGGTTATATGGTCGAAGCGCTGCCCGTGTTGGTCAACTTCGCCTTCGAAGAGCTTGATCTACATCGGCTAGAAGGTGATGTTGACCCGCGGAATTTAGCTTCGATCCGTGCTCTCGAGCGCCTGGGTTTCAGCCGCGAGGGGCTCTTGCGCGAGCGCTGGATCGTCAACGGCGAGATCTGTGACACGGTCTTTTACGGGTTGTTGCGGCGAGAGTGGCGGGCGAGCAGGGCATGAGCTCAGTCTTCAGTTCCACTTCGGAGAGCATGACGGCGATTGTCGCCCGGAAGCTCGGGCCGCCGTCGGTTCTGGAGTTGCAGGAGCTGCCGCGTCCCGAGCCCGGTTTTGGGCAGGTTTTGGTGCGTCTGCATGCTACGGGGGTCAATTTTGCCGAGATCGAGCGTCGACGTGGGACCTACCTGCCACCTGCTCTCCCTTGGTGTCCTGGTTCGGAAGGCGCTGGAAAAGTTGTCGCAATCGGACGCTCGGAGTCGCCGGGATGGTTTTCGAGTTGAAGGCAAACCTTTCCCCGCTGTTGAACGTCCAAAGGAACAGCTCGACCAACGGTTAGGAGACCTATGATCAATCTGCGCCTTGCCTCCCGCTCGCTCTTGAAGACGCCACTGGTGACCGCCGCCGCGGTGTTGTCTCTCGCTCTCGGCATCGGCGCCAACGCCGCCATCTTCTCTCTCTTCGAGCAGATGATCTTGAAGCCGTTGCCGGTCATGGCTCCCGACCAGTTGGTGAACTTGTCGGCGCCTGGACCCAAGCCGGGTTCTCAGTCTTCGAACAACGCCGGTGATACCGAGTCGGTGTTCAGCTACCCGATGTTTCGCGATCTCGAGGGTGCTGAAACGGCTTTTACCGGCATTGCCGGGCATCGCTCCTTCGGCGCCAACCTCGCGTACGACGGCGACACGTTGAGCAGTGAAGGCATGCTGGTGTCTGGAAGCTACTTCGAGGTTTTAGGTTTGCGTCCCGCCCTCGGCCGGCTTTTTTCTCGTCAAGACGATCACACTCCCGGCGCCCACCCCTTGGTGGTGCTCTCACATTCTTATTGGCGAACTCGGTTCAATGGCGAAACTTCAGTGGAAGGTGAGACGCTGACCGTCAATGGTCAACCGTTGACCATCATCGGCGTCGCACCGCGAGGTTTCACCGGCACCACCCTTGGCCAGGCTCCACAGATTTTTGTGCCGATCAGCATGCGAGATCAAATGATTCCGGACTGGCAGGGTTTTGACGACCGTCGCAGCTATTGGGTTTATCTCTTTGCGCGACTCAAAGCCGGTAGCAACATCGACCAGGCGAGAGCGGCGATCAACGGCCCCTATCAAGGGATCATCCGCGATGTGGAACTGCCGCTCCAGGAGGGTCTGAGTGACAGGACCCTGGAGCGCTTCAAGCAGAAGGCCATCGAGCTGGCGCCCGGGCAGCGTGGCCAGAGTCGATTGTACGAAGAGGTGCGGGCGCCTCTGCTGCTGCTCTTGGCGGTCACCGCGTTTGTACTACTCATCGCTTGCGCCAACATTGCCAATCTACTGCTGGTGAGAGCGACCAATCGTGCTGGGGAGATCGCGATTCGACTGTCGATTGGCGCTCAACGTCATCAGGTGGTGGGCCAGCTGTTGGCGGAATCGTTTGTTTTGGCGGCGTTCGGTGGCCTGCTCGGTTTTGTGGTGGCCAGGGT
The DNA here is from genome assembly GCA_029263355.1 of Acidobacteriota bacterium. Classification (GTDB taxonomy): domain Bacteria; phylum Acidobacteriota; class Thermoanaerobaculia; order Multivoradales; family J023; genus JAAELT01. The sequence continues at coordinate 7,529 of JAJCXQ010000388.1, read as the reverse complement.
GACGTTGCGGGTGATGGCGTCTTTGCTGCCCGCGGATAGCGGTTTGGCGCTGCGGTTTGAGCTCGGCGCTCAGGTTTGGCTGTTCCTCGCAGTCCTGTGGCTGGTGACCGGGCTGGTCGGGTTATTTCCGGCGCTGCACAGCACTCGCCACGATCTAGTTGCCTCACTGAAAAGCCAATCCGGTCGCGGCGCAGTATCGCGTGGCGCCAACCGTTTTCGCGCTTCGATGGTGACGTTACAGATCGCGCTGTCGATGGCTCTGTTGATTTCTGCCGGTTTGTTCACCAAGAGCTTGCTCAACGTCAGCCGAGTTGACCTCGGCATCGAGGTCGAGCGCGTCGCAACGTTTGGAGTGTCTCCGGAGCTCAACAATTACACGCCGGCCGAGGCGCGATTGTTCTTCGAGCGCCTCGAGGACGAGGTCCAAGCCTTGCCGGGGGTCGAAAGCGTGGCTGGCTCGTTGGTCCCGTTGATCGCCGGCAGCAATTGGGGCAGCAACGTTTCGGTACAAGGGTTCGACGCCGGTCCTGACACCGACACACACTCGAATTACAACGAGATTGGGCCGGGTTTTTTCCAAACGTTGGGTATCCCGCTCCTCGCCGGCCGCGAGGTCGAGCGTCGCGATGCGATTGGCGAACCGAAGGTGGCGCTGGTCAACGAGACCTTTGCCCGCAAATACCATCTCGGTCGTGATGCGGTCGGTAAGCGTATGCAGGTTGGATCCGGTGGCGAGCTCGACATCGAGATCATCGGCTTGGTGCAGGACGCCAAATACAGCGAAGTCAAAGACGCGGTGCCGCCACTTTTTTACTTGCCGTATCGCCAGAATGAGAGTCTTGGGGCGATCAATTATTACGTCCGCACGTCGGGTGAGCCGGTGGATCTGCTGCCGGTCTTGCGTCGAACCGTGGCTGAGCTCGATGCCAACTTGCCGGTCGAGAATCTGAGGACGTTGGCGCTGCAGGTGCGGGAGAACGTCTTTCTCGATCGCATGTTGACGACCCTTTCGGCGGCGTTTGCAATCCTCGCCACGATCCTTGCGGCGGTTGGACTCTACGGCGTGATGGCCTACACCGTCGCCCAACGCACCCGCGAGATCGGCGTCCGGATGGCGCTTGGCGCCGACAGTGGTCGGGTTCGGCAAATGATCTTGCGGCAGGTCGGTTGGCTGACCCTGGTCGGGGTTGTGGTCGGCGCGGTGGGTGCTCTCGGCCTGGGGAAGGTCGCGTCCTCGTTGCTCTTCGAGCTCGAGAGCCACGATGTTGGCGTCTTCGTGCTGTCGATTGTCGTGTTGGCGAGTGTTGCGCTGATTGCCGGGTTGGTGCCGGCCCAACGCGCCTCCGGCATCGATCCGATGCGTGCCCTGCGCGACGAGTGACATCGACCGGTTGTTGAGAGTGATCCTTTTCCGGTCCTTTTGGGACGTTGCAAGGTAACACTCACCGGTAGACGACGGGCACGATTGTGCACTGTCGACTCGAACTCACGTGCTCTCGTCGACCGCCACCGATCAGAGGAGATTGGAATGGGCAGATTCCGTATGGCGTCGATCCGAGGTCTGAGTTTCGCTTTGTTGTTGGTGACTGTTCCGGTCCTGGGCGGTGAAGCCCTGTCCGGGCCCACCGAAGCCGAGCCGCTGGACAATGTTCTGAGCTATCTTGGCTCTCAAAAGGCAGCTCTTGGGTTGAGCAGCCTCGACGTTGTCGACTTGGCGACAACCGACAGGTATGTCAGCAAACACAATGGCGTGACCCATCTCTATGTGCAGCAGCGTGTGGACGGAGTGCCGGTGGCCAACCGAATCTCAAATTTCAACATCGCTGAAGATGGTCGGATCATGAGTTTCGGCAATCAACTGGTGGCGGATTTAGCGTCCAAGGTCAGCTCCCTGGCGCCCGCGATTCTGCCGGAAGCGGCGCTGGCTCGCGGGGCAGGGCATTTTGGTTTGATGCAAACCAAGTCGACACCTGTGGTGCTCGAGACGGTGGGGGGATTGACCCAGAAGACGATGCTGTCGGATCCCGCCATCTCACGGGCGGATATACCGGTCGAGTTGGCCTACTACGAGGTCGCGCCTGGACAGCTACGGTTGACGTGGCAGCTGACGTTGGATCTGCCGGACAATTCCTTCACCGGCAATTTGTGGATCGACGCTGAGGATGCGACGGTGTTGGCCGAGGCGAATTGGATCACCTTCGACTCTTACAACGTTTACGCTCTACCGAAGGAAAGTCCTTCCGACGGCCCTCGGACGATCGAAGTCAATTCGGCGGATCCCATCGCTTCACCTTTTGGTTGGCACGATACCAACGGTGTTGCGGGGGCCGAATTCACCACAACTCGTGGTAACAACGTGATCGCCCAAGAGGATCAGGACGCCAACGATTCGGGCGGATTCCGACCCGACGGTGGCCCGCTGCTAGATTTCAACTTCCCCCTCGACCTGGCGCTCCAACCGACGACCTATGTGTCGGCCTCGGTGACCAATCTGTTCTACATCAACAACATCGTGCACGACATCCTCGTCCAGTACGGCTTCGATGAAGCGTCGGGCAACATGCAGCAGACCAACTACAGCGGTGCTCCAGGAGGGACCGATGCGGTACGCGCCGATGCCCTGGACGGATCCGGTTTCAACAACGCCAACTTCTCGACGCCGCCGGACGGCAGCGTCTTCACGCCGCGGATGCAGATGTTCCAGTGGAAGCCGCCGATCGATGCTTTGACGACGGTTAATGCACCACCAGCGATTGCCGGTGGCTACCAATCCAGCACCGGCGACTTTGGTCCGCAGCTCGACGCCACCGGTCCAGTGACCGGCAACGTCGAGCTGGTCACCGACACGGGGGGTGCTGGCACCACCACCGATGGTTGTGAAGCGTTGGTCGGTTTTACCGTTGGTAACGTCGCATTGATCGATCGCGGAAGCTGCGACTTCTCGTCCAAAGTCCTCAACGCCCAGAACGCTGGGGCCATCGCTGTCATTGTGGCCAATGATCAGCCAGGGATCTTGCATATGGGTGCTGGCGCCGGAGCTGGAGCGGTCAACATCCCGTCAGTGCTGGTCACCCAAACGGATGGGAACACCATCAAAACGGGGCTCGGCAGTGGCGTCAACGCGATATTGGATCTCGATCCCACGGCACCGGTGCGTCGCGACAGCGACCTCGACAACGGCATCATCGCCCACGAGTATGGCCATGGCCTGTCCAATCGTCTGGTTGGTGGCCCAAGCCAAACCACCTGCCTAAATAACGACGAGCAACCGGGGGAAGGCTGGAGCGACTGGCTGGCTTTGATTCTCACCGCGATACCGGCCGATGGACCCACCACCTCCCGCGGCATCGGGACCTACGTCAGTTTCGAGCCGTCGAACGGTCCAGGTATCCGAAATTTCCCTTACACCACCAACCTGTTGGTCAATCCCCAGACCTACGCGGACATTAGTACGACCAACATCCCTCACGGCGTTGGTGAGATCTGGGCCAGCACACTTTGGGAGATGTATTGGCGTCTAGTGTTGCGGGATGGATTTGATGCGGATCTCTACGCTGGCACTGGCGGCAACAACCTGGCGTTGCAGCTGTCGATCGACGGCATGAAGATGACCCCCTGCCGGCCAGGTTTTGTCCAGGCCCGTGACGCGATTTTGGCTGCCGATAACCTCAACTACAACGACAGCAATCGGTGTGTGATCTGGAAAGCCTTCGCCAAGCGTGGCGTGGGTGAAAGTGCAAGTCAGGGCGTCATCGGCTTCAACGGCAACGGTGTCGGCGACGAAGTTGAAGCGTTCGATATCCCGTTGGACTGCCAGGGGCTGGTGTTGACCGATCCCTTCCCCGGCGTTGCTGGCGTGGAGAACGCCTTCCATCTCACTGGCGCCACTCCTGGAGACAGGGTCTACCTGGTTGCGGGACGACAAGCCACCTCGACGACAATCAACGTCGGACACTGTGGGGCAGTCAACTTCGGAGTCGGTCCCGACCTCTTCAAGTATGGTGTGACTGACGGTTCGAAACTCGGTGATGGCAAGATCACACGCAACATCCCGGCGAGCTTGTCGGGGGGCACGGCGCACTTCCAACTGCTGGATCTAACCTCCTGTACGACCTCGAACGTCGTCAGCTTCACCTTTCCATAGAGCAGTGACACTGCAATAGAGCGTGATACCCTGCGTGCCCTCGCCATCCGGTGGCGGGGGCACGCGGAGGTGGTGGGCCACCTACTCCCGAGGACCTACTGCCGCGCAGGTCTCTGTGAGATCGCCTGCAAGGTTTCGATGAGCAGGTTGCTCTGTTCTGGGCGTTCCTGGCCATGCCTAGCGAGGTAGGCTTCAACCTCATCGCTGATGGTGTCGTCGGCGCAAGCTTCGACGATCGCCAGCAGTCCTCGGTAGGGTAGCGCCGAGGGGGCAGCTCGATTCTCTTCCTGCTGCATGAGTTGGCCGAAGCGCTCTTCCGGGTCGGCGCCGCTGCGGCCAAAGCGGCGGGCGAGTTGAGCTGCCTGTTCGGCGGTCGCGCGGAGCTCGGCCCGCCGGGCGTCCGAGATCGTGGCTTGAGCCGTGTCGTGCTCGATCCAGGCATTGAGCAGCCAACGACCGAAGTCAGCAGCACTGGCTGGCTCGAATAATCTTGCGACTTGATGTATTGCTGCGTTGGCGCGTGCCTTGCCGCGGTCGAATGCAGTTGCCAACCAGCCGCGTTGGGCGACTCTGTCGACCACCCTGTCGACCGCCGCGTCGACCACTCTGTCGACCGCCGTGCCATCGTCCAGCCAATGCAAGCTGGGCGCCTCACCTAGCATGAGCCAATCCAGCGCCTCAGGGATTTCGCGCCGCACGACCGCGACCATGTTGGCCTCGAAGTCGGCGCGTAGAGCCCGGTTGTCGGTCATACAGTTCTTACCGTCAGCGTCGCCGGCAATCGACCTCCATCGACGACGCCTGGTTGTTGCCAACGGGAGTGAACTGTAGGTTCGCCGTGTCGTTGATCACCACGGTGGAACGGCCTCTAAAGTCGGAATCGCGGTAAAGCTTGACCTGGCAACCCGGGGCGACTTGGACCGATCGTACCGTGTCGTTGCCGATTCGGGAGTCGCCGAGATCTCGGATACTGCGATCAAAGCTCTCGCTGCGTCCGCCAAAGCCTTCGCCCGCGAATAGTGTGACGCTGCCCCGGCCGCCGCCGTTGCCGTAACGTGGATCGTCGTTTTGGTAGCGTCCGCAGTCGAGGCGCATTGACGAAGCCCGGTCATTGCCGATTGCGGTCGATTGTAAGTTGGGAGTATCGCCATCGATGACTCCGGAGCGCCCGCGATAGTCGCTATCGTCGAACAGGATCGCCCGGCAGCCGCGGCCGACTCGGATTGAGCTCGTCGTGTCGTTGCCGATTTCGGTCCGGGCGAGATTCGGTACGTCACGGTAGAAGGTCTCGCGGCGTCCGTCGTAGTTGTTGTCGGAGTAGAGGGTCGCGCTGTTGGGGGCGGTCCGGTCATCGCGCCGGTCGCGCCGGTCGCGCCGGTCCCGCCGATTCCGGTCGCGCCGACCGCACTCGACACGGAGCGAAGACACCGAGTCGTTTCCGATCGAGGTGCGGCCAAGAGATTCGGTGTCATAGGTGAGGACCGCGTAACGCCCCAAGTAGTTCTTGTCGGAATACAACGTCACCTCACAGCCGGGCGCGATTCGGACTGAGCTCGCCGCGTCGTTGCCGATCCGGTTGTTGCGTAGGTCATTGTCGTCGCGATAGAAGATTTCTCGACGGCCTCCGAAGTCTGCATCGCTGTAGATCGCCACGCCTCGGCGGTCGCTCCAATCGACGTCGTAGGAATCTCGGACGCAGTGGACCTCTATCGACGAGACGGAATCGTTACCGACCGCAGAGCCCGCGAGGGAATAGGCGTCCTGAGTCAACCTCATCGACCGTCCTCGAAAGTTGACATCCCCGTAGAGGATCGCTGTGCAGCCGCGGGCGACTCGCACCGAGCTGGCGCGGTCGTTGCCGAAGGCGGTGCGCCCAAGATTGTTGACATCGTCGGTGAAGGTTTCGCTGTTGCCCCGATAGCCGCCGTCAGCGTAGAGCGTTACGCCTCGGTCGTGTTCGGCTTCAGCAGAGAGAGTTAGGCCGGCTGTCAGCAGCGGCGATAGACACAGAATGAGCGTGCGGATTCGATCGAGACGCATGGTGTATCCTCCTATCATCAAGATGGACATCTTACAGAAGGGGCGTTGCAGAAGCGATGCCAGGTCAGGGGCTTTGGAGTGAACCCGGACCGTAACAGGAGCCCGTCGTGATCACCATCCTTTCACGCCTCCATGACCACGCGATGACCCATCCACGGGGCATCGCCTACGCTGCCAAGGTCGACGGACGGTGGGTAACCACTTCGTGGGCGGACTTCGAGGGGCAGGTCCAGCGGGCGGCTCGTTCTTTGATTTCGCTCGGCCTGGGGCAGGGTGACACAGTGGGAATCCTGGGCTTCAACCGTCCGGAGTGGACCATTTCCTGTCTCGGCGCGATGGCTGCTGGGGCGGTGCCGGTGGGTATCTACCAGACGTGCGCTCCTAATCAGGTGGCCTACATCACCGGTCATGCCGAAGCGTCGATCCTGATCGTGGAGAATCGTGAACAGTGGGAGAAAGTTCGGCGGGTACGGTCTGAGCTTCCTGTGCTCGAAACTGTGATCGTTATGCAGGACGAGGATGTCCCCGATCCGGTGGACGTCCCGTCGCCCCACGGGGCTTTCGGCTGGCAGGCTTTCATGGCATTGGGTGGTACGGAACCCGCGAGCACAAGCTCGATGCTTGAGGATCGCTTGGCGGCCCTCGCAGGGGACCAGTTAGCGGTACTGATCTACACCTCGGGCACTACCGGAACACCCAAGGGAGTGATGCTGACCCACTCGAATCTTGTCGAGACCGCCCGAATCTGTGACGGCTTGCATGGCTTGGGGGCTGAAGATTCCGCGCTCTCCTACCTGCCGATGGCCCACATCGCTGAGCAGATGATTTCGATCCACATGGCGGTCTATTCCGGTTATGCGGTCTACTATGCCGAGTCGCTCGAAAAGTTGGCTGTCAACCTGGGTGAGGTCCAGCCGACCATTTTCTTCGGCGTGCCGCGGGTTTGGGAGCGTATCCACGCGTCGGTGCTGGACAAGCTCGAGGTTGCTCCCGCGTTGCGTCGCTGGCTGGCCAAATGGGCCCTCCGGGTTGGGCGTCAGGCAGCATCACGACAGCTACGGGGCGAGCCGGTCTCCGGCGGGTTGGTGGTCCGTCACCGTGTGGCTCAGAAGCTGGTGTTGTCGAAGATACGGGCACGGTTGGGGATGGATCGCATCGAGCTGTGCTCGTCCGGCGCGGCGCCGATTCGGACCGATGTGCTGGAGTTCTTCGCGGCGTTGGGGGTGGTGATTTACGAGGTGTATGGTCTCTCCGAGACCTGTGGCCCCGGCACTTGGAACCATGCTGGCTTGACCCGGCTCGGCACTGTCGGGCCGGTGTTGCCGGAGGTGGAGATCAAGATCGC
>JAJCXQ010000387.1 GCA_029263355.1 Acidobacteriota bacterium | reverse complement strand
AGATCTGGTCGATGGTCGCGGCCTGGTTGGCGAGCACCGCTGGGTGTCGATAGGTGTTGCGTCGCCAAGCGGTGTTGCGTCGCCAAGCGGTGTCGCGGTTGACGTACCTCATTATCGGATCTCCCTGTCCGTGATCATCGTCCGTGGGCATCGTTTGAGAAGCTAGACTATCGGCTGGTGCCCATCAAGAGTTGCCCCAACAGGCCCGTAAGACGGTTTTTCTTGGGTTTGGCGAGGCCTTTGCGCAGGAAGCCCGGCACATCCTCGAGGATGCGGCCGTCGCCGTGCTCTTGGATCAACGCGGCAACGTCCGCAGCTTCCGGGCCGTCCACATCGCGCATGCCAGCGAGGGTTGCGAGCACCACCGGCGCCATCATCGGGATGATCTTGCGCGCGTCGTTGGCATCGAGAGCGAAGTGCTCAGCGAACAGCTTGGAGGCGATCAATCCGGAATCGCCGAGCAAGCCGTCGAGTCCGGGGTCGGCTCGATGATCGTTGGCGATAGCATGAAAGCGCTCCGCGATATCGTTGTCAGCTCGTGCCTCTGCGTACTTTGTCAGAGTTTGGTTGACATGCTCGAGGCCCTGGTGACGCAACTGTTTTTCCAGGCCACCGAGAATCAGTGGGGTGACCTGTTTGAAAAGTCGGCCCGAAGTCTCGGGATCGATGCCAAGGGTGTTGTTCAGATGGGTCGCGATGCGTGGCCCTAGGTCGATTGCCAGCTGATGGACGAGATCAGACATGACGGTTCCTCGTTTGCCCAGCAAGGTTGGACGGCGGTAAGTGATAAAGACGCCCCTCGGATATTGACTTTAGCAAAATCAATGCCAAAACCTAGGGGGGATTTGATCTCCAGCGACGATCGTTGGCCGGTCGAGTGTTGTGGGCTGCGCCGGCCTGCGTGACTCGCCAGACCGGGATCAAGCTGCGGAAGCTTCGCTTTATCAATGGTTTATCCAGTTCATTGATCATGGTTGCTCAAACATCCTCGGCCGTGCCCGCGCCACACACTCGACCTGGCTGACTCGGAAAAGTCGTTTCCGGAAGGGGATGGGTAGGCGCTAGATGGTTTTGACCCAGCGTTTCGGAGCCGGTGTGGGGGGGGAAGTTCTCCCTAGCTGGGTAGATCTCCGCGGTGTTGCATGCCCAAGACACCCCAGATAGGATCGGCTGGCGTTCCGTCGTCTCATCCAAGGCTTCGATCTCTCTAGCAAGGCCTTGGGTGCGTCCGTTTAGCAACGATGGGGCCACCCTCTGGCCCGAAGCGCAACTCCCGGACTCTCAGGATTATGGTCAAAGTCTTCGTTCCCAAGGAAAGTCGTGTCAACGAGACGCGGGTCGCGGCGACGCCGGAGTCGATCAAAAAGATGGTCAAGGCCGGCTTGGAAGTCGCCATCGAAGCCGGCGCCGGAATGGGCGCGTTCATCGCCGACGAGCGTTACGAATCCGCTGGCGCCAAGGTGGTCAGCGACCGCGTGGCGGGCTTCGGTGAAGCGGATGTCGTGCTGACGGTGGTGCCGCCTGAAACTGCCGATTTGGCGGCGACGAAAGCGGGATGCCTGCTCATCGGACTGTTGTCGCCGTTGCAAAACCTCGATCTGGTGCGACAGCTGTCGTCCCAGGGGGTGAGCTCGATGGCGATGGAACTGGTGCCGCGGATCAGCCGTGCTCAAAGCATGGACGCCCTGTCGTCTCAGGCTTCGATCGCCGGCTACAAGGCTGTCTTGCTCGCCGCCGAACGCCTCGGCAAATACTTCCCATTGCTGATGACCGCCGCCGGCACCATACCACCCGCCAAGGTGGTGGTGATGGGGGCTGGCGTCGCTGGTCTACAGGCGGTGGCGACCGCCAAGCGCCTCGGTGCGGTGGTTGAAGTCTCCGACATCCGCGATGTGGTCAAGGAGCAGGTCGAGTCGTTGGGCGGTAAATTTATCGAGTTGCCGGATCTCGGCGGCGGCGAAGGTGAAGGCGGTTATGCCCGTGAGATGACGCCGGAATTCTTGGCCGAGCAACGCAAGATCGTCACCCGCCACATCCAGGCCGCGGACGTCGTGATCTGTACCGCATTGGTGCCGGGGAAGAAGGCGCCGACCCTAGTGACCGCGGAGATGGTTGCTGGCATGAAGCCGGGCTCGTTGATCGTCGATCTGGCGGTTGAGCAAGGTGGCAATTGCGAGTTGTCGAAGTCCGGTGAGGACGTGATGGCGGGCAGCGTGCTGATTTTGGGACCCTCCAATCTGCCGGCGGAGACGCCAATCGACGCCAGTCAACTTTATGCCCGTAACGTTTGGGCGCTACTCGAGCCGATGTTGCAAGAAGGCCAAGTGGTTATCGACCTCGAAGACGAGGTGGTCGATGGGGCACTCTTGACTCACGCTGGCGAGGTTCGCAACGCCATGACCCGGAAAGCTCTGGAAGGAGACGGCGCATGACTATGGGACCGTTGTTGATCGGACTTTACGTTTTTGTGCTGGCGATTTTCGTCGGCATCGAGATCATCACCAAGATTCCGCCCACCCTGCATACGCCATTGATGTCGGGGGCCAACGCCATTTCGGGCATCACGATTGTTGGCGCATTGTCCGCGGCCAGGTATGCGGACAACGAGATCTCTAGCTTGTTGGGACTGTTCGCGATCATCCTCGCCACCATCAATGTCGTGGGTGGCTTTCTAGTGACCAACCGCATGCTCGGCATGTTCGGCCGGAAAAAGAAATGAGCTCCAGCTTCATCGCCACGACCCTCGTTCCGGTCCTATACCTGCTGTCCGCGATTCTCTTCATTCTTGGGCTCAAAGGCCTGACGCGAGTGCGCTCGGCGCAGCGCGGCAACGCCATGGCGGCGTTGGCGATGCTGATCGCCGCGGTGGCGGCGTTGTTGGAGATGGGGACGTTTGATCTCCAGTGGATTGTCCTCGGTCTCGTCATCGGCGGCGGCATCGGCGCGCTGGCAGCAGTCCGTGTCGAGATGACAGGGATGCCCGAAATGGTGGCCCTCTTCAACGGCTCGGGTGGCGCTGCGTCGACGCTGGTTGCGGCGTCCTACGTCTGGCTCAATGTGATCGAGAAAGACTCCGGATCCACAGCCGCAGGCGTCCTCGGCTCGGCGAGCGCCATTACCGCGGTGTTGTCGATGTTTATCGGCGCGTTGACCCTGTCGGGCAGCGTCGTGGCCTACGGCAAACTGGCAGGGAAGATCAGCGGTAACCCGATTCTGTTGCCCGGCCGGCACGTCGTGAACCTGCTGCTGATCCTCGGCTCACTCGGGCTCGGGATCTACACATTGTTCACGGTTGCGGACTCCGGGTCGATCGCCACTTTCATCATTGTGGTCATGGTTTTGAGCCTGGCCCTCGGGATCATGCTGGTGATTCCGATCGGCGGCGCCGACATGCCGGTGGTGATCTCGTTGCTCAACAGTTATTCGGGGCTGGCGGCATCGGCGACCGGATTTGTGTTGCAAAACAACGTGTTGGTGATTTCGGGTGCGCTGGTTGGCGCGTCGGGCCTGATCCTCACTCAGATCATGTGTGTGGCGATGAATCGCACCTTGGCCAATGTCCTCTTCGGTGGTTTCGGTACCGCCGACTCCGGGGGTGGCGCGGCCGACAATCGTGACTACACCAATGTCCGCTCGGGGGGCGCTGAAGAAGCGGTCCTGGTGCTCGAAAACGCCGAGACGGTGGTCATTGTTCCGGGCTACGGATTGGCGGTCGCACAGGCTCAGCATACTGTCAAAGAGTTGGCGAGTGAGCTCGAGAAACGCGGTGTCAAGGTCACCTATGGCATCCACCCGGTGGCTGGCCGCATGCCCGGTCACATGAACGTGCTCTTGGCTGAGGCCGACGTACCCTATGAGCAACTGCTCGAGATGGACGTCGTCAACCCCGAATTCAACAACACCGATGTGGTCATCATTGTTGGCGCCAACGACGTCGTCAATCCGGCGGCGCAAAAGACACCCGGCAGTCCGATCTACGGGATGCCGGTGCTCGAGGTCTGGCACGCGGCCAGTGTCATCATGATCAAGCGCAGCCTGAGCCCTGGTTTTGCCGGCATCAAGAACGAGCTCTTCGAGTACGACAATACGATGATGCTGTTCGAAGACGGCAAAAAAGCTGTGCAGGGGATGGTGACCGAGCTCAAGTCGCTGTAGCTGGTCCACAGCCTCGCTGGATTGTTAGCGAGGCCATAGTGAGTTGGCGCCCTGCGTCGGCTCACCCGCCCAACCCTCATGGGAGTCGGTTCATGGGCGGCACCGAATATGGGTGGCAGGAATGGGATAAACGGGCCTGTCGTGGGTTTCGTAGGACACCATGTGGTGACCTTTGGTCCGGTGTATGCTTGCCTAGCCATAACTATGTGGGTTATTTTGACGTAGATGGCTGTGAGTGGATGGCTCTATGACGCTCGAGTTGTAGGGGGAGTCATCACCGTGTTTCTGCCTCGAGAAGCTGGGAACCAATTCTTGTGAATGGCCTCGTACTCGACGTGCCGAGGTCAATAACTACGACGTGGGGGTAATGTGAGATGAAGTGGATTGCAGTCTTAATGGCGCTACTGACCGTCGCTCCGGCCTTAGCTCAAGCACCGAGGCCGGCACCGTTGCCGAGTAGCTCCACCATGTCGCAACTGGGGTCGGCCAATCGCCAACGGGATGCTCTGGGAGCGGTCAACAACATCGTGGCGCGGCTTTTTATTCGCCTGGATTCTCGCGGTGACGTGACGACCACGTTCATGAAAACTCGTCCGGAAGGTTTCTTCTACAAGGTGACGAGTGATGGTGGGGTCAAATGGAAGACCGTGTCGCGCACCGCCAAGCCCAAGCGGACAGAAGGGCTCCCCGGATACACGTTCGTCGGCGCGGATTGGAACGCCAGCAACCATATGCGGCATGCCGACTGCAATACGGATCTAAAGCCCGGACTCCACGAGGTCTTGTTCATTTGGGGAACCGACCCTACCGATGAAGAGAACGACAACTTCATCTGTCGCTTCACCAACATGGTGGTGCCTGCGGAGGATCTGAAGATCTGGACTGAAGGGCTTGCGCCGGAGTCGATCGAGACCTTCAACGCCTGCTCGGAGGCATCGAAGAACATGGCCGATGCGGCGTTTTGGACCTGTGTTGATGCCGGAGGAATCCCGCTACCGGAGCTGACCAAGGAGATGACAGCTCGTCTCAAGGGTTGAGAGTTGGTGCTAGAGGCGGCAAGTCTCGGCATCCGAATGGTCCCTTCCCGAGCGTTTCTCCTCGCTAGTTTCGCAAGGATCACCCAAGTCGGGTCGAAATACGCCCAATTCGGGCGCATGTTTGTCGAGGCCGGCGGGCGCCTGGTCATGGGACCGGACCCTGGTCGCCATGTTCTGCCGGGCTATGGCAACCAACGCGGGTTCGAACTCCTAGTCGAGGCGGAGTTTACCGTGCCCGAAGCGTTGCAGATTGCCACTGCCAAGGGTGCTGACGCGTTGGGTATCGGCGCCGAGCTTGGCCGGGTCTCTCCGGGGTACGTTGCGGACCTCGTTGTTCTTCGCGGCGACCTGGCCGCTGAACCTGCTAGCATCAGAAATGTCGAAGTCACCTTCAAAGATGGTATTGGTTACGATCCGGAAAAGCTCGTCGCGGATGTGAAAGGTAAGGTCGGCTATCGCTAAGTTTCTGGCAGGCAGGTGGCAGTACCAAGCTTCATGGGTGAAAGGTCTTTCCAGCAGGGTTGCGGTTTTCCGTTCCATGATCTGGTCTCCCGAAGCTCTCGGGATGGTCGCTGACTACGGCGGAGTGAAGGGTTCGAGAAGCCATTGTGTTCTCGCTCGACGCGCGTGGCGATCGCCCTAACCGTGGGCTAGTCGGGAGCGATCGCTGCTACGAGATGGCTACTCCTAACCGGGATGAAGAGCGCAGCCGCCAGGTGGCCGTTGAAAGCTCTGTCCTTGGGTGGCGCAGATTTGGACTGCGCTCGCAAACTCGCAGGCAGAGTCTCGAACGGCTCGCCAACGCCCAACACATTTTCATCGCCTATTCCCATTCTGATCTGGCGCGTGCAAGGCTCTTCCGGCGCAAAGTGTTGCGCCTGCGGCGACACCGCCCACCGACAACGGTTTTCCTCGACCACGAAAGCCTGATTCCGACTGAGACTGTCGACCGTTCGACGGTAGACGCGGCCATCACTCAAAGCGACCTCTTCGTTGTCTTGTGTGGCGCCAAGACGG
>JAJCXQ010000386.1 GCA_029263355.1 Acidobacteriota bacterium | reverse complement strand
ATCTCCCCATCCCCGTCCGAAACGATGCACAGGAACTTTACCAGATCTACACGACTACTACTAAAGAATTAACTTACTTTTCACTCAGAATGGTCTTGACAAAGGGGTCCACTTCAGTCTTCACCCATCGAGTAAGGTTTCGACACTCGAGCTGAACAAGCTGGAGAGGCAGACGAGATCTGTACCGGGCCGATCCGAGTCTCAACTAGCCAATTCGGGCAAATCTCTAAATAGTTCGAGGGCTTCCGGATTGGCCAACGCGTCGGCATTTTTCACCGGCCGACCATGGATGACTTCGCGCACCGCGAGCTCGGTAATCTTGCCGCTCAGGGTGCGTGGGATATCCGCCACTGGGATGATCTTCTTGGGCACGTGATACGGCGAAGCGTTGGCCTTGATCTGCTGACGGATACGCCCGCTCAAATCGTCTGAAAGCTCGACGCCGTCACGCAGCCGCACGAAGAGCACGATGCGGGTGTCACCATCCCATTGTTGGCCGATGACCAGGCTTTCGACAACTTCGTCGTTCTGTTCCACCTGACGGTAGATCTCGGCGGTGCCGATGCGCACACCCCCCGGGTTGAGGGTGGCGTCGGAACGACCGTAGATGATCATGCCACCGCGCTCGGTGATCTCTGCCCAATCGCCGTGCCGCCAGATGCCGGGGAAATGATCGAAGTAGGCGGCGTGGTATTTGGCGCCGTCGGGATCGTTCCAGAACTCGACCGGCATCGAAGGAAAGGGCTGAGTGCAGACCAGCTCGCCTTTTTGGCCAACCACCGACTGGCCAGCGTCGTCGAAAACTTCCACCTTCATGCCCAACCCGCGGGTCTGGAGCTCGCCACGATAAACCGGTGCGATGGGGTTGCCGAGAGCAAAACAGGAGATCAAGTCGGTGCCGCCGGAAATCGACGACAGGCAGACGTCGTCTTTGATCTCGCGATAGACAAAGTCGTAACTCTCCGGCGCTAGGGGTGAACCGGTGGATAGCACCGTACGCAAGGCCGACAGGTCGTGTGCCCGACCGGGACGCAGGCCCTCTTTTTCGACCAGCGCCAGATACTTCGCGCTGGTGCCAAAAATCGTCACCTTCTCGCGCGCTGCCATCTCGAACAGGATGTCGCCGCGGGGCTTCACCGGCGAGCCGTCGTAGAGCAGCACGGTGGCCCCCACCGCCAGGCTCGACACCAGCCAATTCCACATCATCCAGCCACAGGTGGTGTAGTAGAAGATACGATCCTCGCGCCGCAGATCGGTGTGGAGGATCAACTCTTTCAGGTGTTGGATCAAAGTCCCGCCAGCGCCATGCACCATACATTTCGGCAGGCCGGTTGTCCCCGAGGAATACATGATGTAGACCGGATGGGCGAACGGGTGTTGTGAAAACACTATCGGTCCGGGGGTTGTCTCGGAGACGAACTCGCTCCAAGACACGACACGGTCCGAAAAGGTGAGATTTGGCGCGTCGTCCAGATAGGGCACAACCACCACGCGCTCGATCGCCGGAATCGCCGCCAAAACCTTCTGCACGCGCTCCAAGGAACCGAAGTTTTTACCGCCGAATCGGTAGCCATCGGCGACAAAAAGCACCTTGGGCGCGATCTGGCCAAACCGATCCAGCACCCCCTTGGCGCCAAAGTCCGGCGAGCATGACGACCAGACCGCCCCGAGGCTGGTGGCGGCGAGCATCGCGATCACGGTCTGCGGCAAGTTGGGCATGAAGCCCGCCACCCGGTCACCGGGCTCGACCCCTAATCGACGCAGGGCCTGCGCCAGACACGAGACTTCGGCATACAACTCGGCGTAGCTATGCTCGCTCTGGCGACCGGCTTCGTTCCAGAACACCAAGGCGGCACGATCGTCGCGGTAGCGCAGCAGGTTCTCGGCGAAGTTGAGGCGAGCGCCCGGAAACCACCGGGCGCCCCGCATGGTATCGGCCGCCTCGAGGGTGACTTCCGAGGTATCAGAGGTCGACTCCTCGGAGGCGACGACCCCACCTTGGCGCCACAGGGTGCGCCAGAACGCCGCCGGCTCGTCGACCGACCAGCGGTAGAGGGAGGGGTAGTCGGTCACCGATGGCACGGTGGCGCCAACTTCGCTGATGAAACGGGTCAGGTTGGCTGCGCCGACCCGTTCTTCAGACGGCGTCCAGAATGGCTCGCTCTCGCGGTTGGATTCGGCTTCATTCATGCGGGAGACCGATCTATGTTGTCGCTGGACCTGCGGCCGGCAGAATGGCGCCTCGGCACTCACCGAAGCCGATGCGCGCCGCGCCCTCTTTGTCACAAGCACCTCGCAGGATCACTTCGTCGCCGTCTTGCAGGAACCTGCGCACCTCACCATTGGGTAGCTCGATCGGCTCGCTGCCGCGCCAGGTGAGCTCCAAGAGACATCCCCGGGCGCTTTTGTCTTGACCGGAGACGGTGCCGCTCGCCAACAGGTCGCCAGGCTGGAGGTTGCAGCCGTTCGAACCGTGGTGGGCCAACATTTGGGCCGCGGTCCAATACATATCGCGGAAGTTGGCCCGGCTCAGGCGGTGCGGCTCGAGCCCCTGATCCCGCATCTGCGGGGTCCGCAGGAACACTTCGAGGTCGAGATCCACGCCACCGTGGGAGCGATTGCGCTCCGAGTCGAGGTAGGGCAGGGGTTGTGGATCGCCGGCAGCGCGCTCGAAGGCGGGAATGCGGTAAGGGGCCAAGGCCTCGGTGGTGACCACCCAAGGTGAGACCGAGGTTCCGAAGCTCTTGGCCAGGAACGGTCCGAGGGGTTGATACTCCCACTTTTGGATATCTCGCGCCGACCAATCGTTGACCAGGCAGAAGCCGAAAATGTTGTCGTCGGCCTCATCCACCGAGAAGGCGGTTCCCATGTCATTACCGGACCCGACGAAGAAGCCGACCTCGAGCTCGTAGTCGAAGAGCTTACAGGGCCCGAAGCTCGGGGCTGCCGCGTCGTCGGCTTTGGTCTGGCCCTGCGGACGCCGGATCGGCGTGTCGCTCACCACGATCGATGAGCTGCGCCCGTGGTAGCCGATCGGGATGTGTTTGTAGTTTGGCATCAGCGGGTTGTCAGGACGGAACATGCTGCCGACGTTGGTGGCGTGAAAGATCGAACAGTAGAAGTCCGTGTAGTCACCGATGGTGGCGGGCATCCCCATCTCGGCGTCGGCCATTGCGACGAGGGCGGTCTCGGCCTGCTGTTGTTGGCTGCTGTCGGAACGCAGCAGACGAGAGATCGCCAAGCGCAGCCCAGACCATTCGGCAGCACCGAGGCTCATCAGAGCGTTCAGGGAGCTTTCTCGGCAAGCATCAGCCGTGGCGCCGCTCAGCAGGCCTTTCTCGCTGCATAGCGCCAGATCGAGAATCTGATCACCAATGGCGACGCCGACGCGGAATTTTTCGGCGGATCCTCGGCGGCGAAAGACGCCGAAGGGTAAATTTTGGATCGGGAAATCCGAGCCCGGAGCATTGGCCGAGTCGAGCCAACTGCGCAGGTCGGAGGCGTGGGTTTCGTTGAGTGTCTGTGTCATGGTGCAAACTCTACCACTCGGTGTGCTCCGCTTGATATGTGTTGCTTTCGGCTGACTACTTGCCACCACTCGGGCACTGCGGTACGCTGATTGCTATGGGAGTCATGAGCAAATCCGGGCGGCGCTTCAGCTGGGACGACTACCGAGCGTGGGATGACGGCGAGCGCTGGGAGCTGATCGGTGGCCTGCCATTTTGCATGTCGCCAGCGCCGTCGAGCCGACATCAGATGATCGTCACTCGCCTCTGCGGTCACCTCTTCCAACACTTCGAAGGCAGATCCTGCGTGCCCCTAGTCTCCCCGATCGACGTCAAGTTGTCGGCGGACGACGTCGTGCAGCCCGACATCGTGGTGGTCTGCGATCGATCCAAGATCTGGGAAACACACGTGGAGGGTGCGCCGACTCTGGCGATCGAGGTGCTCTCGCCGTCGACTCACCGCCACGACCGGGTCCGAAAATTGCGGCTCTACGCTAGAGCCGGGGTCCGAGAGTATTGGCTGGTACAGCCTTATCCGGCGGTGATCGAAGTACTGCAGCTAACGGGGGAGCACTACCAGATCGCTGGCGCCTACACCGATACTGAGACGCTCTACAGCCCGGCCTTCCCGGAGCTCGCTCTGGACCTTTCGGCGGTGTTCACGCTGCCGATACCGCTCGCCGACCGGATCGACGAGATCCGTGAATCAGCGCCGCCATACGACGCCGGTCCGCCTGCCCCGTAGGCCGGCCGCCGCAACGGGACTTTACTCGCTAGTCTCCGAGCTGTTGCAAAGCCTTACGAGCCTGCTGCCGTTTCGACTCATAGACATCACCGGAAGCTCGCTCGAGAAAACGTAACAGCGCTTGGCGCGCTGATTGTGCATTACCGCTCTGTGCTTCCACCAGCCCCATGTTCAAGAGAACATCCGGGTTGTCGGGGGCTCGCTCCAAAGCTTGCCTCCAGGCATCAACCGCGGCCGTTGACAATCCCAGATTGTAGAGCGCAATGCCGAGATTGTTCCACGGTCCGACAAGATCTGGGTCGATCTCGAGGGCTTTTTCCGCATGGCCACGGGCTTCACCATAGTGTTCCCGCGTGATAGCCAAAAACGACAGGTTCTCGTGGGTTCGAGCCTGCTCGGGATCCGCTGCCAACAAGCCGCGCAACATCGTGTCCGCTTCGTCGTGACGACCGAGGTATGTCAGAGCCAAAGCGAGATGGTTGCGGGCTTCGAGATCACTCGCTTCCTCGGTCAGAGGTGTCAGGATCTCCACCGCCTCTTTGGCCCGTCCGGTGTTGACCAGACTGAGGCCAAGCTGACGGAGGAGCTCGCGGCCAGCAACCCCCTCCCGCTGGGCCTGAGTCATGACTTCAACCGCTCGATCGAGCTCTCCGGCTTGGATCAACAGCGTTGAGAGATAAATGTAGACCACACCCATCGAGGGCCTCGCCTCTAAGATCTCCTCTCCGAGAGCGATCGCTGGCTGGGTCTGGCCTCGGGTTGCGAGGTCTGCCAAGCGAGCCACCTTGTGGTCGAGCTCAACCAGTGTTTTGGGATCGTCCGCCGCGGTGTAACGTTGCTTCTTGGCGGTCTGACCACCCAGGTATCCGAGACTATGGAGCCGCGCGGCGTCTTCTTTGGAAATCTCTCCAGCTTCCGGCGGCCAGTCGGATTCCTCGGGGATCAATCTGGACAACGCCTGGGCAGCGCTGCGCTCGCGAACAAACAGATTGGCCTGCTCGTTGGGGTCTTCGGCCAGGTCATAAAGCTCGGGGATCGGCAGCACGATGAGTTTGCGGTCGCCCTCGAGAACACCTCGCAGCGGCGCCCAGCCATAGTCGAGATGGGCTGAGAGTGCTTCGAAAAACGATTCTTTGGGGTGGTCGTTCGCCGACCGCAACAGCGACCGACCCGGCAGCGAGGACGCCGGCTCTTCACCCAAGGCCTCGAGGATCGTCGGCATCAGATCGATGTGCCGCGCCGGCCGATCGTCCCGCCCCTGATCGACGCCGTCACCCCACAGCACCAGCGGTACCGCGAGGGTCGGTTCATAGGCGAACAAGCCGTGGGTCGCCTCGCCGTGCTCGCCCAGAGACTCGCCATGGTCGGAGGTGAAGGTGATGAACGTCGCGTCTTCTCCACCTGCGAGGAAACGATCGAGCAGGGGTGCCAGGAAGGCATCCACCGCAGACACTTCGCCACGATACGGGTCGGCAGCGAACCGGGAGCGGAACGGCTCGGGAGGGGCATAGGGAGCGTGGGGGTCGAAGAGGTGCAGCCACAGGAACCGACGCTGGTCTCGGTTGGCGCGCCACCAGCTCGACGCCTGCTCGACGACTTCGTCACCCCGGCGCTCGGAGTAGGAAAACAAGGAGCTGCCAGCGTCGTGCTGCTGGGCGCTGATCTCCTGGGTCCCAACCTCGTCGTCATAGACGTCGAACCCGCGATCCAGACCGAACCGGGAGTCGAGTGGAAAGGCCGCGACGAAGGCCGCGGTAGCGAAACCTTCAGCCTGCAACACCGAGCTCAAGGTCGGGATGTCGTCCGCCAATACGAAACCGCCGTTGTGCCGCACTCCGTGCTGGAAAGGGTAAAGGCCGGTCAAGATGCTGGCGTGCGAGGGCAACGTGGTGACCGCATGGGCGTGCGCTCCGGTAAAGACGCGCCCGGTGTCGGCGAGACGATCCAGGATCGGCGTTTTGACTTTGGAGTCGCCCGCGAAACCCAGGGTGTCGGCACGCAGGGTATCGATCGTAATCAGGATCGCGTGCCGGTGGGGGAGTCCTTTTGCTCGCTGCGGATCTGGAGCTGCCGTGCTCTCCGGAGCGGCTGTGCTCTCCGGGCCGGCTGTGATCTCCGGAGCTGCGGCGAGGACGGCAGCCAGCACAGCGGCGAGGAGGCAGCCAGGCAGGGCCGCAGTCACGGACCTTGCCTGGCGTGCTGGCCTCATGGGCTGGCTTCAGTCTCTTCCACAATCTCCAGACGAGAACCGACCGCGAGCCCTTCCGTGACAACTTGGCGTATTCCGGATGGCCAGTGAACCTCGATCTGGTCGATCTTCTTTTGATCACCCAGACCGAAGTAGAGCGGCATCGAGCTGTGGGAAAGATACCCGGACTTACCGTCATTCGATTGGGTCAAGACGAGATCCCCGGCCTTCACTTTGACGACTGCTCCCAATCCGTCCCGATTCGACGTTCTGCCGACCAGCTCTACCTCGAGAAAGTTCACTTTGGTCTGCGTGGACAGATCGCTGATCAGAACCAACGACGCAGCGTTGAACTCGTTGGTGACGATATCGAGATCCCCATCGCGGTCGAGGTCGAAAATCACTGAAGATCGGGTGCCGAGGGTGCCGAGCACGGTCACTGGCCCGTCTTCTCCCTTGCAGTGGTCGTGCTCCTTGTCCTTGTCGGCACACTCGAGATCGAACCAATCCTGAGTCACCTTCTTATCTTTACGGGGCTCGACGCCGAGCACATATTCGCTATCCAGGAACTTCTCACCCTTGTTGTTGAGCAGCAATGAGTTGACCGCGTAACGGAAGGGGTAGTTCATGCTCGAGGTGAAGAAGAGGTCCTCGAAGCCATCGGCATTGAGATCGCCAACACTCAGCCCCCACGGCCAGTAGTTCTCGGTGCCGACAGCATCCGAGATTTCCTCCCACGAGCTCCGGCCATCTTTGCTGCCGAGATTGCGGAAGAAGGCGTTGCCAAAGATGTTGTTGTCGCCACCTTGTAGCTGCGGTTCTTTCCACTGCATGCGCGATTTGAGTTTCTCGCGCTCGGGCCCGATATTCTCGCTCATGTCGGAGTGCATATCCGTCAAGACAAGATCGAATAGGCCATCATTGTTGTAGTCGAGAAACTCGATCCCCATCGAGC
>JAJCXQ010000385.1 GCA_029263355.1 Acidobacteriota bacterium | reverse complement strand
CACGAGCTCGGAGTGCTGACCGGTGAGACCGTCACCGTCGAGGTGGCGGTTTCGGGAGCGGTGTTGTTTCGCAACGTGCCGCTGGTCGCCTTTGTCGACTCAGCTGACGTGGTCGCCGAGCTCGACGAAACCAACAACACGGTCACCTCAGCGCAGGGCTGTGAAGCGGCGCCGACGGTAGGGGACTTCGATCCGGTGGTTGAGCTCAACTGGCCGGAAGACGTTGGACCGATCGTCGACCCCCTGGCTGACGAGGCGTTCGGCACGCCGATCGTAGTGCAGCTCACCGACGACAACAACGATGGTCGGATCGACGACGGAGACACCCCGGACATCGTGTTCGTGACGGTGAATCAAGATCCGTTCAACTTTCAAATGCGGATGCGGGCGATCCATGGCGACACTGGAGCGCCGATCTGGAACATCATCCCGCCGGTATCGGAGTTTCTGATCTTCTCGTTGTCGGGTATGGCAGCGGGTGACATCGACAACGACGGTGTTGCTGAGATTGTGGTGGCGGCGCCGTCGCCGCCGTTCCCACCGTTCTCGGGCTTCTCGAATCACATCATCGCCTACGACCACACCGGCTCTCGTAAGTGGACGAGCCCGGCGTACTCGACCCATCCGACGGGTTCCATCTTCACCAACCGTGACAACCCGACGATCGCCGATCTCGATGGCGATGGTGTGCCCGAGATCCTGGTCGGCGGCAATGTGTTCAACAACAACGGGTCCCTGCGCTGGGCCGGTACCGGTGGCCAGGCTTACCAGTCGGCCGATAACCGCGACAGCTTCGACTCTGGGGCGATCTCAATCGCCGCTGATCTCGACCTCGACGACATGCAAGAAGTGGTGACCGGCAACACTGCCTATCGCGCCGATGGCTCGATCTACTGGCAGGTGGCGATGGACGATGGCTATCCGGCGGTTGGCAACTTCGACGCGGATCCCTTCCCCGAGATCGTGGTGGTGGCGCGGGGTAACGTCCGCATGCACGAGCACGACGGCACTTTGATCTGGGGCCCGGTGGCGCTCCCCGGCAGTGGTGACGAGGCCGGTGGCGCGCCAACTATTGCCAACGTCGACGACGATCCGGAACCCGAAATTGGGGTCGCTGGCTCGACGATGTATGTGGTGTTCGAGCCCGATGGCTCGGTCAAATGGCAGACCGCAACCCAAGACGGCAGCTCGAACATGACCGGCTCTACGGTTTTTGACCTCGACGGCGATGGCATGTTCGAGGTGATCTACCGTGACGAGGCGAATCTGCGGATCTACCGTGGCGCCGACGGGGTGGTGTTGTACGAAGAGCCGCTGTCGTCGGTGACCCTGAACGAAGAAGTGGTGGTCGCCGACGTTGATCGTGACGGCAGAGCCGAGATCATTCTGACCAGTGATCTGGCGACCATCGTCGGCGTGCCCCGGCGGACCAAAGGGCTGCGTATCCTCGGCGACCGTAACGACAATTGGGTAGGAGCGCGTGGTCTTTGGAACCAGCACGCCTATAACATTTCGAACGTCAACGACGACGGCACCATCCCGCGAGTGCCGGAGCGCAGTTGGTTGACCCACAACACCTTCCGCGCCAACCAGCCGCCAGCAGGTGAACAGACGTTCAGTGCCGCAGACACCTCGGCGTCCCAGATCGAGGTGGACTTCACCGGCTTTCCGAGCCTGAGTTTCACCGTCCGTATCGGCAATGGCGGTCTCAGCGCGTTGTCGTCCGGGTTGCCGGTCGCGTTCTATGATGGTGATCCCGACACCGGTGGCCAATTGCTCGGCATTGCCAATACGACTCTCGACTTGGCTCCAGGCGAGTTCGAGGACCTCAGCCTGGTGAGTGAATCGGCTGGTTTTGGGGCGGCGACGGTCTTCGTGGTGGCAGGGGACGACGGCGCTGGCGGCGGCGGTCGGAGAGAGTGCAACCTCGGTAATAACCGCCACAGTTTGACCTACAACACCGATCTCCTCGGTCTCGTGTTGGTGATGGAAGATGGTGAGACCGCGGTCCAACCGGGTGGCTCGGTGACCTACTCACTGACGGTCTCCAATGCCGCTAGCTTCGATCGCACCGGAGTCCTGCTGAGCGACGCCTTGCCCTCCGAAGCATTGTTGGTCAATGCTTCGGATGGCGGCGCCGAGGTTGCGGGCATAGTGACCTGGCCAGCGTTCACCCTGCCAGCGGGAGCGGCAGCCGTTCGTACGTTCACCTTGCAGGTGGATCCTGCCATCCCCCTTGGTGTCAATACCCTCACCAATACCGCGGAGGTGTCGGACGACGGTGTGAGCGGGCCAGAGCCTTCGCCTGAGAACAACGTCGCTAGCGATACGAATACCGTGTTGACCGTGCTCGCGGATGCGGGTGGGCCCTATGCCGGGGACGAAGGGGCTTCAATCCTATTCGACGCCTCGGGCTCAATCGATCGTGACGGCAACATCGTTGCTTACGAATGGGATCTAGACGCTGACGGTGAGTTCGATGATGCTGTCGGTTCGACCGCTGATCGAGCCTTTGACGACGATGGCGCGTTTGTTGTCATGGTGCGGGTGACCGATGATTCTGGCGAGGTAGATGTCGCTTCGGCGGACGTTGTTGTGGCGAACCTGCCCGCGAGTGTTGTCGCCGGACCGGATCAGATGCTGATCGAAGGTGAGGCTGCGATCCTCGAGGTGGTTTTTGCTGATCCGGGTACGGCGGACACCCACACCGCCACGATCGATTGGGGAGATGGCACGGTTGACGATGGCACGGTCGCGGAGGCGGATGGCCAGGGTAGCGTCAGCGCTGCTCATGCCTACCTCGACGATGGTGTTTTTCCGATCGATGTCTGTGTCACCGATGATGATGGCGCCACGAGCTGCGACCAACTGACCGTGACCGTTGACAATTCACCACCGGAGATTCTGGAGAGCGACTCCAATGCGGTCGAAATCTTCGAGGGTGACGTGGCGCAGCTGTCTTTGTCCTTCAAAGATTTCGGGCCCTTGGACACTCACCTTGCGACCTTCGATTGGCGCGATGGTGTGGTGGCGCCAGGCACCGTCCTGCGCAACCTTGGTGACTCTTTGGTCTTCTTCGCAGAAGACTTCGAGGGTGAGAACGGCGGCCGTGGTCGACTGAACTACAGCACCTTCGATCGGTGGGTCGTTACAGGTGGCACGGTCGATTTGATCGGCAACGGTTTCTTCGACTTCTTGCCCGACAACGGACTGTTCATCGATCTCGACGGCTCGTCCGGTAACGCCGGTACCCTCACCACCCGGACTCCGTTGGTCTTCTCACCCGGCCGCTACACCTTACAATTTGAGCTTGCAGGCTCCCAACGGGGCGGTAGCGACAGCTTGATCTTGCGGATTGGGGACCTGGTCTCCGAGACGATCACCCTTCCCGGCAATGCCCCGCTTGCGGTTTTTGAGCGGACCTTCAACGTCGACGCCACAACGGCGCTCGATATCAGTTTCGAACACCAGGGCGGCGACAACTTGGGTCTGTTGCTGGACAACGTGATCGTCGGTGATCCTTGCCTGCTCGAGGTGGGTGTCGGCGGCGAATCCGTCGGCCTGTGCGGCACGATCCTCGGCAGTCATCTCTACCCGGACGACGGTGTCTTCGA
The DNA here is from genome assembly GCA_029263355.1 of Acidobacteriota bacterium. GTDB lineage: Bacteria > Acidobacteriota > Thermoanaerobaculia > Multivoradales > J023 > JAAELT01. The sequence goes on along the minus strand of JAJCXQ010000385.1, from coordinate 940 downwards.
TGTCGAGGTGTGCATCGCCGACGATGACGGGGGCGAGGACTGTGCCTTGATCCCGGTGACGGTGCTGAACGTGCCACCGGTGGTGGACGCCGGGCCTGATCGGGTGGTCTTCGTCGACGATCAGGCGTCGCTCGAGACTGTGTTCGTCGATCCCGGACTGCTCGATCCGCACACCGCGACCATCGACTGGGGTGATGGCGCCATCGACGTGGGGACGGTCGACAGGATCGGTGACAGTGGGACGGTCATGGGATCCCACAGTTATGCGGCGGTCGGCGACTACACCGTCACGGTCTGTGTCACCGACGACGATGCTGAGGGCTGCGATAGCTTCGTGGTCTTCTGGCGCGAGCCGGAGCTCGATATGGCGGTGGCGAAAACCGCCAGCGCCGAGACCCTCCGTCCTGGAGACGTGGTGGACTTCACTATCGAAGTGATCAACGCCGGCAGTCGGGAGCCGGTGAATCTCACCGTGATCGACACCTTGCCGCCCTTCCTCGACTTTGTCGCCGCGTCCGATGGCGGAACGCTCGGAGGCGGCGTGGTGACCTGGCTGCTGCCCACCTTGGGATTCGGCCAAACGATCGATCTCACCTTGACGATGGAGGTGCAAGCGGACGTTCCGTTTGGCGCCGAAACCATCAACACCGTGTCGGTGACAGATGACGGCAGCTTCGGAGCCGATATCGACTCGACCAACAACAGCGCCACGGCGAGCGTAACCCTCTGGGACACCAGCACGCCGATCCTCGATATCGGCGATCCAATGATCGGGGTCGAAGGCGACACCGTGAGCCTCGGGGCTGGTTTCAGTAACCCGCCGCGGACCGACTTTGTTGTCGACAACTTCAACAGCGAAAGAGGTGGCCGCGGAACGTTGAACTATTTTGATTTCGCCAACTGGACGGTGACCGCTGGTTCGGTCGACATCATCGGCAAC
>JAJCXQ010000384.1 GCA_029263355.1 Acidobacteriota bacterium | reverse complement strand
CGAGGTCCGCGCATTGCGCTTCGACTACAGTCCGCGAACCGGCTTCCTGCAGTCGATGGCCGACGCCAAGGGGCAGACCACGACCTTCGTACGGGATCCGTTGGGGCGACCGTACGAAGAAACATGGGCCGATGGCAGCAGGATCGCCTTTGAATACGACGACCCCGAGGCCCGAGGAGCCCAGGGTGAGCTGAGCCGAGTCACCGGTTACGACCAAGAGGGCGCGGTCGCTTACCAGTATCGATACACATATGACCCGCAGGGCTTGCGCGATCGGACCACACTGACCCTTGGTGACGATCGATTCGTCTCTACGATGGGATACGATCCCCTGGGCCGGCTCCGAAGGCTCACCTACCCCGACGGCTCGGAGCTCGAAAGAAACTACCGGCTGGGCAATCTCGAACGACTGACACTCGATGGCGTCACCTACGCCACCTACGAAGCTTACACCGCCCAGGGCTTTGCCAGCACCGTCACTTTTGGCACGGGTGAGTCGGCCACCGCTACCGTCTCGAGCTTCGCCTACTCTCCTAACGGCGAACGCATCCGTCAGGTTGTGGAGAACAGCTCCGGAGCGCGGCTGCTGGACCTCACCACCGATTGGAACCACCTACGACAGGTATCCGGTATCGAAGACCATCTGCAGCCCGGTGGTATCAATCACAGCCAGAGCTTCGATTACACCGAGACACGCCTCACGGGCGCCCAGGCTGACGAGCTCTACGGCCAGCTGACTTTCGAGTACGACGCTTCGGGCAACCTCGTTGGCACCGGCGGGCTGACCTATACCTACCAAGCCCATCGTGTCGTGGCCGGCAGGCGCGGCGACGACGAAATCCTCACGGCAGCCTACGACCCGAACGGCAATCTGGTCTCGAAAGTGGCGGGAGGTACCGATTGGCGCTACAGCTACGATGCGCGCAACCGGCTGATCGGAGTAAACCGAGACGGCGACAGTGTGCTGGGGTCGCTGCTCTATGACCACCAAGGCCGGCGACTGCGAAAGGAGGGCGCCGACGGCACGGTGAGCCTCTACGTCGGCGGTCATTACCTGGTGACGCAGTTGGCCGATGGCAGCCGCCTCGACACCAAGTACGTGATCGGGGACGAGGGGGTCGCCGCGGCCGCCAGCGAGCCACTCTCGACGGCCGCCGGACTGAGCGCCCCAGCCAGCTCAGCCCCCGAAGTCCGCTTCTACACCCTGGACCATCTGGGAAGCACTCTGCTGACAACGGAAGCGGATGGGCAAGTCGCCTCGCGCTTCGCTTATATGCCTTACGGCGGCGTTTTCGCCCCAACCTCCGGTGGTTCGGACGACGTCCGCCAGAAGTTTCAAGGCAAGGAGCTCGACGAAGACGAAGGCGTCTATTTCTTCGGCGCCCGTTATTACGATGCCTCGATCGCACGTTTCTTGTCTCCCGACACACGCTTGGCAAGCAACCCCTTCGAGACCGATAGCTTCAATCGCTTCGCATTCGCCCTCAACAACCCGGCGACTTACGTCGACCCCACGGGACACAGCGTCTGGGAGAGTCTTCTGGGAGGCGTTATCGGCGGTCTGGAGATCGTGGCGGGGGTGGCCATCGACATTCTCTCAGAAGGCACCCTCGAACCCCTTGGCGGTGCTCTGATCGGTGCCGGGCTCAACGCCATCGACTATAGCTTACGCCACGGCAACAGCTTCGCGTGGAAACAATACGGCATCCAGACCGGGGTCGGTGCCGCCATGGGACTCGTGACCGGCGGCGTCGGGGTGGCTGCCCGAGCCGGGATCAGCGCTGTACGGGAAGCGGCGGCGCTCCAAGTCGATTCGGTGACGACCGAAACCCTGGCATCGGCCGAGCAGCTAGATGGGCGTGCGCTGAACAGCGGCATGCTTGCTGCTGACGAGATGATCGAGTCCAGCGAGACGGCGCTGGATCGTGAAGAGATCGACCTCTCGGTTTGCGCTTTCACCGCAACCAGCTTTCTGGCTGACGCCGAGATCCTCACCGAGGACGGTTACCAGCGAGCCGAGACGATCACACTCCACGACCGGGTCGTGGCCTATGACGAAACCCAGGATCGGATGGGGCTGTTCCTGGTCACCGGTGCCGATTCCGTACTCGGCAGCCAGCTTGCTCACGTCGCTCTCGAGGATGGGAAGATCGCAGCGGCGGCGGAGCAGCTCTTTTGGATCGAGGGTCGGGGATGGACACCGGCCCGATCGCTCGCCCCCGACGACGTGCTGCGTGACAGCCAGAACCGCGGCCAACGTGTTGTGGGCGTCGATCTTGAAGCAGGGCCATTTCGGTTCTACACGTTTGAGGTCGCCGAGGCCCATACGTTCTTCGTCGGATCCAGTGAGATCCTGGCTCACAATCCGCCGAAGGCCTGCAAGAAGAGAAAACCTTCGGCCAGACTGGCGGCGATGGGGCGCACTCCCGGCAAATCCAGCAAAGCCGGGCGTGCGGTCATCGCACGTATGAAGAAGAATGGATGGATCAAAGGCACCGGAAAGAACCAACAAGTCAAGGTTCCCGTGGCACAGGGCGGGCCACGGGTTTGGAAGCCGATGGACGCGAAGATTCACATGGGGCATATCAAAGATGCCGTAATCTGGTGGAACAAGGTCGGCTACAAATACGGGGCCAAGGCGAAGGCGGTGCGCAGCTTCATGCTCGATGACAGCAACTACGAGCTAGAATATGGACCGCTGAACAGTAGCAACGGCGCCCAGCTCAAGCAAACCTATGTGCCACCGAACGGGTGGCAAGGGAAATGGCCGCCGTGAGATTCCCGGACGCCCCGCGACCCCAGGAGGACAGGTGGCGATAGACCTCGAGCCCGCTCTCCACGAACGCATCAGCTCCATCTGCGAACGTGGTAATCAACTGTGCGAGGCCGAGCGGTACCGCGAGGCCCTTCCAGACTATTATCAGGCGCTCACCCTGCTCCCTGAGCCGTTGGAGCAATGGGAAGCGGCCACCTGGATCCTCACGGCCCTGGGTGACTGCCACTTCCTGCTGGGCGAATACGAGGCGGGCCACGGCCATTTGAGCCGTGCCATGGCCTGCCCCGACGCCATCGGCAACCCCTTCATCCACCTTCGCCTGGGGCAAACACAGCTTGAGCTCGGCAATGAATCGCGGGCCAGGGACGAGCTCGCACGCGCCTACATGGGTGGAGGCCGTGAAATTTTCGAAACCGAAGATCCTAAGTATTACGCCTACATCCGCCGTTTCATGCGCGGGCTTTGACGGCTGCCCGAGCTCGAGAGTCTAGGTCCCTTGCAAAGTTACTCGCTGAAGATCTGCAGTTCCCGTAGCTCCTTCAATCGGTCACGCATGAGCGCCGCCTCTTCGAATTCAAGACGCTTGGCGGCTGCTTTCATCTCTTTTTCCAGCCGGACGATTTGTTTGCTGATCGGCACATCTGACTCTGCGATTTCGGAGACAAGACCGCCGCCGGCCGGGTAATAGTCGAGCTGGCTCATCTTCACCAGTGGACTGTGGATGTCTTTGAGGATGGTCTGAGGCTCGATACCATGCTCCAGATTGTGGGCTGTCTGCCGCTCGCGTCGACGGCGTGTCTCCCGCATCGACTTTCGCATGGAATCGGTCTCCTTGTCGGCATAGAAGATCACCCGACCTTGCGCATTTCGAGCCGCCCGCCCGGAGGTTTGGACGAGGGAGGTTTCACTGCGTAGGAAACCCTCCTTGTCAGCATCGAGGATCGCCACCAACGAGACCTCGGGGAGATCGAGCCCCTCCCGCAGCAGGTTGATGCCCACGAGCACGTCGAAC
>JAJCXQ010000383.1 GCA_029263355.1 Acidobacteriota bacterium | reverse complement strand
CTCAGAGCCTGGCCAGAACCTTCGGTCTTCCGCCCGAACGGTTCCAAGACGATCGACCCACCCTGGAAGAGCGTCTCGACGAGATTCGTGAAGAGCTCGCGCCCCGTCTTGCCGAGGCTGAGACCCGGATCGAAGACCTCGTCGAGGAGTTCCTCGACGAGATCGACACCACCTCATGGTGGGCAGCCGTACCGCGTCAATATGCCGCCTCACCGCAGGAGCCAGCGACGGCAAGCAGCTTGACCGCAGAGGCACAGGTAGCGAAGCCAGCCAAGCCGATCCCTGCCCTTGATGGATCTACCCCCGCATCGATGACGTCGCGTTCGACGCAAGGGCCAGCACCGGTGGCCAGAGTCGAGAAGAAGGCTCGCACCATCAGCGGTAGCGCTTCGACGTTGAGCGCCAAAGTCTCGGCCGTCGCGACGCCGTCGACCCCGCGTCGAGTCATCCCGAAAGCCGGTATCGCGACAGAGATCACTGCTTTGGCCGACAGTCTTGGCAACTCTCCGGCGCGCATCTTCCGGTTTGTCCACGACACCATCCGTTTCGATCCCAAGTGGGGCGCCGGTAAATCCCCCCTCGGCACCTTTCAAGAAGGACTAGGCACTTCCTGGGAGCAGGCTTGGTTGCTGATGGAGCTACTCACCGCGGCCGGCGTCGACGCTAGGGTCGAATGGGGCGAAGTCGAGATTCCCACCGATCTGCTGCTCCAGATCTCCGGCGTCAGCGACCCGTTCCGTGCCGGCGATCTGCTGACCACCGCCGGCCTGCCGATCGTGTTGGTGGTGGCGGGCAGTCAGGTGATCCACGCTCGCATGTCCCACGCCTGGGTGAAGGCTCATCTCGACTACATCCCGAGGCGCGGCGTTACTGCTGGCCCCGGCGACACCTGGCTGCGGATGGATCCGTCGCTCAAACGTTTCGAGACCACCGAAGGCACCCGTCTAGACGAGGCCGTCCCTTACGACCTTGGCGCCTACCTCCAAAGCGGCACCGAATCTTCACCCCGCCAGGTCTACGATGAAGCGATCCAGTCGCACATCACCGACCAAAACCTCGGTCTCACCCTGGACGAGGTCAAGCCGGCCAAACAGATCATCGAAGAAGCTTTCCCCTTTGTCCCCGGCACGCTGCGGGCCAAGATCCTCAGTGTCACCGGCGAATCGACGACCGTGCCGGAGTCCTTCCAGCAGCGCCTGGAGCTGCAGGTCCGTGAAGACGGCGGCGGCACCCTCCTGACCTGGTCGGCTCCCTGGCCGTCGGTCTACGGTCAGCGTCTCGAGCTCGCCTGGCCCGGCGCCACTGCCGCCGACCAGGCCACCCTCGATCTTTATGGCGGCGTTTTTGTCGCGCCGCCCTACGAGGTGGATCTTGCGCCGTCCCTGCGGCTCGAGGGCGCAGAGCTCGTTGCAGGCGGTGTGATCGGCAGTGCTGAAGACGTCACGCTGGTGGCGACCGTCACCCCGCCCTCTGGCCCCGCGAACGTCGTGCCTTTCGCCATGCGAGCTGGCGAGCACGCCGTGCTCAACGTCGACTTCGGTAGGCAGCCGCAAGAGATCATCGATCGTTACGCCACCGAGCAGGCTAACGCGAGTGACGCCACTGAGATCGAAGCGTGGGGCCTGGCACGCGCCGCCGCCGTTTATCTGCGAACCGTCAGCACCGACGTTGATCATCTCGCCGCCCTGCGTGGGTTACGTCGCGTCCAAATCGGTAATGTCGCCCTCGCTGTCCAACGCGGCGCCGTTTCTGTCGCTCCCGATGGAACGCCCTTGACCTTCAGCGCCGCCCCTCCTGCGGTTGATCTCGGTTCGATGACTCTCGGCCTCTTTCCCGCGGATGGCACGGCTACGTCGTCCTCGGCGTCGGTCGCCACCCTAGAGCTCATTGGCTCCCACGCGTCCTTCATCGAGGGTGATTCCCTCGCTGTCGCTTTCGGCGGCGAGCACCTCACCGCCGTCACCGCCCTCACCCGGGCAGTCCGCGAAGGACAAACCCTAACCCGCGTCGATGCGACCAACGTCGACGCCGCCTTGGCCGAGGCTGACCTCGGAGACGACGCCGAAGGCAGCGTCCAGGGTGGCGTTGCCGCCGGCAATATCGCCTGGATTCACCAAAGTCAGCTCGAGCACCTCAGCTGGGACGCTAGCGGTTACGTCCTCGAGAACCCCGTCAGTGGAACTGGCGGTTACTTTGTCACGTATGAGCGCCTGCTCGAACCTCTCGACGCCACCATCACCTTCCACGCGCCTGTGGACCTCGCCGAAGTCACCGCTCCCACCGATGTTGTCGCCACTATCGACGGTGACGATATCGATAGCTGGACTCTGAGCTACAAGTCAGCGGAAGGCGGCGATGCCGTCGTCATCGCCACCGGCAGCGGAGCGGTCACGAACGAGACGCTTGGTCAGCTCGATCCGACGCTGTTGCTCAACGGCATGGTTGATCTTGTCCTCACCGCTCGCAACGCCGCCGGCCAGACCGCGTCACAGAAGATCACCGTGGTGGTCGATGGTGAGATGAAACTCGGTCAGTTTACCTTGTCATACCTCGACCTCGCGGTACCGGTCGCCGGACTCGATATCGAGATCGTTCGCAAATACGACAGCCTCGACAAAGTGCGCCGCGATTTTGGTGTCGGTTGGAGCCTCGATATCCACCAAGGGTCGTACAGCAACAACCGCAAGCCCGGTGACGGTTGGCAGCTGACTCAGGGATTTTTGCCCTGTGACAGCGTTATCGAGGGCAAGCCACATCTCACTGTGGTGAAGCTTTCCGAGGCTGAGATCTATCGCTTTTCCTTGAGGCTCGCGAATGGCGCGCCGACTCTCGGCGGGTGCTTTGCAACGGCTCGCTTCGACTTCGTTGATGGCCCGATCTTAGGAGCGACTCTCGAGATCCTAGGCAGCGATCAGGTCTTCTTCGAGAACGGCAGCAATCGCGTGCTGGACGTCGACACGTTCGGAGTTTACGAGCCGGAGGACGTGCGGCTCACAACCCGGGACGGGAGGATCTTCGAGCTTGACCTTAGTGACGGTGTTACGCAGCTGGAAGATTTGAACGGCAATCAGCTTTCGATTACCCCTGCTGGCATAACGCACTCTAGCGGCCGAGGCATCCTCTTCGAGCGTGATGAAGAAAACCGGATCACACGCATCGTTGATCCACTAGGTCGCGCGATGAGTTATGTCTACGATGCGGCTGGTGATCTCGAGTCCTTTACCGACCGATCCGGTGCTACGACACGCTTCTCCTACGACGACCGTCACTACTTGATTGATATAGAAGATGCCAACGGAGCGCATCCGATTCGGAACGAGTACGACACAAACGGGCGGCTCGTGCGTCACATCGACGCCTTCGGCAAGGTGATTGAGCTTAGCCACGATCTCGAGAATCGACAGGAGATTGTCACCAATCGTCTCGGCCACTCTAGGACACTCGAGTATGACAACCGGGGCAATGTCGTACGGGAAACCGACGAGTTGGGCAACGTGTCTACTCGCATATTCGACGGACGCGACAACCTCCTCTCAGAGACAGATCCTCTGGGTCGAACCACGACCTATACCTATACCGCAGACAACGATCTGGTGACCGCTACAGATCCGTTGGGGAAGGTCATCTCCGTAACCACAGACAGCCGCGGTCGACTGCTGACCGTCACCGATCCCCGCGGTGGGATTAGCAGAGAGATCTATGACAGCAGAGGCAATCTAGTCGAGTCTATCGACACAGCAGGCAACAGCACAACGTTCTCCTATAACACGCAAGGCCGGCTTCTCTCCACAACCGATGCTGATGGCAATAGCAAGAGTTTCTCCTACGACGCGTTCGGCAACCAAACAAGCGAAACCGATCCGCTAGGAAACGAGACATCTTGGACCTACGACGGAGTGGGGAACCGTCTTACCGAGACGCGGTCTCGAACCTTACCTGACGGGTCCTCAGAGACCCTGACCACAGCCTTCCTCTACGATGACCTCGATCGCGTGACAGTCACCACAGCTGCGGACGGCAGCTCTACTTCGGTGACCTACAACCTACTTGGGCGAGTGACTCGATATGTCGACGCCCTGGGCAGGGTCAACGCGATGACCTACGACCTCCAAAGCCGTCTCATCCGAGCGGATTTCCCGGATGGCAGTAGTGAGTCTCTGGGCTATGACGACGAGGGCAGGATCGTCACTCAGGTTGATCGAGCCGGCCGGTTGACCTCTCTGAGTTACGATCCCGCCGGGCGTCGGACGGGAGTAGTAACCCCTGATGGCGCTTCAACCTCGAGCGTTTATGACCAAGCTGGCCAACTGGTCGCCTCGACAGATGCGAACGGAAACACAACGAGCTTCGAGTATGACGCCGCGGGACGCTTGGAAACCGTCATCGACGCCCTTGGAAACAGATCGACCTTTACTTACGACGACAACGATAACCGGACATCTATCACCGACGCCAACGGTAACTCTACAAGCTTTGTCTATGACGCTCTCAACCGTCTGATCGAAACTCAGCATCCTGATGGCACGAGCTCCCTCATCGGCTATGACAACCTGGGGCGAAAGTCTTCGCGGTCAGACCCAGGAGGTCGTGTCACCGCTTTCAGCTACGATCCGCTCGGCCAGCTCACTCAAATTCAGGATGCCCTGGGTCAGATCACTCGATTTTCCTACGACGCGGTTGGGAATCGACTCACCCAGACCGATGCCAACGGCAATACCACTCGTTTTGAGTTTGACCGGGTGGGCCGAGCGACAGCCCGTATTTTGCCCGACGGTTCCCGCGAGGCTCTCGCTTACAACCTTGATGGCACACTAGCTTCACACGCCGACTTCAGCGGCGCTCTTCGTACCTTTGAATACGACATCAACCGGCAGTTGACTCGCCGAACGAACCCTGACGGCAGTACAGCGGTTTTCACTTTTACCGCCACCGGCCAACGGGCTTCGGCGACGGATGCGCGAGGCACGACGACGTACGCCTACGACGACCGCGATCGCCTGCTGGAAAAGACTGAACCGAACGGCTATCGACTGAGCTATCTCTACGATGCTCACGGCAATCGCGTCAGCCAGACGGCCACCGTAGGGACCCAATCCTTCACAACGAGCTACGCGTTCGATCCGCTCAACCGCCTGGCTGAAGTAACCGATAGCCAGGGCGGAGTGACGACACTGGCCTTCGACCCGAACGGCAACCGCTCTGGCATGGTTTTCCCCAACGGCGTCGACACCCAATACACCTACAACGAGGTGAATCGACTGACCCGGCTCGCGACTGCCACCAGCCTCGGTGAGGTTCTCCAAGCCTATGACCTCAGTCTTGACGCAGCGGGAAACCGAACTCGTATCGACGAGCACGATGGAACTTCGCGCCACTACCAATATGACGCCTTGCATCGATTGATCCAGGATCGGGTTACAGCTCCCGATAGCGCGCTGATCTATCAGCGCGACTTCAACTATGACCCGGTAGGTAACCGGTTGTCAGAAGTGCTCGACGAAGGAGCTGGGCAGACAAGCATCATTTCGACCTACGACTCGCGTGATCGGCTCGTTAGCTCCGGCAGCGCTAACTACGCCTGGGACATCAATGGCAACCTGACTTCTCTGACCGATGGCGACACGCGCAGTTACGCTTGGAATGCTGAGAATCGGTTGATAGCCGCGACTCTAGAAGACGGTACTGTTGTCGAAACCACTTACGATACTGACGGAAATCGTGTCAAGGTCGTGACCACCACTCCCGATGACTCGACGACAACCATCGATTACTTGGTAGAGACGACCGGGTCCTTAAGCCATGTCATCGCCGAAATCATCGATGGCGAAATCCTGACGCTATACACCCGCGCCAACGATCAACTCATCGGGCTTGCTAGACCTGTTCTCAGCGAGGTGCGTTATTACCACGCGGATGGCTTGGGGTCTGTACGGGCACTGACGGATGAGACTGGCGCCGTAACAGACCGGTATACCTATTCGGCATTCGGTGAGCTTCTCGAGCATAGCGGGACCGATAGCCAGCCGTATCAGTTTGCCGGCGAAGCATTTGATACAGCCCTGAACTTTTACTACAACCGAGCTCGATGGCTTGCTGTAGACGCAGGGATTTTCGTTGGGACGGACCCGTTCGCCGGTCTGATCTCGGAGCCCATGTCCCTTCATCGGTATCTCTATGCCAACCTGAACCCTACTGGCAGGACCGATCCAACCGGTCTCTACTCTTTCGGCGAGATCTCTATCGCCAACGGCATACGTGGAATCGTTTCCGAGATACAGATAGATGTCGGCCTAACCATCTTGACCTTTCCCGCCCTCGACCCAGACGGAGATATTTCGAAGGCGCTGATCATTTTCGGACTGGCCGTCGGCGGCAAGGCTCTCTTCCAAGGCTTCAAGTCTCTCCTTCGACTGATGAAGCGACTGCCGGAGTTGCTGTCAAAGGTACGGGTGCGGAAGATCATGGAATCGATTTTCGGCGCGATGAGAAAGGCGCCGAAAACGGGGCCCGCCAGGTTCTGGAACAAGAGCACCAAGTTCGAGAGCAACGTGGTCTTCCAGAGAGACGACCTCTTCGATCCCAACAAGATCAGTACCTGGAAGGACCGGGGGAAAACTGTTTCGGGTACCAACGTCGAGAGAATGGCTTCAGGTCTCGCACCTAGGGGGCCTGACGACCGACCCGTCGTCCTGCACCACCTGATCCAGACTGAATCAGGCGCATTGGCAGAAGTGTCGACTGCCATGCACCGGGAGTACTACGGTATCCTTCACATCAACACTGGCAGCCTCCCGTCCGGTATCTCCCGTTCCCAATTCGACGCTTGGAGAGGCCGGTATTGGAAGGCGAGGGCAAACGACTTCTTGTAGGGAGACTCGGGAATGATTGACTACGAGCAAGCGAGCAAGGTCATCGAGCGAAATCGTGAGATAGCCAACTTTGGAGACGCCGACACGGGAGTCTCCGGCGATTGGATGGACAAGACCGAGGAGGCTCTGGGTATCAAGCTACCACCGTCGTATCGATGGTGGTCGGAGAATTACGGCGGAGGAGAGATCTGCGGAGAGGAGATTTACAGCATTTATGAGCAGGATTTCGATACATTTGTGGGTGGTGGTGATATCGTATATATGTACCGGCTGGATCAACGCGACGGCCATTTCAAACCCCACGAGATAGCAATTTGTCACAGCGATATCGACAACTCCTTTTACTTCGATACAGCTGTTCAAACTCCCGACAATGAATATCCAGTAATGTCTTCCGCTACAGGGAAGGTGTATGCGAAAAACTTCCTCGAGTTTTTGATCGAGAGGATAAAAATCTGTGGTGGGCAGATTTGAGGATCCGATCCCCCGATATCCTAGTGCGATCGACACTTTGTCCTAGCGCCCTTCGCAGGGCGCGCCACCGGAACGGATCGCTATGGTATCGACCGGGACATCGCTGGGCCTTATACGCAGCGACGCCTGGTCGTCTACGTTCCCCAGACATACACTAGGTATCTCCTCGATCCTCGGTGAGGAGCCTGGTAAGTAATGCGGCGAATCGTACCAGTGTGCTGATTCGTGTCGTCCCAAAACGAGGCTGGAGATAATCCCTGATGGAAGGCCTCACAGTCGATGAGCGTTGGTCGATGGATTTCCTCACAGCTCAACTAGCTGACGGGGAGCATCATACGAGTCTTTGTTGTCGTGGATCAGTTCAGTCGCGAATGTGTGGCCTGCCAAGGCCAAGTGACTTCAAGGAACTCGGCAGGACTCGAGCAAGATGACTTGTCAGACCACGCGATAGATCGATCAACAAAGAAGCTCGTGCAACAAGGATGACAGCCATGAATTGGTTTCGGCAGACTCTGCAAAAATACCGCGTGACGTTTCTGACGTTGTTGGCTATCAACGTCTTCTTCATGGTCGACGGCACGAGCACGCTTTACGCCCATGAGCTGAAACAGCATGAGCGGGCGCTCTTCACTCAGAGCTTCGCCAGAACCTTTGGACTTCCTTCCGAGCGGTTTCAGGACGATCGACCCACCCTGGAGGAACGTTTCGACGACCTTAGCGAAGCGATGGAGCCTCGTCTTGCCGAGGCCGAGACCCGGATCGAAGACCTCGTCGAGGAGTTCCTCGACGAGATCGACACCACCTCATGGTGGGCAGCTGCACCGCGTCAATATGCCGCCTCACCGCAGGAACCCGCAACTGACGGCAAGTCGACTGCGAGGCCGCGCCCAGAGGGGCCGGCCAAGCCGATCCCAGTGATCGATGGCTCAACCGCCGCATCGGTGACGTCACGGTCGACGCAGGGGCCAGCGCCGGTAGTCAGAGTCGAGAAGAAGGCCCGCACCGTCAGCGGTAGCGCCTCGACGTTGAGCACCAAAGTATCCGCCGTCGCGTCACCGTCGACAGCGCGTCGAGTGATCCCGAAGGCTGGCATCGCGACCGAGATCACTGCCCTGGCTGACAGCCTCGACAACTCCCCGGCTCGCATCTTCAGATTCGTCCACGACACGATCGATTACGATCCCAAATGGGGTGCTGGCAAATCCCCCCTCGGCACCTTACAAGAGGGGCTCGGTACCTCCTGGGAGCAGGCTTGGCTGCTAATGGAGCTGCTGACCGCGGCCGGCGTCGACGCTCGTGTCGAATGGGGCGAAGTCGAGATCCCCACGGATCTGTTGCTCCAGCTCGCTGGCGTCACCGACCCGTTCCGAGCTGGTGATCTGGTGACCACCGCCGGCCTGCCGATCGTGTTGGTGGTGGCTGGCAGTCAGGTAATCCACGCTCGCATGTCCCACGCCTGGGTGAAAGCTCATCTCGACTACATCCCGAGACGGGGTGTCACTGCGGGCCCCGGCGACACCTGGCTGCGGATGGATCCGTCGCTCAAACGCTTCGAGACCACCGCAGGTACGCGCCTCGACGAGGCCGTCCCCTACGATCTCGGTGCCTACCTCCAGGGCGGTACCGAATCTTCGCCTCGCCAAGTTTATGACGAGGCGATCCAGGCGCACATCACCGACCAGAACCTTGGGCTCACCTTGGAAGAGGTCAAGCCGGCCAAGCAGATCATCGAAGAAGCCTTTCCCTTCGTCCCTGGGACGCTGCGCGCCAAAATCCTCAGTGTCACTGGCGAATCGACGACGGTGCCGGAATCCTTCCAACAGCGCCTGGATCTGCAGGTTCGTGAGGATGGCGGCGCAACATTGCTCACTTGGTCGGGCCCTTGGCCGTCGGTCTACGGTCAACGGCTCGAGCTTGCGTGGCCCGGCGCCACCGCCGCTGACCAGGCCACTCTCGATCTTTACGGCGGTGTCTTCGTCGCTCCACCTTACGAGGTTGATCTCACAGCGTCCCTGCGGCTCGAGGGCGCCGAGCTCGCCGCCGGTGGTGTGATTGGCAGCGCTGAGGACGTCACGCTGGTGGCGACCGTCACTCCGCCTTCCGGCCCCGCCAACGTCGTGCCGTTTGCCATGCGAGCCGGCGAGCACGCCATCTTGAATCTCGACTTCGGCAGGCAACCGCAAGAGGTCATCGATCGTTACGCCACCGAGCAAGCCAACGCCAGCGATACCGCCGAGATCGAAGCTTGGGGCCTGGCGCGCGCCGCCGCGGTTTATCTGCAGGCCGTCAGCTCCGACGTCGATCATCTCGCCGCCCTGCGCGGGCTGCGTCGTGTCCAAATCGGTAACGTCGCCCTCGCCGTCCAACGTGGCGCCGTCTCGGTCGCTCCCGACGGCACACCGCTGACGTTCAGCGCTGCGCCCCCCGCCGTCGACCTCGGTTCGATGACCCTTGGCCTCTTTCCCGCGGATGGCACAGTAGCCTCTTCGTCGGCCGGGGTCGCCACCCTAGAGCTCATCGGCTCCCACGCGTCTTTTATTGAAGGCGAAGCTCTCGCGACCGCTCTCGGTGGGGAGCACCTGACCGCTGTCACGGCTCTCACCCGAGCCGTCCGCGAAGGCCAAGCGTTGACCCGAGTCGACGCCGCCAACGTTGATACGGCACTCGCCGACGCCGATCTCGGCGACGACGCTGAAGGCAGCGTCCAGGGCGGTGTTGGGGCGGGCCAGATCGCCTGGATCCACCAAACCCAACTCGAGCACCTGAGCTGGGATGCGGCGGGCTACGTCCTCGAGAATCCTGCCTCTGGAGCTGGCGGCTATTTCGTCACCTACGAGCGCCTGCTTGAACCACTAGATGCCACCATCACGTTCCACGCTCCACTGGACCTCGACGAAGTCACCGCACCGACCGATGTTGTCGCCACTATCGAAGGTGACGATATCGAGAGCTGGACTCTCAGCTACAAGTCAGCGGAAGGTGGCGACGCGGTCGTGATCGCCACCGGTAACGGAGCGGTCACCAACGAGACTCTTGGGCAGTTCGATCCGACTCTTCTGCTCAACGGCATGGTGGATCTTGTCCTCACCGCCCGCAACGCTGCGGGTCAGACCGCCTCTCAGAAGATTACCGTCGTCGTCGGTGGCCAAATGAAGATCGGTCACTTCACTCTCTCCTTCGTTGACCTGGCTGTTCCGGTTTCGGGTCTCGACATCGAAGTCGTCCGAACCTACGACAGCCGTGACAAACGTCAGGGCGACTTCGGTATCGGCTGGAGCCTGGACATCCGTCAAGGTTCGTATCGCAACAACCGACCGCCCGGCGATGGTTGGCAGTTGGGGACGGGTTTCCTACCTTGTGACAGCGTGATCGAGTCGAAGTCGCATCTCACGACGATCAGGTTGTCTGATCAGGAGATCTATCGCTTCGCACTGCGTCTGCAAAATGGCGTGCCGTCTACCGGCGGCGGTTGCTTCGCCGATACTCGTTTCGGCTTCGTTGACGGCCCTGTTCCTGGCGCCACCCTCGAAATCCTAGGAAATACTCAAGTCTTCTGGGAAACGGGATCCGATCGGGTCATCAGCGTCGACACCCTCGATCTCTTCGAGCCGCGGCAGGTGCGATTGACGACCCGTGATGGTCGAATCTTCGATCTTGATCTCGCGGCTGGTGTGACCGGCGTGGAAGATCTGAACGGCAATCGCCTCGAGATTGATGCCGACGGTATCCGACATTCCACGGGTCGAGAGATCACATTCATTCGCGACGCCGAGAACCGAATCTCCACGATCACGGATCCATTGGCACGTGCGATGACCTACAGCTACAACGAGAACGGCGACCTTGCCTCGTTCACCGATCGAGCCGAGGCAGTGACACGGTTCACCTACGATAGCAATCATCGAGTTCTCGACATTGAGAATGCGCTCGGGATCAAGCCGATCCGCAACGAATACGACAGTGACGGACGTCTGGTGCGTCACATCGATGCCTTTGGCAAAGTGATCGAACTGAGCCACGATCTAGAGAACCGACGCGAGGTGATAACCAATCGTCTTGGCGCGTCACGATCTTTAGAGTACGACTATCGTGGCAACGTGATTTATGAAGAAGACGAAGTTGGCGGTATCACCAGAAGCAGTTTTGACGATGATGACAACCAACTCACTGAAACTGACCCACTCAACCGCACCACGACTTTTACATACAGCAGCACTAACGATCTTGTGTCTCAGACAAATCCACTCGGTCTGAAGACAACTTACGCTTACAACAGTCTTGGGCAGCTCACAACCGTCAGTGATCCTAGGGGGCACGTCACGACCTCTGTGTACGACAATAGTGGCAACCTACTGGCCGCTACCGACGCTCTCAGCCAGACGACGACTTACACCTACGATGGCAGCGGTAACTTGTTGACCACTACCGATGCGCTCGGCCAGTCATCGGAATTCACATACAACAACCGCGGAGACCTACTCACCGAAACCGATGTCCTCGGAAATGTAAGTACCTTTACCTACGATGAAAATGGGAACCGAGTTTCCGAGAGCCGTTCCCGAACACTGCCTGATGGCTCAGAAGAGACTCTGCTGACCAGTTTTGTCCTCGACGGACTCGACCGAGTAACTCAGACCACTACAGCAGACGGCTCCAGCACTACCACTGTCTACGATGACCTCGGCAGGGTCCTGAGTCAAACAGACCCTTTGGCTCGAGTTACGACCATGGCCTATGACTTGATGGGTCGACCGGTACTGACCACTTTCCCCGACGCGACAACTCAAAGTCGAGCCTATGATGCCGAGGGCCGAATTCAGTCTCACAGCGATCGCCAGGGCCGCGTTACCACCATGGTCTATGACGCGGCGGGACAGCTCTTGTCCACCACTTATCCCGACGGCGGGACCAACAGCCAAATTTATGATCTTGCGGGGCAGCTCACCAGCACTACCGACGCTTTGGGTAACACAACGGCCTACGTCTACGATGCCTCCGGGCGGCGAACGACGGTCGTCAACGCGTTAGGGCAAAGCACGGTCGCCACCTATGACGCTAACGGCAACCAGATTTCAGTCACCGACGCCCGAAGTCACACTACCAACTTTTTCTATGATGATCTCGATAGGTTGGTGACTAAGACATTCGCAGACGGCAGCTCTACAAACATCGGATACGACGCTCTGGGCCGACAGGTTACTGAGACCGACCCAACAGGAAACGTGACTACACTCGGGTACGACGCCTTGGGTCGCCTGACGTCCGTGACTGATGCACTTGGCCAGGTCACTTCGTACGTTTATGACGAAGTAGGCAACCAGATCAGGCAAACCGATGCCAATGGCCATGTCACGAGATTCGAATACGACACTTTAGGACGTCAAATCGCTCGAATTCTCCCTGGCGGCGATCGAGAGTCGATGAGCTATGAGGTCGACGGCACATTGGCGTCTCACACTGATTTCTTGGGGCAAACCAGTAGCTTTCACTATGACATCAACCGACGCTTGGTGCGCCGGACATCTCCTGGCGGTAGCGAATATTTGTTCACTCATACCGCAAGCGGTCAACGCGAGACTGCGATCGACTCGCGGGGCGTCACGACCTACGCTTACGATGACCGAGATCGGCTGCTTGAGAAGGTTGATCCGACGGGTCACAGGTTGACTTATACCTACGATCTGCATGGGAACGTAACCACCTTGACCGCAGTTGTCGGAGCTTCGAGCGCAACGACCAGCTATGTCTATGACGCTCTAAATCGGCCCTCGGCGATCACCGATCCCGGAGGACAGGTGAACAGCCCCTCCTACGATGCCAATGGCAATCGTTCTGGCCTCGAGCACGCTAATGGTTTGAACACCGCGTATTCCTATGACGCTCTGAATCGTTTGACGCGGCTTGAGACTCGTGACGGTGGATCGAATGTTTTGCAGAGCTATGAATATACGTTGGCAGCTACAGGGCACCGGACTCGGGTTGTCGAAGCTAACGGTGTCGTACGCGCCTACGCATACGATGATCTTTATCGGCTGACACAATCTCACGTTACGGACAGCATCGGCGATCTGTTGTCTCAAAGAGATTTTAGTTATGACCCGGTAGGCAATCGTCTTTCGCAGACTGTGATTGACGGGTCGGGAACGACGGCTGTTGCATCTTCCTACGACGAAAGGGATCGGTTGTTGACGGCTAATGCAACCGACTACTCCTGGGATGCCAACGGGGATCTTGTTGGGCGCGAGAACGATGTCCTTGACTGGGATCTTGATCAGCGGCTGTCATCGATTGCTCTCGGAGATGGGACCGAAGTCTCCACGGTCTATGACGTCGATGGGAACCGTGTTCGGACGGATATCACATCTGCTGGCGAACCTGTTGCGTCGGTGGACTATCTGGTGGATACACGTGGACCTCTAAGTCATGTAGTGGCCGAGATCGTCGGCGGGGCTGTGGAGACGATATATGTGCGGTCCAATGATGAGCTACTGAGCCTGTGGCGACCTCAAGTCGACGAGGCGCGGTGGTTTCTTGCGGACGGCATAGGATCGGTCAGGGCGTTGGCGAACAGCTCAGGAATGGTTACAGATACCTATGAGTTCTCGGTGTTCGGGGAGCTTATAGACCGGGTAGGATCAGATCCTCAGCCTTACCTGTTTGCCGGGGAGGCGTGGGATGCCAATTCTCAGTTCTACTACAACCGGGCTCGCTGGCTGGATCCCAAAACAGGCCGTTTTGTAAGCGTGGATCCGTTCGGAGGTATGACTTCGGACCCGATCTCTCTTCATCGCTACCTCTACGCGTCCTTGGATCCAGTCAATACCACGGATCCGACTGGCCTTATCTCCGTATCTGACGTATCCGGCGCGTTAGCTGCGATCGGGAATTTAGCGTCGCTGATTCTCCCACATGTGATCCAATTCATTGCCCGAGCTAGGCTGGCAGCTTTCGCAGCCTCAACAGCAAGCGTTGCATCGATTTTCGTTTTTGCCCGCTTCGGTCCGTTTGTGCTTCGGCTCTTGCAGGGGACAGGAATGAGAGGCGTCCGACTCATTCAAGGCCTCTATCTTCGACTACCGAGGGTTGTGACGCAGGCCGAGGCGGCACGAGCACCCAACTGGCCAACTCATCCAGGTGCTACGCTCAATCGATTGTTCAGTGGCGCAGCCCGCACTTTCAACACCATCCAATGGCACCATATCGTGGGCCAACAGCAAGCCAACCTTACAAGATTCGGAGCGCAGTCAATCCATTCCATCCTTAACCTGATTCCAACTCCTGCAGCTCGACATGCGCTCATCACGACGTTCTACAATTCAGGCAGGGGTCTCCACGTATGGCTGCCTCAAGGGTTCAGGACTCTCAACCAGTGGATCGCAACCCAACCCTGGGAGGTTCAATACCGAATCGGGTGGCAGATTTGGTGGCAAGTGATGCGCACAGGTAGAATCTCGTGGGTGCCACCGACAACTCTCCTTTGAGGTCTCCGAGACATGAAAATAGAAGACATCACGCTTCGTGACGTTGTCGCAGGCAAGAACTGGAAAGTTCTTGATGGTAGCCGTGCCTTCGACATGAGCCTAGATGGCCAGGCACAGGTCGAGCTTCAGGAGCTTTCTATTGACGAGTCGGAAGACTTCTCCGACGAGGACTACATTGTGTATTCAGGTGTCTCTGTGACGCTGTCAGGAAAGGTCGCACCGTTGCTGTTGATCAAACGGGTAGGAAACCTCGACTACGGCGGTGACTACTGCGAGTTTCACGAGGGCCGATGGCGTAGGGTGGGCATTGAACCCAATCCGAACGCAGAGTTCAGTTTTGAGTATTTCGCAGCCCCTCTCAGAGCGGACCGGTCGTTCGATTCGGACCAGGACGAACTACGTAATGACAACCGGGAGCAGTTTCGGAAATACCATTCCAAGCTTCTTCAGGAAGCGTGAGTGGGCTTCGGCCTGCGCCAATGTTTTGTCACGCTGCGGTCCTCTGCGGATCTCGGGGCCGAGGCAGAAGACTTCGAGCCGGTGGGGAAGGAGTTGCCCGCCCGGACGCAGGAAACGTTCCTGGGCGTCTCCCAGCGCCGGCAGCAGATTTTCGACAAACGGATCAGATCCGAAAATCTCGTGGATGATGACGTCCACCGGCTCATCGAGCTCGAGGTCGCGGCTATTGCCGCGGAACAGCTCCACCACGTCGTCGCACCGGTTGGCGCGGAACATCTCCTCAGCGAGCTCCGCAATCTCCAACTGTTCCACCGCGATCACCTGACGCGCGCCAGCCTGTGCGGCGAAGATCGACAGAATACCCGAGCCGGCGCCAACCTCGAGCACGACCTTGTCTCGGCAAGCGCTTCGGATGGCGGCTTGGTAGGTCATGATGCGCACGGCGTCGGCGAGCATGGCGTGGTGACCAGGTAGCGTCGGTGAGCTGCTGAAGCTGCCTGCGGGGTAAGCGGGGACGGCGGCGCGACCGGCCGTGAACGGAAGGAGCAGGCTGCGCGCCAGCAGACCCTGGACGGCCTGTGCGAAACCCTCTCTGCTGACCTCCCAGGTGCCACGGAGGTCGCTGTAAACGGATTGTGGTGTCGCGCCAGGAGCGAATTTCGCCAAGATCGGCAGCGCGTCGAACGGCAGTTCCCGAAAACCCCGGGACAACGCGGCGCCGGCAATCAGTTTGCCCTCGCCCGAGATCTCAAATGTCAGCGAACGCGTCAAAACAAGGGGAGTATCCCAATCCACCGGTGGTCCTCCACGCTGATCTCGCATGGCCGCCGAGAACGCCGGCAACAGGCGAGTCAATCACATTTCCGATCGAGTCGCTGGCGAGCGCCACCCACGACTCGAAACATGCTACCGCCCGCCGTCGCGGTGGTGAGGTCCCCGGGTCGAGCCGGGCCAAGCAGTGGGCGAGCAGTCGTTCGACAGGGGCGTCGGTCGGTCAACCCAGTAGGGGGTCGATGAGCTGCTCTTTCGGGGACGTCACTACGGGACGGGGGAAGGGATCTTCGCCGCCAGCTCGATGGCGACGAAGGCTAGGCCCAGCTGACGGGTCTCGCCCGGTGGCACCACCGCGTCGGGGGTTGCTAAACGGATGTGATGGAGGCGGTGGGATCGAATCATGCCGGGTGGGATTTCGATGCTGTGGGTTTTGGGCTCGAAGCCTTCGAAGACAAGGTCCCCTAGGGGCTGCTCATCGAGGAAAACTTGGACTCGCTGTCGCCCGAGGGTGCCGGCGGTTAGCCTCAACAGGGTGGGAGTGTCAATCGCGTCGCCGATGGGGTAGGCGATTGAGGCTTGTGAGCCGTCGCTCCAGCGCCATCCAGCCTCGGCGCCGCTAAAGCCCTGAAGAAAATAGGCGTCCTCGCGGTAGTCGACCCCCGCGAAGTCTGCTGGTAGCGGAAAGAGCTGCAGCGACCGCAAGGCGATGCCGAGCTGGCGTGGGTCGTCTGCCGTACCGCCAGGGTTCGGGACGGTCAATTCGATGGTGTTCTCAGCCAGCGGACGCAGCAAGTTTGGATTCACGCCCAACAGCTGCCACTTGGTGGCGAAGCCGTCATAGGAGGCTGTGCCGATCGCAATGCCGTTGATTTCGACAGCGAGGTCCTGGGGAACCAGGGATCCGGCCCGGAGGCCCAACAGATAAAGCGGAGCGTCGGGCAGGGCGCCGAGTTTCAAGGTAATCGCGGGTGACGATCCACGACTCCAACGCCAGTCGGTCTCCGGCGGATACCAAGCGTGAAACAGCGCGTTGGAGGTGTCGTGTGCTAGCTCTTGGCCGATCTGATACGTGCCGAGGGTTCGGCGCTGGAAGTCGACGATCCGGCTCTCGAGGGTGGCCTCGGTGGCGAGGAATTGGGGATAACGCCAGTCGACGAGAGCGCCGCGATACACATCGATGTCCGGTCGCTCATTCCACTGCCGAGTGGCGGGGTTGAACAGTCCCTGGAAGCTGTGGATGATGATCGCCAACAGACCAGGAATCAGGTAGAGCGTCGCGATCACAGTCTTCGGTGTTGTCGCGAGAGGTCTACCGAATCGATGCCATAGGAGGGCGGTGAGGAGCACAAAGGCGGGCATGAGCTCGGTGAACAGGCGTGGCCCGTAGGAGTAGCCACCCCACCAGACGGCACGGGTGGCGACCCCTACAGTGTGGAGGACGATCCACACCATGGCAAAGAGAATGAGGCGGTAGCGTCGCCAGTCGAACACCCGCCAGGCTGCTCCCGCCAAGACGAGAACCAGAAAAGGGCAGAAGACCAGCAAGCCTCTCGACGGGCTCCACAGCGTCCCGGCCAAACCTACCGCGAGCCGTGTCTCGGGATAGAGCCGAGTCGGGGAGAGGTAGTAGAACGGCACTGGCAGCCAGCGCACCCAGCCCAACCATGAAGCGAGGATGGTGACGCAGCCCAATCCCAGGATGCCGGCGGCGACGCGGGCGACGCGTCGATCCGGTTCGGTGAGGAGGTAAACCAGCAGCGCCAGGATCGCGAACCCTGCTGACGGAC
The DNA here is from genome assembly GCA_029263355.1 of Acidobacteriota bacterium. Lineage (GTDB taxonomy): Bacteria > Acidobacteriota > Thermoanaerobaculia > Multivoradales > J023 > JAAELT01. Next base: position 11,058 of record JAJCXQ010000383.1, on the reverse strand, counting down.
GGGCGAAGAAGGCCGTTCCCAGAGCCAGTGGCAGGCCGTAGAGATCGAGTTTTGATGGCGGGGTCGAGTTGCGCTGTGCCTTGTCGCGCCGCGCCAGGCAAAGCACGGCAAGACTCAGGAAGAGAGCGGCATAGTCCGAGCTCCACAGGCCGGTGGCGACGGTGCTGATCAAGGGGCTGCCGAGCACCGAGACGCCGACGATGATCAAGCTGGATGCCGGTTCGAGATAGGCTCGGCAAGCGAGATAGAGCAGCCAGAAGATGGCAGCGCAGCAAAGGGCGGAAAGGAGATTCTGGGCCGTCTGCTCGGTGGCTTGGTCGAGCATGTGGAATCCGAGGCGATTCGCTACCCAGACGAAGGGTAACGACAGGATCGGCACCCCTGGCGCATAGTAGTAGAGGTGGTCGCCGCGGTGGCGGATGCGATAGTCGTTCTCGAGGTCGTAAGCGCAAGCTGGGTCGTCGCGGTAGACGTCGAGGCGCAGGGTGTGATGATCGAGGATCACCTGGCTGACCAGCAGCGCAATGGCGGGATCAGAATCGACCGTCTCGACGGGTGTCAGAAACGCGAGTGCGAAGATCCCGCTCAGCAGGGCTGCGTGGCCAGCGAATCTGCGGGCCGCTATGAGGATCAACGCACGCGGTACGAGATCATGCCGCGGACATTGAAGAGCTCTTCGCTGCCGCTAGTGAACGTGTTGCTGGTGGGTGAGTCTCGGCGTGAGACGTCACCTAGGGGCGAGTAAAACAGCTCGCCAGTTAGTCGCCACTTGTCCGTTGCGCGATAGCTCAGGCCTGCCGTCAACGAGACTGTAGTGTCGTCGGCTCGCTGCAAAGTACGATCGATCACCCCAAAATACAGCGCATTGACTTGAAACTCGGTGTCGAGAAAATTGACTGCAACGGAAAAATGTGGTTCGAAAGGGCTCTCGGAGCGCCGTGCCGTCGAGATCTCGAAACTGGCATAGTCCACTGAAACTTCGTCGTTCGACACCGCCTCGCACCTGAAGGGATTACGCTGCGGATCGTTACCCGCCGCCACGGTGTCAGAATCGCAGGTGAAGTCGCCCTTGATGGTCCCGGTCTGGCCGTAGAGACGCCATCCGAATCGCCAGCTGTCGCCGACATGGAAGGGGCGGCCGATTGCGGCGGAGATCAGGTTGGGCTTTACGCCACCGACTTCGACCGGCGGGGCATAGGCTAGGGTGAGGGAGAACTTCTTGGGTAACCCGATGGTGACACGGGGGCGGCCGAAGACCGATGTCTTGTTGAGATCCTCGGTTTTGCGGCCATCGAAGCCTACCCGGCGTTCGGTTTCACTGAGTGAGGGAACCCAGCCGCCTTCAAAGCCGATCTCCCACGAACCGGGAGTCATGGCTTCCGGACTGCCCAGGCCGCTGAGCAACGAGATACTCGTGAAGTAACGCATCGACCAGGCCTCGGGGCGGTCGGAGTCGAGATCTTCGGTAAGATCGATGACTGTCTGAGCGGTGGCGGTGCCAGCGATCAGCCACAAGGCGAGTCCGATGGACAGCCAAATCGGGGAGGCGAAGGTTGTCAGGGGCTTCACTATTCGGACGGGCTTGGGACTCTTGAAATGCATCAGGTTCTCCTTGACGGAAGTCTACTCTTGGAAGCGGAGTAGTTATAGCAGGGAATCGGGTGTCGTAGTTGAGCGTTTCGTACCTTCCTTACGTCAACGGACCGGAACTAGATCGATCCCGGCTATAGTCAGCTCATGGCCCGGCGTCCCAAGTCCGTGAATGAAGATGATCCCGGCGTTTTGCAGGTCGAGGATCTGGCGCAGCGTATGCATCGTGATCCAGGCGCCTTCAAAGCACCGGATGACCTGGCGAGTGTTGCCGGCGTCGGTGCATCGAAGCTCCAATGCCTGTTCCGGCAGGTCTACCATTGCACTCCGGCCGAGCTGCTGACCCGTCTCCGAATCGACCGGGCCAGCCATCAGATCTTGGCCTCCGATCTGGCGATCGACGAGATTGCGGGCAGGTTTGGCTATGATGCTGTGGCGCACTTCGAGCGCGATTTTAGACGCCGCATGCGTCTGAGCTCGCGGAGCTTTCGTCGGTTGACCGGAGCCACGGGATTCGAGCTCGAGCTGCCGCCCTATTTTGTTGCGAACCAGGTTCTGCGTTACCTCGGCCGTGACCCGGCGAGCGAGACCGAGAGGGTTGTGGCCGGTAGCTTCACTTTCGGTACACACGCCGAAGGCGAGCCGCTGACGGTGACCGTCGAGCTCCGACCGGACCTCGCCCGCTGCCTCATCGAAGGGCAGGCTGGATCGCCCGGTCGTCACGCGGTGGCTGTTCATGCCCAGGTTCTGCGACTTCTCGGGCTGGTGATCGATCCGCGACCGTTCGAGCACCGCGCGTCTCGCGAAGCCGCCGTGGCACGGTTGGTTGGCGGGCGGCAAGGTTTGACGATCCCGCAAACCGCGACGCTGTTTGATGCTTTGGTCTGGGTAATCGCCGGCCAACAGGTCAGCTTGCCGGTGGCCTTCGCATTGAGACGGCGGCTGGCTCGGAGGATCGGCAACAGGTTGAACAATACCCTCTACGCGCCGCCGACTGCCGAGCAGGTTGCCGAGCTAGAGCCCGAGGATCTGCATCAGTCGGGATTTTCGCGGCCCAAGACCCAGTATCTACTTGCGATCGCGCGCGGGCTGGTCACGGGCGAGTCCGCGCTACTGAATCTGACCTCTTCAGCCTCGGGACCGGTTTCAGCGGCCACTGCCGAACGGCTGCTGCTGGGGGTGCGTGGGCTCGGACCATGGTCTGCTAACTATCTGATGATGCGGGCCTTTGGATTCGTCGATTGTGTGCCGATCGGCGACGCCGCTCTGACCCGCAATCTTCAGCGCTTCTTCGGTCTCGAGGTGCGTCCCGATGCTGACGCCACCCGGGAGTTGATGATGCCCTTCGCGCCCCATCGCAGTCTTGCCACTTTTCATCTTTGGGCCTTCCAGGGAGAGGAGCAATGAAGCTTTTTTTTGATCGCATGGCGTCACCGATCGGTGATTTGGGGTTGGTGGTCGACAGCTCCCGGCGTCTCGTCCGCATCGCCTTTCTCAGCGATCCGGACGAGCCGCTGCCCAGCGCCCTAGAACGCTATTTCGATTGCAGCGACGAGTTGGTCGAGGATGCCGACCGCACCGCTGGCGCCGCAGCTCAGCTGCGGGAGTATTTCGACGGTGATCGTAGGGTTTTCGATCTCGAGCTAGCTCCCCGTGGCACCGAGTTTCAACAGCGGGTTTGGCAGCAGTTGCTGGAGATTCCAGCGGGAGAAACGCGCACTTACTCGGAGCTTGCCCGAGATCTGGGACGACCCGGTGCGGCGCGAGCTGTCGGTCGGGCCAACGCCACTAACCCAATCCCGATTATTGTCCCCTGCCATCGGGTCATAGGAGCCGACGGTACCCTCACCGGCTACGCGGGTGGCTTGGCGATCAAACGCGGTTTGTTGGAGCTCGAGGGGAGCGTGCCGCTGTCGCTGTTTTAATTGCCCCGGATACTGGATGTGAGCTCGGAGGGATCTTGTGATTCCGGGCCGCGGCTGACAGACTAATAGGCTGAATTATCCCACAGCCTCGAATTCGTCGAACTTTGCTGCCTCGAGAACGTGCTCGTTCGAGCGAGCCAAGCCTGCATGGCGGCAACCCTCCAAATAGGGAGACCTGTCTATGAAGCACCACCGTGCCGTAATGATTTTTTCGTTGCTCATGGCGATCGCCGGCTCGCAGTTCGCGAACGCGGATGCGCCCAAAACGGTCGAGCGAGGCTCGATCAAGAAGGCGGCCCCCGAAATGTGCGCCCAATTGGACGATCCCAACGTTCGCGGCAAGATGGACGGCCTGCTGTTCAAGCTGCTCGTCGCGTGCGGTCGTGAGCACGAGTTGGGTACAGTCCGGCAAGAGCCGTCGATCCACCCAACACTCCCTGAGGGCCCTGTCACCCCTGATGTCCTAGTCAACGATCCGAGTGGTGAGGACGCGGGGAGTTCGCGGGTGCAGAACGAAACCTCGATCGCCCACAACGAGACCACCGGCACGATTTGTTCAGGCTACAACGATTCGTTCCACGGTCTGGTCGAGGGGACCGGCTTCACCGGTTTCAGTCGATCCACCGATGGCGGCGCCACCTTCGATGACCGCGGCCCGTTGGGGGCGAACAGCGGCGGCGATCCAAGCATCGTTTGGCGGCGCACCGATGGCAAATTCTACTTTGCCGCCCTGGAGTCGAGCGGTCTCGGAATCTGGCGTTCGGACGATGATTGTTTGACCTTCACTTTCGTCGGCAACACCCATGTCTCGGGTGGCGACGATAAAGAGATTCTGGTGGCCGACAACTTCCCGGGCAGCCCTTTCTTCGGTCGTCTCTACGTCGGCTGGACAGACTTCAATGCCGGCGCCCGGATCTACGCCAATTATTCCGATGATGCTGGCGCAACCTGGTCGCCCGCCGTCGCGATCAGCGGTACCGGCGCCGACTATCAGGGCGCATGGCCGGTGGTGGCTCCCAACGGCGATGTTTTCATCGGCTGGGTCCGTTGGAATCCGTTCCCCTCCGGCCCCATCGATATCGAGATCGTTCGTTCCACGGACGGCGGCGACACCTTCACACCGGTGACCAACCCGTTGACCGGTGAGATCAACCCTCGCGATGCGGCGGCGACCGGCAACTGTGGTCGACCAGCCCTCGACGCAAACATTCGCTACTTACCGTCGCCGCAGCTTGCGGTTGGTCCAGACGGCGCGCTGCACGTGGTTTACTCCTACGATCCCGATGGCTTCGACGTCGGTGACGAGATCGACGTGTTCTATCGCAAGTCCAACGACAGCGGTGCCACCTGGGAGCCCGAGGTGCGACTCAGCGACGACGCCACCACCAACGATCAATATTTCCCGACGGTCAGTGTCGGCGCCAGCAACGTGGTGGTCGCCACGTTCTACGATCGCCGGCTCGATCCCAGCAACATCATGATCGACTACTACAAACGTTTCTCGTTCGACGGCGGCACCACCTGGCAGCCCAGCGAGCGGGTCTCGGATGTATCGTCACCGGTGTTTCTCGATGGCGGCCTCGCCAACTGTTACCACGGTGACTACGACCAGCAGATCCAGACCGCTTCTCAGGTGCTGGTGCAGTGGGCCGACGATCGTAATGTCCAAGGTGGCAACAACAACTCGGACACCTTCTTCGAACCGACACCGATCAGCGAAGATTTTCTTGTCCTGCCGAGTCCCTCGTCGCGGACGGTCTGTGCACCCGCCGACGGACTGTACGACTTGGAGGTGCCGCAGTTCATGGGCTTCACCGAGATGGTAACCCTCACCAATGGAGCCTTACCGGTTGGACTCGCCGCCGCCTTTGGCACCAATCCGGTGACACCTCCTGGTACTAGCACCTTGACTCTGAGCGGTACCGGAGGAGTTGTTGCCGGTAGCTACGAAGTTGCGATCACAGGCACCTCGAGCCCAAGCACCATCGTGCATGACGCCACTGTCACCCTCGAGATCTTCAATCTGACACCGGTCGCCGCGATCCTCACCGCGCCGGTTGATGACGCCACAGACGTCGACGTCAATCCGACCGTGACGTGGGAGGCCGCCGTTCAAGCGCAGAGCTACCTGGTTGAAATCGCCACCGACGAGGCGTTCACTGACATCGTGTTCTCGTCGACCACTAGTGACACGAGTCTCGCGGCCGACGCAGGTCTCGATCCGGTGACCGAATACTTCTGGCGAGTGCGCGGCGACAACGTTTGCGGCGATGGCGAGGTCTCGGCCGTGTTCAGTTTCACTACCCGACCGATCCCGCCGATTCTTTTGGTCGACGATGATGACAACGGGCCGGATGCTCGCGCTCCCTTCGTCGACGCACTCACCGCCTTGGGTTTGGGCTTCGAAGTCTGGGACACCGCCAACTCCGACAACGAGCCGTCGGCCGCTGAGCTGGCGCCTTACAACACCGTCCTGTGGTTTACCGGTGATGAGTTCGGCGGCACCGCGGGTCCTGGAGCGACCGGCGAGACGGCGCTTGCGGAATGGCTCGACACGGGTTCGAAGTGCCTGTTCATGAGCGCTCAGGATTACTTCTTCGACCGTGGGCTCACGACGTTCATGCAGACCTACCTCGGACTCAGTGCTGCGGACAGTGATGTCACGCAGACCGAAGTCACCGGCGCGGGCTCGCTGTTCAGCGGATTCGGGCCCTACACTTTGAGTTACCCGTTTAGTAATTTCAGTGACGAGCTCGATCCCGACGCAACCGCTGAAGTTGCCTTTGTCGGCAACAATGGCAATGCTGCGATCAACAAGGTCACCGGCTCGTATCGTACGGTTTTCTTCGGCTTCCCCTTCGGGGCGATCGCGGCTGAAGCGGATCGGGAACAGGTGCTGAGCGCCCTCCTTGGCTACTGCAGCGGGCTGTTCAGCGACAGCTTCGAGAGTGGTGACACCTTGGCTTGGGATACCGCAACAGGGGAGTGACCGGCGACAGGGATAGATGACGGCTGCTAGAGGCTGCCGGAGTGGATCGAGCGTCGCTCAGACGTTGTGCTGAGCGACGAGCTCGAGCTCGAGGGCATTGAGGGCGGGGGCTAGTGGCAACACCAGGCTCTTTTCTCGACCTCCTGCGATCACGATTCCAACCACTTGTTCCGGCGCACTTCCCGATCTCGATACAGGGTGATCCCAGATTCGAACAGCCGCCCGGCCATGCCGGGTACTGCAGAGCGCGTTTGGGCCTGTAGGCAACGGCAATGGGTATGTGGCCGGGATCTTGCTAAGTATCGAGTAGGAGGTTGCACCCATGACTCGAGACTTGAAATTCGCGCTACGGACCCTGCTCAAGAACCCGGGCCCCAGCACCGTCGCGGTACTTGTTTTGGCCCTCGGCATCGGCGCCAACACAGTGGTGTTCTCTCTCGCCTACGGCCTGGTGCTCAAGCCGCTCAGTTTTGAGGATCCTGACCAGCTGGTTCGCTTCTTCGGAACTGAGACCGCCCGCGGTCGGGACCGCCAGCGGGTAAGCGAGGCGACGGTGGTCGCGGCGCGCAATCACGGCGCCGCTTTTGTGGCGGTCGCGGGGGCCCGCAACACCGGCTTATCGGTGACCGACGCCGAACGCCCCCTGAATCCACTGATGCGCCAGGTGACCGAAGGGTGGTTCGAAATGCTCGGCGCCCAGTCGATCCTCGGACGCACCTTCACCGCCGAGGAGCATCGTCAAGATGCCCACGTCGTGTTGCTCGATTACGGTTTCTGGCAGAGCTACTTTGGTGGCGATCCGGAGGTCGTGGGCAAGACTCTAGAGCTCAATGACGAGACCTACGAAGTTGTCGGTGTTATGCCTTCTCATTATCGCAACGACGCTTTTCCGAATAATCCGGTGGCGTGGCTGCCGCTTGCCGAGAACGCTGCGCCAGACGCCCGCCGAGCCAATTTTGTGCTCATCGGTCGAATGGCGGACGATGTGTCCTTGACGCAAGCGCGGGACGAGGCGAATCGCCTGGTTGTTGACTTGGGGAAGACCTATCCCGATACCCACAGCGCTCGAGGGTTGCGGGTCGAGACCTTACACGGCTCGCTTGTGGAGCGCTTCGAGCCGGCGCTGATGGTGCTGTTCGGGGCGGTCGGCTTTGTGTTGCTGATCGCATGTTCGAACGTTGCCCACCTGTTGCTGACCCGGGCGCTCGGTCGTGGCCAGGAGATCGCTGTGCGTCAAGCTCTCGGAGCCGGTCGACTACATCTGGCGCGTCAGTTGCTTGCCGAAAGTCTACTGATCAGTCTGGCTGGTGCTGGACTGGGGGTGTTGGCGGCCTTCTGGAGTATTGGTCCGCTGGCGCGATTGGCGCCCTCGAATACCTCGGTGCCTCTGCTCGATCGTGTCCAGGTAGAGCCGGGGGTAATGTTGTTCTCCCTGGGTTTGGCCTGTTTGACCACGCTGTTCTTCGGCTTGCTCCCGATGCGCCAGCTTTTTCAAGACGCCGCCGGTTGGCTGTCGGCGGGGGCATCTCGCGCCATTGGCGGGCGGTCTCGTAGCCGTATTCGGTCGACCCTAGTGGTCACCGAGTTGGCGCTCTCCATGGTGCTCCTGGTGGGAGCTGGCCTGACCGTGCGCTCACTCCAGCATCTGCGTGGGATGGGGCTGGGCTTCGAGGAAGACGGCCTGCTGGTGGGTCGTATCGGCGCCCGTGGTGGGAACTTCGACGACCCAGAACGTTGGGCCGCCTTCCACAGCCAAGCGTTGGACAAGGTGCGCGAGCTGCCGGGGGTCGAATCGGTCGGAGGGATCGAATTCATGCCGACGTTTGCTGCCGGCTTTGGCACAACGTCTGCGGTAGCGGCGCTGGGAACCGAGTTGCCTCCGGACCAGCGTCCGCGGGCAGTGTTGCTGAGCACTCTGCCGGGTTATTTCGAAGCTGCGGTTCAACCGATGCTCAGCGGCCGCGACTTTTCCGATCTCGATGCAGCGGACGGCGAACAGGTGGCGGTGATCAGTCGCTCGCTGGCGCGTCTGCTGTGGGACGATGCCGATCCAGTGGGTAAAACGCTGGTGTTGGGAGAAGGTGAGTCGGTCACGTCGGTGCGGCTGATCGGTCTGGCTGGAGATCTGCGAGGATTGGCCGATAACCCGCAACCGCCGCCGATCCTCTATCGTCCGCAAGCGCAGCGGCCAACCAACAACTTCAGCCTCTACGTGCGGCAATCCGGAGCTACCGAAACTCAGCTGTTGGCTTTGCAGCCAGCGATTGAGGATGCGGTGTGGTCGTTGTCTCGCGATGCACCGGTTTACGGTTTCACGACCATGACGCAGGTCGTTCGGGACGTCGAATGGCAGCCGCGGTTCCTGGTGCAGCTGTTGACCGGGTTCGCGTTGCTCGCTTTGGTTCTGGCCGCTACGGGAGTTTATTCCGTGCTGGCCTTTGCCGTCCGCGAACGTCGCCGCGAGATCGGTATCCGGATGGCGGTGGGCGCCGGCCGCGCCGACATCGTACGCATGGTCGGTCGCGAGGCTCTGCTGTTGGCGGTCGTCGGAGTGGGTTTGGGTATCTTCGGCGCGTTGATGGCCAGCCGAGGTCTGGAGAGTCAGCTGCTCGGGGTGACGACGCGAGACCCTTGGACCTATAGCGTGTTGGCGGTCGGCCTTACCGCCGTCGCTCTCCTCGCCAGTTATCTACCAGCGCGAAAGGCGACGCGTGTCGATCCGGTGATCGCACTGCGTAGCGATTAGTTGGTCTCGTAGAAGGTCTTCGAAGATTGAAGATTTTTGACCGCCAAGCTGATCGAGAACGCGCCGAGCCCCATACCATGGTCCCTTGTCAAGCGGTCATGCCGCCGTTTCATCACCGACGTCCCATCCAGGAAATACCAGCACTGCGGGATGGCATCTCAGTGCTCTTGCCAGCACTTTAGCCCGCTCCACACCAAGGTTGACTCGATCATTTTCGATCGCCGAGAGGGTCGACTGCGGAATGCCGCTGCGTTCCGCTAGCTCGTTTTGACTGAGCTCCTGGAGCTCCCGCATGATCCGCACTGATTCACCAACCGTCACGTCGATATGGCGTCGAGCTTTTTGGAAACTCCTACGTGCCATGCCTCATTTCCTCCGATAGTCGTGTGCTGTGGTATCGATTACTTCTACGAGGACTTCTTGGCCGTCGATCCTGTAGAGCACGCGGTACTGAAGGCCTAACCTCGAAGAACGATGCCCCTTCCACTTACCGCGAAGCGCCTCGTCATGGAACCCCTTGATTAGCCGCAAGCCTGCTGGCCCCGAGAGTTCCACAATGTCTTTCCATTTCTCGTAGCGTTTGAGTATCTCGACCGGTAAGTGCTGAGCTCGATGGACGAGTCGATGATGTTCGTGGACCTCCCACACGGCAGGGTAATATACCATATATGGTATCCCCCTGTTGAGGCCGATAGGCTGCTAGACTCTGACCTTTGATCCTCCGATCCGGGAGCATCGATACCCGAGGGCGCGCTCTTGCCCCGCGGCACGGCACAGCTGCAAGCGGCGAAAGAGTCGAAACGTCAGTTGCGTCGCAAGACTAGGGACAAAGTCACGGCCGAGATTCTGCCCGAGGGCGCGTTTTGGCCAGCTGAGCGTATGCATCAGAAGTTTCACTTTCAGCGCGTCCACCCCGAGTTGGTTGGTGAGCTGGCCGAGTCCACAGGGAGTGATCTCGATGCCTTCCTGGCGTCCGCCGCTGCCGGCCGGCTCAATGCCTACCTGACCGGCTTTGCGGAGGAATCCGTTCTAACCGCGGTAGCGGCCGAAGTCGGGTGGGAGCTCGAAGAGCTCAGGAGACGGCTCGCCGTTGACGGATCAGGCTGAAAAACGGTTTCGAGCTCAACCGCGACCGTTGAGATACTTTTCGTAGAAGCTCTGTGAGCCTTTAGCGAAGGACAGGATCCGCATGCCGATGCCATGGGACGACTCGCGTTCGGCGAGGGTGTGGCGAATAACCTCTCCACGGCCGATCACCGGTTTTGAGACGGCCGGCAGCGTGAACTCGAAATCGACCAGGGTTCCGGTTGGAATCCGGCGATCGGTTTCGAGCAGGACGCCGGTGGCCGAGCCGTTGAGGCTGCGACACAGGACCCAGTCGCGGCTGTGGCCGTTCTTGATCTCGAGTTGGGCGATAAATTGGCAGCTTTTGCGCGGTGCGACTCGCAGCAGGCAGGCGACGGTGTCCTGGAGCTTCTTCCGGTCGTCGTCGAGGTCCAATACCCGGTTGGCGCCGCGGCCAAGATATCGCCGCGCTTTGGGCAGCTCCTCACCACGACCCAGCAGCACAACCGGTGACTGCCGACAGGGACTCAACTTGTTACGCACCGACCGAAGAAAGGCGGGCAGACTGGCATCATGCAGCGCGAAACGCACCAGCAGCACGTCGATCACTTGGCAGGCGACGAGCTCGAGGGCGCCGCGGGTACTGGGAAAGCGATCGACGTCGAAGCGCTTTGGATCCAGATAAGGGGCGACCTGCACAAATTCATCGACACTGAGGCCGACGGTCAGGACTCTTCGTCTGC